>CAYOHX010000074.1:0-23386 GCA_964403875.1 uncultured Anaerolinea sp. | reverse complement strand
GCAAACACCTCAAAATCGCAATCTCCCCCAATAAGGTTTGTTCGCTGTGGCGATTAATGCCGTTTGCGTTTCTTTTTCCCAGCAAGTGAATCAGCCTGGGGGGGCTGTTCGGCGCGCTGGAACCCGCCTGGGGGCAGACTCTGCCCCGACCCAGCCGGCGCTGGGGTTGGCGTTGTCTGGGCTGGAGCAGCCACGCGCGGGCGAACGCTGAACATGCGACTGATCACCCCGGCGCGAATTTCGCTCAACAGTCCGGCGAACATCTCAGAGGCGCGGCTCTTGTATTGCACCAGTGGGTCGCGCTGGGCATAGGCTTCCAGCCCAATCGACACCCGCAACGCCTCGACGCGGGTCAGGTAATCGACCCATAACTCCGAAATGACTCCCAAAAGCACCTGTCGATGAAGCTGGTTTTGCCGCCACCAGCCCAGCACCGATTCGAGCACCTCGCGCTGTTCGGGGTCGATCTCCTCGATATATTTGTCAGCCATGCCCGCCAGCACCTCCTCGCCCAGGGCGTCTTTCAGGTGCGGGACCTGGGAAGGCGAGAACTGATTGAGGGGAATGTGGTTCTGCTGTAAGATGGCTCCTTCCACCTTGCCGTAAACTTCTTTCAGCGCTTCCTGCGCGCCAGAAAGATGTTCCAGCACGTCCTCGGTCAGTTTTTGCGGGTTCACCTGTCCGAGCAATTGCGCGGTCAGGTAGACATAACGCAGGCGAGTGGTGCGGACGGTGCCCTGGCGGTGACTGCGGCGGTCAAAGACCACCTTGGTTCCCAGCTCCATGGCTGCCAACAAATCCAGCAGCGAGTCCAGGTCGGTGGGGTAACCGTCCAGCCGGTCGATGAGTGGGTCGATATCCCGAGCAATCTGCCCGCCGCTGCCCACCAGCCGGTCGACCTGGCGGTCAAAGACGCGACCTGTCTCTTCGGTGAGCGTGGCGACAATCTCGTCCCAGTCCATGTCCTTGAAAGTCTCAGGGCGCAGGTTCAGGCTCTCGCCCAGGCGACGCTCCACCGCGCCCGCCAGCCGGTTGATGTTTAAATTAACCAGGTACAGGTCGATCTGCTCGCGCAATGAATCCTTGAGTTGTTCGGGGTCATCGGACAGCCAACGCATCTGTTCATTGTTCAGGCGGAAGTTTGGCAGGCGGATCAAGCCGCCCAACTCTTCGGCCAACTCGGTGGGCCGCCGCTGTTGACCCTGCTCATCGACATCATCCAGCGACTGGACGAAGTTATCCAGGGCTTCAAAGCGATCCTCGCGTTGAGTCGCCATCTGCTCTTCGGTGCGCTCGATCATTTCGGCAAAGCTGCGCAAAATGTGTTCCCGCTCGGCTTGCAGAGCGCGCGAAGCCAGGCCAAGCAACTCGGCGCGCAGGTGCGCAGTGGTCGCGCCCTGGGCTGGCCGGCGATCTTGCAGTTCAGAGATCAACAGGCGCTTGGCAAAGGATGGGTAGCGAATGTTGCCAAAGACGATGTCCGGCTGGACGTCTTGCAGGTAAGCCAGCAGCTTCCAGGGGCCTTCTTCACTCTTCAATTCTTGTGGAATGCGGCTCTGCAGCTCGATCTCCAGCATTTCGGACACATCGTCGCTGAGATCATCTTTGGTGAATACCCGGTCACGCTGTTCATAAATGCGCTTGCGTTGGGCATTGAGCACATCATCATACTCGAGCAAATGTTTGCGCACGTCAAAGTTCGCGCCTTCCACCCGCGTCTGCGACTGCTCTACCAACCGTCCAACCATGCCGCTCTCAATCGGGACACTTTCGTCGATGTTCAGACGGGCCATCAACCCTTCCACCTGCGCGCCGCCAAACAGGCGCATCAAGTCGTCGTCCAAGGCCAGGAAGAAGCGCGAAGAACCGGGGTCACCCTGACGGGCGGCGCGTCCACGCAACTGGTTGTCGATGCGGCGGGCTTCGTGACGTTCGGAACCGATGACGTGCAAACCGCCCAACTCACGCACGCGGTCCATTTCATCCATGTACTGCAAGAAAGCCTTGACCTGTTCTTCGTAGATACCGAAATCCTCGGCGGTCAGCTTTTCCAGCGCGGCTTTGCGTTCCAGATTGTTCATGTTGTAAGCGTCATGACCGGCCCGCTCGAGCACGCGGTTGGCGTCGGCCAGGATTTCCTCATCCATCTCGCCGCCCAGCTTGATATCAACGCCGCGACCGGCCATGTTGGTGGCGATGGTCACTGCGCCAAAGGCGCCCGCCCGCGCAATGATCTTGGATTCCTCATCATGCTTGCGCGCGTTCAACACCTGGTGCGGAATGCCCGCTTTGAGCGCGTTCAGCAACCGCCCTTCGTTCTCAACGGCGATGCCCAGAATTTTTCGTATACGAGACAGATTTTCTGGATCCTCGGGGTTGAAGGACAGGGTCAGACCCAGCGTGCGAGCCAACTGGCGCAACTCGCCGGTGTCAATCTCGTCGATCTTGCGATCCAGCGGCTTGAGCTCGGCAATGGCCCGCTCGGTGATCTCAATCTTGTTCTTCTCAATGTACATATCCCGCAGAATCTGGACCTGCATCAAGCGGCGCAACATCTCAGAGTCCAGGCGATCTGAAAGCCGCTCGGAATGCTCCACCGAAGTGGTGCCAACCAGCTGCGGGCGGCCCATACAATAGAGACTCAGAATTTCCATGGTGATGGCGCGCAGTTTGGCCTCGCCAGAGCGGAAAACCACATCGGGGTAGTCTTTGCGGCGGTAATAAATCGCTTTCCGTTGGGGGTCGTCGCGGCGGGCGTAATAGGTGTACTTGTAGTTCAGTTCATCCTTGGCGTCCACGGTGACGAATGGAGCATTATTCTTGGCTGCGCTGAATTCCAGGTTGGTGGGAATGGGCAGCACGTCCAGCTTGTAAATCTTATAAAACTCTTCTGCCTCGGTCAGCGCGGTGCCGCTCATGCCGCCCAGCTTCGCATACATGCGGAAGTAATTCTGCAGCGTGATGGTGGCGTAGGTGACGTTTTCTGGCTCCACCTTCACGCCTTCTTTGGCTTCCACAGCCTGGTGCAAACCCTCGGACCAACGCCGCCCAGGCATGAGCCGCCCGGTGAACTCGTCCACAATGACCACTTTGCCAGCCTGCACCAGGTAGTCCTTGTTGCGGCGGTAGAGGTATTGGGCGCGCAAGGCCTGCTCCAAGAAACCCATCAGGCGAGCCTGCTCGGGGTTGAGCTCTTCGGGTCGGTCAGGGTCTCGCAGGGTGGTTTGCAGCAGTTCTTCTACATGCGTCTCGCCGATTTCGGTCAACGAGACGGCGCGATCTTTCTCATTCACTTCGTAATCTTCGGGACGGAGCTGGCGCACCACAGCCGCCATGCGCACATACTGTTCCGAGTCATCCTGGGCGGGGCCGGAGATGATCAGCGGGGTACGGGCTTCGTCGATGAGGATGTTATCCACCTCGTCGACCAAGGCAAAGTAATGCCCGCGCTGCACGCGATCCTCTAGCCGGTTGGTCAGATTGTCGCGCAGGTAATCAAAGCCAAATTCGGAGTTGGTGCCGTAGGTGATATCGGCGGCATAGGCTTCACGCCGGTGGACCATGCGCAGTTGGTGCTGGTCCTCGTGCGGCGAAGTTTTCTCCAGGTCGATCAGAAAGGCATTCTTGCCATTTTCGGTGCGGGCCGCCATTTGCAGCACGCCCACGCTCATGCCCAATGCCTGATAGATGGGAGCCATCCAGCGGGCGTCGCGACGAGCCAGGTAATCGTTGACCGTGACCAGGTGCGCGCCGCGACCAGCAAGCGCGTTGAGGTAAAGGGGAAGGGTGGCGACCAGGGTCTTGCCTTCACCCGTGCGCATCTCGGCAATCTTGTTGCTGGTGAGGGTCATGCCGCCGATCATCTGTACATCGAAGTGGCGCAGGCCGATGGTGCGCTTAGAGGCTTCGCGCACCGCGGCAAAGGCTTCGGGCAGCAAGTCTTCGAGCGTGGCGCCCTCATCCAGGCGCCGCCGGAACTCTTCGGTTTTGGCAGCCAGCGCTTCATCGCTGAGAGCCTCGAAGTGGCTCTCGAGGGCGTTGATTTGCTCGACAATTTGGGATAAGCGCTCGACTTCGCGTTTATGGGGGTCGCCCCCCAAAATTTTTACGATTTTTTGCAGCATAGAACTACACACCTTTCTGGGGGGTGATTATAGCATAAGCGAAAAAAGCAAGATTGGCGGGTTTTGAAGCTCTCTAGGAGTTGCCGTGGTAGGTCCCGCATAAATGCGGATTTCACCACGCTAATTCCCAATGAGCCGGTTTTGAGGGTTCACTGGGAGTTGCCGTGGCAGCCTGCCTTTTTGGCGTTGGGGCGGAGGCAATCTAAAGCAAGTCAATTTATTCGACCGGACGGGGCCGGGCAAGGTTGGTCAGAGAAAAGAGCAGCAATGTGCCCGTGGCCGCCAGCAAACTCCACCCGTGGATCGATTCAAAGAAACTGTTGGAAAGGAGTCCCAGACTCATGATTACCCATTGTAAAAGGAAAGCGGGCCAGGAAGGAATCAAGGCCAGGCCAGCCACCAGACTTTGCACACTGGTATAAGGCATCATGAGCATGGAGGACAGGATAAGCGCGGCCAGGGTCTGATTGCTGTTCCAGGCGACAGGACGTTTTCGGAAGAGCAGAGCAAATCCGCTTGCCACCAGCAGCAACGTGCCCGCCGCGATCCACACGCCCCATTTTTGGGTCAGCGAGACGTTGTTGTAACGCCAGAAACCCTGGTTCATGGCCGAGGGCGTGAGGATGTTATCCAGCCATTGCGCCAACAGTGGGGGGCTTCCCACCAGGCTGATCGGAATTAACAGCGCCGCAGCCACCGCCAACTGAACAGCCAGCCCCCGCCAATCCTTACGGCTTTTCCAAACCAGGAACAGAACAACCGGCAGCGCGCCTTGAGGTTTTACGAGCATGAGCGACAGCGCCAGCCCACGGAGCACATTTTGGCCTTTTTTCCCCTCTCCAAATTCCCATAGAAGAATAGGCAGTACCATCACCAATACATCGATGTTGCTGATGGACATTGCCAAGAGGAAATAGGGTGACAGGATGATCGCCAAAAAGGAGGATAGGGGCCAGCCACGCCGGTGAACCAGCCAGCCAATTGTGAGCACCGACAGCACCCGCGCGCCCCCTGCTCCAACCCAGAAGTAAGGCCACATCAAGATGATTCCCCAGGGGGGATAGACAAAGTTTTCGTTATTCAAGTAGGTGCGGGGGATGTCGTCCCAAAAGCCAGACGTGTTCAAATCCCAATCGGTCCCCTGTGGTTTCTGGGGCATGCCGATAAACGCCAACGCCACCAGGATGATGAACACCCATTGAATCCAGCCAAAGCGCTTTGAGCCAAAGATTAGCTCAAAGGCACGGAAAAACTTATGGAGAGGCGAAGGGGTCGATGGTTCGGTCATGGTAAAACCAAACGTAAGAAGGATGAAGGGGATTATAGCCTATTGGCAATCCACGGGAATGATTGAAATCTGGGCTCTCTAGGAGTTGCCAGGGTCGAGGGCGCAAAGCTTAAAAGACGAAGGCCGACACCATTGCATACCCGATCCAGGTGACCATCCCGAGAAGGACGCCCATTCCACCCACGAAGATGGCTGGATTAGCCAATTTGGGGGGCGCCCAGCCCCTGGATCGAGCCAGTATGCCCACGGTGATATCGATCAAGCCGCAGGGGATGGCTAGATAGAGCCCGCCAAAGAAGGCCGCGTTCTCATAGGTGGTGTCATAGACCCCACTCTGTGTAGCGACTTCCGAAATCACTGTTTGAACGATGGCCAGGAGGATCAGCAGGATGGGGAGGCTGGCAAGAATGAGGGTCACGGAAGGCCAGGAGGGCCTGGCGGGTTGGGGGATGGTCATGGATTCAATTATAGAAGGGAAAACAAGAAAGCCTGGCCAGGTTTCGAAATGCTGACGAGGCCGGGAGTGTGGGCCCGGATGGATTCGAATAACAGGGCCATCGACCAAAAGACCAATTTGGATTTGTGGGCCCGGATGGATTCGAACCATCGACCAAGCGGTGGCTTATCGTATTCCAAAACGGCTTAATTTTGACAATTTTACCCATTTAACCGGCTATTCCGCAACATTTTGCGAACAAAAAGACGCCGCTTTTTGTTCCTCTTTTGTTCGCATAAAACACCTGCGCATCTTTGACGGCCGCCGTCGCCGCAACCAGGCGGCTGGCTTTTGTCTTGTCCCCCAACCCGTGAAGCATGGAAATGAGCGTTCGCTTTTCCACGTTCCACGATCTCTATCCATTTAATTCTTTCAAGGAGGTATCTACGATGACTGATGTAATTGCTCTCGACCCTGGTTTTGGCAATACCAAAGTTTGCCTGGATGGTCGCACCACCATTGTGCAATCTGCCGTTACTCGTCCCCGGTCAATGGGTCTGGCTGCGGTTGGAATGAAGTCTGCTCAAAGGGTAGATAAGGTGACCCTGGAGCAACAAACCTTTGCTATCGGCGCCGGCGCGTGGAATCACGGCAGCCTGCTGGGAGGAATGGACTATACCGGCCTGGGTTCTTTAGAACGGCGCGCGCTTTTCTTTGGCGCGCTCTCCCAACTACTTGAACCCGAAGCATCGATAACAGGCACATTGATGGTCGGGCTGCCCGTGCCCTTGCTCCAGGATCAAACCCAGGCCGAAGCAGTGTTTGCTCGCATGAAAACCTTTAAGGGTCAGCACAAGTTTCAGGTGAACCAGCAGGATTACCAGATCCAGATCGACCGCATAAAAATCCTGGCTCAACCCGTTGGCGCTTATGCGAACTGGCTGCTCGATGAGAATTTGCGAGTTCGGAAAAACGGAAATCAATCCGAAGTGGCTGTCCTCGACATCGGCATGAACACCCTGGATTTGTTTGTTCTGCAAGGAGGGCAGGTCACCCCTCGCTTCGTGGGGGGCGGAAAAGTTGGCGTGCGCCGTTTGCTCGATATGATCCGCTCGGACGGCTTTGAACTGCAAGAACTAGACAATGCTTTGCGCCGCGGCGAACTGCGAGCATCGAAAGAAAAGCTTGAAGTCTGGATGGATGAAATCCTGGCTTCGGTCGAGCCTATCTGGCCCAATCTTCGGCGGTTCTCTGCCATTATCCCGACCGGCGGGGGAGCCCTGCTGTTGGGCGAATTGCTGCGGTTGGCGTTGATCTCAAAAGGCGCGGCGGTTCATTGGCCAGACGACCCGATTACTGCCAATGTTCTCGGCCTTTGGAAGTGGGGCAGTTATGTCAGCGCTCATTGAGCGAGAGGATGGAACCGTGGTGGTGACCGTTCGGCTGACATTGAAACCGGGCCGAGACGATGTCCTGATCAACCTGGTGCGCTCTGCCCCTACTCGGATGTTGGCCCCCTTGATCCGGGAAGCCATGCGCAGCGGGGTGAAACCGCAATTTGAGCCTGTCGATCAGGTTGGTCAGGTCTATCAGCTCGAACTACCAGATATTAGTCTGGATCTATGAATGTTACAAACCCAACCAAACTGGGTCGAATGTTATCAGCAAACGGAGGTGATTAATGCCCATTTTTTGGACGCCGCAACATGAAGAACGTGTTGCCCAAACTGCTTACCAGTCAGGATTTGATGCCGGGAAAAAGGAAGGAAGGCGTCAGCATGAATTAACAACAACGGAGATGCTCAAGTACTTTGTCTTCAAATTCGACGAAATCCTTTTCTCGAACATTCCGACTTCGTTCCGGTTCTCATCCAGGGTGTTCCAGGAAAATCAGGATACTGAGAGGATCATCCGCGCCTTGCTAAAGGAAGCAGAGGGGCTGCAGCAGGCTTTTGAGCAGTACCGCTGCACCTACAACGAATCGAATACCAAAGCTCTAAACCAACAGATCACTGCTCTTCGACGCGACTTACAAACCGCCGAGAGTGAACTGGCTAAAGCTCAACAAAGCTTGGGGTTACTCCAACATGCACAGGCTTATGCTCGCAGCCTGGAAGCAAAAGTGGAGAGTTTGCAAAACGTGACCGTTACCCTCCAGAATGAGCTGGATTGGGCAAAAAAGACGGGCAAATAATCGGTTAGAGAACCCATAGTACTCGAATATTTTTCTTCAGGAGGATTTTTGACCGTGAGATACACCCCCGTGCGCAAGAAGCGCAATCTTTCCGAGCCTCGCCAGGCCTGGCTCGATTATCTGGAAGAACACCCCAACTGCCAACAAGCATTAAGCTGCTTTCAGGCGCGCGGGCTGGCGACCCAGGATCAGATAGAAAAGTTAACACCGCTGACTGAGAAGCAGGCCCGGCAAGCTCTGAATGAGATGCGGCACGCCCCTGCCGGTTTGCCGGCATTGTTGGAGACCAGGCAAGCGAGCTTGCAAGGTCAGCGGGGCCGGCCCCAGCAACTGCACCTGCTAACTGTAGACGGGCATGCAGTTTGCAGGGCGCTGAACGGCGAAGCGCACCGCTCCACCACTCAGCTTGCAGATCCCGTCGAATTAGCGCATGCGTTCATCGAGATGGAAATTTTCACATTGGCGTCCATCTCAAAATTGGGCTGCGAGATTGAACAAGTCTTGCCATACCAGGAAAGGGCAAACATCCGGGCGGACGTTGTGGTCGATCTGCCATCTGAAAAACGCGCGATCTTCGAGGTTGAGCAAGTGGCGCGTATCAATGACGGTGTCCGGATTGCCGACAAGCTTGAACGCATGCGAGCATTCTTCCTCTCGGATGCCGCGAATGGAATTGATCGAAACATCCGTGTGCTTTTCAACCTGCCGGCCAACGATTCGCGGTCACTAGAGGTCTGGCAGAGCGTGCAAGCCAGCCTGATCGAACAATTGGGCCCCTTACCCTTTCAATTGCACTGGCAACCAGTGCTCGACTTTCTGAAAGGACCGGCCTGGGAGACATTGGAGGGGTTTGCGCCGCTTGCCCCGGCTGTGCCGGCTGACAAGAAAGGAGGCGCGTCGCTTGAAGGTGACATGATGGTTCCTACAGGCCAGGGCGCTCAGATCAGCGCGGATCTGATTGAAAAGGCCCTGCTCCCTGCGTTTGTCAAGGAAGTACCAGCGAACCTGAAAACCATTGACCTTGTGTTCGGCGCTCTGGCGAAGAGCCTACAAGGATGGTTTGCAGAACAGACAAATGCGCAAGCAGGGAGAGGTTCTTTCTTTCTGCTCATGCGCAGCATCTACGAGGCATCCCATTATCCAAATGGGCCGGTGATGGAATACGCTGCCTTACCAGTTCTCTCCTTGGTACTGCTCCATCGATATCTGCACATGCACCAGAATGAGCGTTTGCTGGAGATCGTCCAGAGGTCGCTGGGCGAAGTTCACAGAAGCCAGGCCAAGGGCATCAATCTTTTTCGGGACGCCTTTACCCGGATGACCTGGGAGTTCTTGCGCTATCACGGTCTTGGCAGGGGCGGCCCGTTGAGTGTGCTTGTGGTGGTGCCAGGTTTTGATTCTGAGCGCTCGGAGATATTTCTCGACGTCTCTATTCGAAGCCGGGAGTTGATTATCGATGAATACGGGGTGTACATAGACGGAGATACTGCTAAGGCAGAAACCGCTTTGGCCTGGGTGATCGAAGCGCTATGGACATATTCCACCGAGCTGGAAATTAATGGCCGGCCCGGCAAGGGAAAGAACGCCGGCAAATAACAACCGGTTTACCAAAAGGAGGCTGTAATGGGAAATCAATTGACGTACGACGGTTTGAAAGACTTTACCGACTACTTGAAAAACCAGGACCGCTCGGCTTTGACCATCAAAGGTTACCGGGCCGACATGGCGTGCTTCGCGCGCTGGTTTCAGCAAACGAATGGAGAATCGTTGACCCCGCAAGCTGTAACCCCAACCGATTTGCGGGAGTACCGCCAGTATCTCGTTACGATCGGACGGCGAAAAGCCAACACCGTCAACCACCACCTGGCTGCGATCTCGGCTTACCTGGCCTGGGCGCAATCGACCGGAACCATTGATCATAACCCCGCCGAAGCAATCCGAAACCTGCCTCAAACGCCCAGCGGGCCGCGCTACCTGAACAAGAAGGATCAGTATGCCCTCCAGCGAGCCATTGAACGGGACATGCAATTTTCGCGCATGCGCTACCCCAAGCGTTGGGTGGCCCGCCAGCGCGACGCCTCTCTGGTGCTCTTTCTACTGCATACCGGTTTGCGTTTGCAGGAAGCTTTGGACCAACAGATGGACGATTTGCAGTTGAGCGAACGGAAAGGGCTGCTGTTGGTGAGACAAGGCAAGGGCAACAAGCAAAGAAGTATTCCCCTGAATGCGGAAGCGCGCAAAGCGATGAGCGACTGGCTTTCCATTCGTCCCAACAAGGACACCCGTTACGTCTGGACAGCGGTTGAAAGTGAACCTGTCGATGCCTTGAGCAGCCGGTCGGTTCAGCGATCGATCCGGCGCATTGGCCTGGATGCCGGCCTGGAAGGCCTGACGCCCCATGTTCTGCGGCATACCTTTGCCAAGAACCTGGTGGACAGCGGCGTGGGCCTGGAAAAGGTTGCCGCGTTGCTGGGGCACGCCAGTCTGAACACCACCCGCATTTACGTCACGCCCAACCTGCAAGATTTGGAAAAAGCGGTTGAGAGCGTATCGAACTCAAATTCATAACCCATGCATTGATACGGAGGTTTTATGTCTGTAAATACAATTGCCGCCGGGTCGCAGCCGGCGGCAACTATCCAAGACGCTGAAATGACGTCCCCTGTGTGTATCGATTATAGCATAAATGGCAACCCCCTGAGCGGGCCCTATGTGGTTTCCCGCTTGCTGGCCAATTTGCCGGTTTCAGATGCCCAAATCCAGGCAACGAGTCTGCCCTGGCATACGATCGCGTTGTCGCTGCTGGCAGCTCCCGCGCAGGATCGCTCTCAGGTTTTTGAGAGCGCCTTGAAAGACCACCCGCAAGGCAATTCGATCCGCCAGGCCGTCTTTGCAATGGACCCTACCGCACCATTGCAGGAAGCAAAGCCTGCCCTCGCCCCCTCCCTGGATTTCCCCGAGCTGCCCAAATCGGTCAGACCGCCCGCCGATTGGCAAACAGAAAATGCAGGAATCTGGCTCAAAAGCTACATGGCCTTTGCGCTCGGCGCCGCGCCAATGTCGGACGCCGCTTTTCACTTGAGCGCGGGCTTGTTTCTGCTCTCAACGGCCATTGCTCGGCGCGTCTATATCCAGGCCGGCGTGCAACGGATTTACCCGAACCTGTACCAGTTCATTGTGGCGAAATCGACCTTGCACCATAAAACGACCGCACTGGCGGTGGCTGAGACGTTGATGAAAGAATCGGGTCTGGACTTGCTGCTCCTGGCCAGCCGCCACACCCCTGAATCGCTGGTCTCGGAGATGGGCACGGCTCGCCCAACCACTTTTGAGTCCTGGAACACCCAGGAAAAACAACGCTGGCTGTCAGAAAGAGCTTTCTCGGCGCAGCGCGGTTGGATGCTGGATGAGGCCAGCCACCTTCTCGACTCGTTCAACCGCGATTACTCAGCCGGTTTGCTGCCGCTTGTGCTGGCGCTTTACGATTGCCCGGAGCGGGAGGTTTCGCAAACCATTGGCCGCGGCCGGCAAACGGTTCAGTACGCTTACCTTTCCATTCTCGGGGCCACCACCCCCGGCGCCATCAGCGAGCACGTGCTGCGCAGCGCGCATTGGAACAACGGCCTGTGGGCGCGTTTTGCTCTGGTCACCCCGCAGAAGAACATCCCCGATTGGCACTTCTTTCCGGATAAGGTTGAAACACCGCAAGCATTGGCAGGTCATTTGCGCAAGCTGGCCTTCTCGACGCTGCCCAAAACGAAGGTGGAAGAGCTGGCCGGTGAGGTTCGGGTGGCCATGCCCGAGGCAATCTCGGCGCTCATTTCTCCAGAGGTGTTCCAGGCCTGGGAACGGTATGCCAAAGCTATCGGGTACGACTTGCTCCTGGAGGGTGTGGTCGATCAACGATTATGGCCCTCCTACGGGCGCTTGTATGTTTCGGCGATGAAGGTGGCCATGCTGCTGGCAACCAGCGATTGGGCGCTGAACCCCAACGCGGATGCCGTGCCCGTCATTCGCCTGGCGCATTGGTGGCAGGCGCAGGCGATTGCTGAGACCTGGCGCGAAAGCGCTCACCGCCTGCTCCATGAGTTTGGAAACAATGAGGAGCGCGATCAAGAGGAGCAAATCCTGCGGGTGCTGCGCCGGGCCGAAAAGAAGGGCTTGACCCCTCGCGAGGTGGGCCAAATGGCGCACATGAAACGGAATATGGCTGAAATGATTTTGGTCAACCTGGAGCAGGACGGCATTGTGGAGCGCGTCCAGAACCCTGAGCAGCGCGCTATCCGTTTCCGAATGACCCTCCAAGCGTAGCAACGAATTTACGCTTTGCTACGGTTGCTACGCTACGGTAGGGTCGTTGTGTGAATTTGTGGCGCGAAGTGTAGCGTAGCGTAGCAGGTGTAGCAAAGCCCTCTAAAACTGCTACGGTTCAAGAAGGAGCAAGAATGGCAATCGCTGAGAGTTTGGTCGAATTGATCGAGGCCGATTTGGGCGCGCCCAGGCGCAAGCATGGCAAATGGCTTTTCTGGAACTGCCCGTTTCACCTCGATAAAAATCCCTCGTTGGGCGTGGATACAACGGACCCGCATTGGTTTTGCTTTGGCTGCAAGCGGGGCGGGCGGGAAAAGGAATGGCGCACGCAGTACCGCAAGGAGACCTCGCCGGCGTGGTTCCGCGTTTCTCCCCCGCGCCGGCCTGTGCCTGCCCCGCCCGACAACAACCACCCGCCCTCCGAAATCTGGCAAATCCGGGCGCAAACCTGGATTGCCACGTGGAAGGACGCTCTGTGGACCCCGCAAGGGAAGCCAGGCCGCTGGTATCTTTACGGGCGGGGGTTGAATGGCGAGGTGATCAAGAGCTTTGCGCTTGGCTATAACCCGCATGACCGCTTTGAAAAACTGGACGATTGGGGCCTGGAACCGCGCTCGCCGGAAGAAAAGTTCGTTTTTCTGCCCGCCGGCGTGTGCATTCCCTGGATCGTGGATGGGCAGGTGTGGAAGCTCAATTTCCGGCGCTTTGACAGGCTGCCCAAGTACCTCCAGGTGAAAGGCAGCCGCCCAGGGCTGTTTGGGGCCAACCGGCTGCGCGGCCATGCCGTGGCGGTGATGGTGGAAGGGGAGTTCGATGCGCTGCTGCTGGAGCAAGAGGCGGGCGACCTGGTGGGGGTTTGCACCCTGGGCAGCGCCAGCAGCCGGGCGGTTGACGGGCGCTGGCTGTCCTATCTGATGCACTGCCACAAGATCATCCTGGTGGGGGATGGCGACGCCGCCGGGCTGAATTGGGTGCGCTCGATGGGCGGGATCAGCCGCCGGTTTTGCTGCTCCAGCGTGCCGGCGGGCAAGGACATTACCGAATTTTGGCTGAAAGGCGGGGATTTACGCCAATGGGTGCGGGCCCTGCTGGAACAGATCCAGGTGATCGGCGCGCCCGCGTCCGGCGAGCAGCAAGCGCTTCTGGGGTAAAATAAAGACAATCCCATCCCTCTATAGGTGCTTTTACAAATGGCAACCAATCCGCATCTCGATCTTCCCGCGCTGGAACAATGGCTATGGGACGCCGCCTGCCAGATTCATGGGCCGGTGGACGCGCCCAAGTACAAAGATTACATCCTGCCGCTGATCTTCCTCAAGCGCCTCTCCGATGTGTTTGACGATGAGATCAACCGCCTGGGTGAGGAATACGGCAACACGAGCATTGCTTCGGCGCTGGTGGAGGCCGACCACAGCCTGGTGCGCTTTTACGTGCCGGAGAAAGCTCGCTGGAGCGCAATCGAGAAAGAGTCCACCAAATTGGGTCAGACCCTGACGGACGCCATGCGGGCCATCTCACGCGAAAACCCGCGCCTGTCGGGGGTTATCGACGTGACCGATTTCAACGCCACCACCGCCGGAATGCGCATCATCGACGACCAGCACCTGTACGCGCTGGTGCAGGTGCTGCGGCGGCATCGCCTGGGCTTGAAGGACGTGGAGCCGGACATTTTGGGGCGGGCTTACGAGTACCTGCTGCGCAAGTTTGCCGAGGGCCAGGGCCAGAGCGCCGGCGAGTTTTATACCCCGCGCATGGTGGGCGTGATGATGGCGCGCATCCTCGACCCGCGGCCCGGACTGTCCAGCTATGATCCCACTTGCGGGTCATTTGGCTTGCAGATCAAGCTGCACATGCGCCTGCTGGAGACGCACGGCGAGGCGGTGAACAGCCACCGCCGCCTGCCGCCCCAGGTGGCCCCTCTGCGCCTGTTCGGGCAGGAAATCAACGGCACCACCTTCGCGATGGCGCGCATGAACGCCTTCATCCACGACCTGGAGGCCAGCATTGCCCCCGACGACACCATGCGCCGCCCGGCGTTCACCACCCCCGCCGGCGGCCTGCAGACCTTTGACCTGATCACCGCCAACCCAATGTGGAACCAGAAGTTCGGCACCGACGTGTATGAAAACGACCCCTACGCGCGCTTTGGCATGGGCGTTCCGCCCTCTTCCAGCGCCGATTGGGGCTGGATGCAGCACATGGCGGCTTCGCTGGCCCCGCGTGGGCGCATGGCGGTGGTGCTGGATACGGGCGCGGTCTCGCGGGGCAGCGGCAACCAGGGCTCGAACAAGGAGCGCGACATCCGCCAGAAGTTCGTGGAGAAAGATTTGATCGAGGCGGTCATTTTGCTGCCCGAGAACCTGTTTTATAACACCACCGCCCCGGGGGTGGTGCTGGTGGTCAACAAGGCCAAGAAACACCCCGGCGAGATTTTGCTGGTGAACGCGAGTAAGCTGTTCTTTAAAGGGCGGCCCAAAAACGAGATGACCGAGGCGCATGTGACCCAGGTGGCGGAAGCTTATGAGGGCTGGCGGGCCGAAGAAGGGCTGGCGACGGTGATTTCGGCGGAAGAAGCCGCGCGCAACGACTACAACCTCAGCCCCAGCCGCTACGTGGCGCAAAACGGACAAGAGGAGGTGCTCTCGCTGGAGGAAGCGGTGGTGCTGCTCAGGGAGGCGGAGGAAGAAAGGGATAATGCAGATAGTGAGTTGCGGATATCTTTAGCCAAACTGGGACTTTGGGAAGATGATTAACTCAAAAAACCTCGTAGGTGATGAAATCTCAGGTTGTTTGTCAAATCTTACTCCACTTGGATGGCAAACCGCTAAATTGGGCGACCTGGTTTCTATCCAGACGGGATATCCGTTTGACTCGAACTATTTTAGCGAGACGCCAAAGGGTGATTCAAAACGGGTTATTAGGATAAGAGACCTACCGCCACGTCATTCCTCTACCTTCTATACTGGCTTAATAGATTCGAAAATTGAAAACGAATACACAGTTAATAGAGGCGATATTCTTATTGGGATGGATGGATATTTTCATATTTGTAGATGGCCAAACTCAGATGATTTGGTTAATCAGCGAGTAGCACGATTGTGGAAATACAAAGAGGCTTTACTACCGGATTATGTTTATTATGCCATCCAAAAACCAATAAAACAAATAGAAAACGATAAACACTATACAACGGTGAAGCACCTTTCAATTGGGGATTTGCGAGAACTTGTACTTTCCCTCCCACCGCTGGCGGAGCAGCGCGCCATTGCCCGCGTCTTGACCACCGTGCGGCAGGCCATCGAGGCCACCGAGCGGGTCATCGAGGCGACCCGGCAGCTCAAAAAGGCCATGATGAAGCATCTCTTCACCTACGGCACGGTCCCGGTCCACGCGGTGGACGGGGTGCGACTCAAGGAGACGGAGATTGGGTGGGTGCCGGAGGGGTGGGGGGTAACCAAAATTGGTGATGTCACAAAAATAATAGATTATGGGATTAATAGTCGTGCGGAACGAACGGGCACTTTTGCTGTTCTCAGAATGAACAATCTTCAAGAAGGGAAGATTGAGATAGATGACTTGAAATACGTTGAGTTATCTGCAAAAGACTTTCAAAAATACCGGTTAGATTTAGAAGATGTGTTGTTTAACCGCACGAACAGCTTTGAGTTGGTAGGCAAAACTTCATTGTTTGACCATACTGGTGATTTCGTATTTGCATCATATCTGGTAAGAATAAGAGCAAAAACCGGTTTGCTATCACCACGGTTCTTGAATTACTATTTGAATTGGGAAGTAACACAAAGTCGACTTAAAAGTTTAGCTACTCGGGGGGTAAGTCAATCTAATATTAGTGCTAGCAAGCTAAGCGAATTTCAAATCCCATTACCAGCGCTAGAGATACAACTACAAATTGCCGAAGCGTTAAAAAACGTGGATGAGAAACTTCTGCATGAAGCACGAAGAAAAAAAGGCCTTATATCCTTATCTGAAAGTCTGCTGGATAATTTGATGACTGGAAAGATGCGGTTGAATGCCCCCGAGTTCTTGCTTGATTAAGAGGGAAACATGAAAATTCGCGATTTCCCCAACAACATCATAAAGCGCGATCTAAGGATGGAAGAACCGAATGTCCATTAACTCAACAGAGGACAGATTCGGTGGTTTTCAACCCGTTCATTAGGACCATTTTATGAATCCTTACCACCAGGAAGCCCAATCCCCATCCGATAGCCAGGAATTAGAAAACTTTAAGGCTGAGTTTGGACGCATCAAGGTGTACTTCAGCCAAAAGAAGGCCGAAGTGGCTGCGCTGGCCCGCGATGAGGCGCCCGACTTCAACCTCTTTCGCCAGATGGGCCTTGAGACCAGCGAATTGCTGCATTCGCGGTTTCTCGCCGGCCTGCTCGACCCCGAGGGAGCCCACGGCCAGGCTCACTTGTTCCTGAACACTTTTCTGGGGCTTGTTGCGCTGCGGCAGCCCGCCTTTTCAGAGGTCCGCAGCCGCTGCCAGGAAGGCCGCTGGGTGGTGGAAGTGGAAAAGCCCATTGCCGGCGGCAGGATGGATATTGTCGTTTGGAACCGCGCTCTCAGTGCGGTTTTGGTGATTGAGAATAAAATCTACGCCTACGAGCAACCCCAACAATTAAGCCGCTACGGAGAGTGGCTGAAGCACAAACAGAGGGATTTCTCCACCCAGTCGCTCATCTACCTCACACTGCGCGGCGAGAAGTCCTACACCCATGCGAACGTCCCGTATATTGGCCTGTCCTACGAGGAAGACATATCGGGTTGGCTGTCCCAGATTGTAAAGCACACGCCACACCTTCCGGTTCGCGTTCACGGCGTCTTGCTCCAATATCTGGATACGATCCGGTCGCTTTCGCTTTGAAGATTGGGAGGAAACATGAGTTCAAAACTCGAGATTTTGGATTACCTATCCCTTCCTGAAAATATCGATATTGCTCTGGAAATCGCCGATTACGTTGGAAAACTACAGGAAACGTCTTTTGGTCGATTTTGGGAGCGATTCTATTTGAAGCTCAATGAAAAGGCGCTGGCTCACGCCGGTTTTTCTGCCTGGCGGCTGGACAATAAAAAAGAGAACGAGGTGGGCTCCTGGACGATTTATTCGCGCATTCTCCAACCAGGGTATCCAGAGAAAAGCCTCAGCTTGTGTTTCGGCGTGTATGCAAAAGAAAACTTCTATTGGGGGATGTGGAAGAAACAGATCAGCGAGGTTGATTTGCCGGATCCACTCTTCCAGGAGTTGCGAATGATTTTGACGGAATGGAAAATCACAAATTTCGGCAGCCAGAGTTGGATCTCCTGGAGCAATTATACAAAGCACCGAATGAAAAGCGCAAAATTTTTAAGCTCCATGATGCACGAAGGGGACGCGATTGTTTCAGAAGTGGTTGACGATTTCTGGCAGCTTTTCCTCCAATGCCAATCTCTGATGGAGCAAATCAACCAGAAAACAAATTCCAACGGGTAACGGTTCGGAGAATAAAGAAAACTTCCCCCGGTTGACATCCGCCTTCTTTCGTGCTAATATTTGCTTTGTAGGTCGTATTTTTGAGAAAAAATCTCAAATAATCGCTTTATAAAGCAGAGGAACGATGCTGATTCAATTTTCGGTGGAAAACTTCCGCTCCTTCAAAGAGCGGGCCACGCTCAGCCTGCTGGCGGCCAAAATCCGCGCCAAAGATGCCCAGGTGGACGCCGCCAACACGTTCGCGGCGGGCGAAGACCTGACCCTGCTGCGCGCCGCGGCGGTGTATGGAGCCAACGCCAGCGGCAAAACCAACCTGGTGCGCGCCCTGGCCTTCTTCCAGTTCTTTGTGGCCAACTCGGCCCGCGAGACGCTGGGCCCCGCCCCCATCCCCGTGGATCCCTTCCGCCTGAGCACTGAAACCGAAGACCGCCCGGCGGCTTTCGAGGTGGTCTTTCGGGTGGACGGGCAGGTGTACCGCTACGGCTGCGAAATCACCCGCAGCCGGGTGACTGCCGAGTGGCTGTTCCGGGCCGGCGCGCGCAAAGAGATCACCCTCTTCACCCGCGAAGGCGATGCCATTCGCCTGGGGCGCTCCTTTGCCGAAGGGCGCGGGCTGGACAAGCGCACCCGTCCCAACGCCCTGTTCCTGTCGGTGGTGGCGCAGTGGAACGGCCCGCTGGCCCAAGCGCTGGTGGGCTGGTTCAACGCCTTGCAGCTCATCTCCGGCCTCGAGGACCTGGATTACCGTGCCTTCACGCTCAACCGCTTCCAGGATCAAGCCTCCCGGGAGGCCATCGTCCGCTTCGTGCGCTCGCTGGATGTGGGCGTGGATGGCATCCGCACCCGCCGGGTGGAAAAAGATCGCCTGGCGGCCAGCGCGCCACCTGAGATGAGAGATTTGCTCACTCAACCCGGCGTTGACTGGTACGCAGTCGAGACCCTGCACGGCAAATACGATGAAAAGGGCCAGCTTTCCGGCCAGGTTATCTTTGATTTAGAAACCAGCGAATCGCACGGCACGCAGAAGCTGTTCTTCCTCTCCGGCCCGGTGCTGGCTGCGCTGGAGCACGGGCGCGTTCTGGTGGTGGATGAGATGGAGGCGCGCCTGCACCCCCTCATCACTCTGGAGATCGTGCGCATGTTCCAATCGCCGCAGACCAACCCCCACAACGCCCAATTGGTGTTCACCACCCACGACACCAATCTGCTCACCAACCGGCGCTTCCGCCGCGATCAAATCTGGTTCACCGAGAAGGATCCGCGCGGGGCCACCCATCTGTATTCACTGGCTGAGCTCCAGGTGCGCAACGACGCCTCCTTTGAGCGCGATTACATCGAAGGGAAATACGGGGCCATCCCCTATCTGGGCGATGTGCGCCAGGTTCTGCCGGAGGAAGAGGAGTGAGCGCTGCTGCCCGCCGCCCGCGCAAACGCCCCTACATGGACCGGGCCGTCAACCGCCGGCCCATTCAAAAGCGTTTTCTCATCATTTGCCAGGGCGAGCAGACCGAACCAAATTATTTTGCCGCCTTCCGCAATCCGCGCCTGGTCATTCGCACCGTCTCCGCGCCGCGTAATCCCAGCAGGGTCGTAGAAACCGCTCTCCGTTTGCGCGAACAAAGCGAGCAGCCCTTTGACCAGGTGTGGTGCGTGTTCGATTGCGACGATACCCCCGCCGCCGACTTCAACCGCGCCCTGCAACTGGCCGGCTCCAATCGCATCGAGGTGGCCTATTCCAACCAGGCATTTGAGCTGTGGTATTTGCTGCACTTCCAGGCTGTGAGCGGAGCGCTGCACCGGGCGCAGTATATTCAGCGCCTGGAAAAACACCTGGGCCACGGCTATCAAAAAAACAGTCCGCGGTTGTACAATGAATTGTTAGGGCTTCAATCGCAAGCCATCGAGCGCGCCCGGCAGTTGCTGGAAAGCTACAACCCGTCCGATCCTTTCCACGATGACCCCTCCACCACCGTGCACCGGTTGGTGGAACAGCTCAATCGCTCTCGCATTATCAACCCGGTTTCAGAGAGGTGACCATGCGCATTGGGGGTGAACGTTCCGCGGTTCAAAATCCATTGATCCGCTATGCCCGAGAAGCGGGCTGGACTTATCTTTCGCCAGATGATGCCATGCGCCTGCGCGGCGGCGAAGAGCGCATGCTGCTGGGCGACGTGTTCTCGCGCCAGGCCCAGGCGCTCAACCCCAAAACGGTGAACGCGCACCGCGCCGAAGATCTACGCCGCAGCTTGGAGCACGTCCTGCCGCGCATCGAGGGCAACCTGGAAGCGTGGGAATACCTGCGCGGGCTGAAAACGATCTTCGTGCCCGAAGAGCGCCGCGAGCGCAACGTGCGCCTGCTCGAGCCGCTGGAATGGCAGGCCAACACCTTCCACGTCACCGACGAGCTGAGTTACACCAACGGCACGCACCGCATCCGCCTGGACGCGGCTTTTTTCATCAACGGCATCCCGGTGCTGCTGGTCGAGACTAAATCGGCCACCAAACTGGAAGGTATCGCCGAAGCGCTGGACCAGGTGCGGCGCTATCACCGCGAGGGGCCGGAGCTGCTGGCCCTCATCCAGTTGTTCAACCTGACCCACCTGGTGCATTTTTATTACGGGCCGACCTGGAACCTGTCGCGCAAGAACCTGTATAACTGGAAGGACGAACAGGCCGGCGCCGACTTTGAGACACTGGTGAAAACCTTTGTGGCCCCGCAGCGTTTGACGCGGGTGTTGTGGGATTTCGTGCTCTTCACCCGCCAGGACGACACCCTCAACAAGATCATCCTGCGCCCGCATCAAATGCGCGCCGTGGAGCGCGTGGTGCAGCGGGCCGCCGATACGCATAAGCGGCGCGGCCTGGTCTGGCACACGCAAGGCTCGGGCAAGACCTTCACCATGATCATCATTGCCAAGAAGCTGCTCGAAACCCGCCAGTTCGAAAACCCCACCGTGCTCATGCTGGTGGACCGCAACGAGCTTGAGTCGCAGCTCTTTGGCAACCTGACCGCCGCCGGCTTTGAGCATGTGGTGGTGGCCGATTCAAAGCGCACCCTGTACCAACTGCTCAAAGAAGACCGCCGCGGCTTGATCGTGAGTATGATTCACAAGTTCGACGACATCCCCGCCGGCGTCAACCTGCGCGAGAACTTCATTGTGCTGGTGGACGAAGCCCACCGCACCACCGGCGGCGATTTGGGCAATTACTTGATGGGCGCGCTGCCCAACGCCACCTACATCGGCTTCACGGGCACGCCCATCGACCGCACCGCCAAAGGCGAAGGCACCTTCAAAGTGTTTGGCGGCGACGATCCAAAGGGCTACCTGGATAAGTACAGCATCCAGGAGAGCATCAGCGACGGCACCACCGTTCCGCTGCACTACACCCTGGCGCCCAACGAGCTGCGCGTGGACCGCGAGACGCTGGAGCGGGAATTCCTCAGCCTGCACGAAGCCGAAGGGGTGAGCGACATCGAGGAGCTGAACCGCATCCTGGAGAAAGCCGTCACCTTGCGCAACATGCTCAAGAACGACGACCGCATGAACCGCATCGCCGCGTATGTGGCCGAGCATTACCGCCAGGTGGTGGAACCGATGGGCTACAAGGCTTTCCTGGTGGCAGTGGACCGGGAGGCCTGCGCGCGTTACAAGGCCTTCCTGGATCGCTACCTGCCCGCCGAGTATTCCGAGGTGGTTTACAGCCCGGCGCACAATGACAACGAAGAACTGCAGCGTTATCATATCTCCGCCGAGGCCGAGAAGCAGCTTCGCAAGGATTTCCGCGCCCCCGAAAAACTACCCAAGATCTTGATCGTCACCGAAAAGCTGCTCACCGGCTTCGATGCGCCCGTGCTGTACTGCATGTACCTGGACAAACCCATGCGCGACCACGTCTTGCTGCAAGCCATTGCCCGCGTCAACCGGCCGTATGAGGACGAGCACCATCATCCCAAGCCGGCGGGCTTTGTGCTGGATTTTGTGGGCATCTTTGAGAAGCTGGAACAGGCCCTGGCCTTTGACAGCAAAGACGTGACCGGCACGCTGGCCGACCTGGACAAACTCAAAGAGCGGTTCTATGCCAACATGGAGCAGGCCGGCACGGAGTACCTGTCCTTGTTGGGGGCGTACGATACGCCTGACAAGGTTTTGGAGAAGATTCTGGATCATTTCCGGGACGAAGAGCTGCGCCACACCTTCTATCGCTTCTTCAAGGAACTGGAAACGCTCTACGACATCATCTCGCCGGACGCGGACCTGCGCCCCTACCTTGACCGCTACAACCAGGTGGCGCGCATGTATGCCCTGCTCCGCTCGGCTTACGATGGCGTGATCATCGACCACGAACTGACCCGCAAAACCGCCGAGCTGGTGCAAAAGCACACCCAGAGCGGCCTGATCCAGGAGAGCCTGGACGTTTACGAGATCAATGAGAACCTGCTGGAACGGCTGAGCGGCGAAGACAAGCCCGCCACGGTCAAAGTCTTCAACCTGCTCAAGAGCATTTCGGATATGGTCGAGCAGAAGATGGGGCAGGCCCCCTACCTGATCTCGATCGGAGAGCGCGCCGAAGCGATTGCCCAGGCCTACCAGCAGCGGCAAATTGAGACCCAGGAAGCGCTGCGGCGGCTGGAAGAGCTGATCAGCGAGACGGTGCAAACCGAGCGCGAGCGCGAAGAGAAGAACATGCTGCCGATCGCGTTCTCCATTTACTTCCTGCTGCGCAAAGCCCAAAAGAGCGATCCCGAAGAGCAGGCGGTATCGATGGCCGAGGTGTTTGTGCGGTACCCGCACTTCCGCACCAGTGAGGCCCAGGAGCGGCAGGTGAAGCAGGAGCTGTATAAAGTGCTGCTCAAACGCAACCACGAAAAAGGCAAGATGCCCGACATCGAGGAATTGAAGGCGCTGGTGGATCAAATCGTGCGCATGGCCGGCCAGGCTGGGAGAAGCGCTTAATGGTTGAAGTTGACGAAAAAGGGCGAATCGGCAAGGATTTGCTGCCCTCTCTGGAAAAATCTGTGCCGGGCGAGCTGTTCAAGGCCGAAGTGCGGGCAATGGCGGCGCGCATGGAGGTCGAGCCGCAATCGATCACCTTGCGCCCAATGAAACGCAAGTGGGCCAGCTGCTCGAGCAAGGGCAACCTGACCTTTGACACCGGCTTGCTGGAACAGCCGGCAGCCTTCAGGCGAAAAGTGATTGTGCATGAGCTGCTGCACCTGAAGGTGCCCAATCACGGCAAGCTGTTCAAGGCGCTGGAGGCAGTGTACATGGGGGAAGAGGGCTGAGAAATATTTGTGCGCCGCTTTTTTTGAGGCTAAAACGGGCTCCAGGCCCAGTTTTGCGACGGGATTTGGGGGGAAGGCGGCGCACAAAGCGTATTGTGCGGTGGGCTGTTATAGAAGGATTCAGGTTCTCCGGCATAGCCACAGCTGGAGCCGTCTATGCCCGATTGGCCCAGTGAATTTCCAAAGGGATCAAAGGTGAACGTCTACATATTTAGGATGTTAAGGTGCTGTTTTTGGCAGAAAAGTTTGTTTGTT
>CAYOHX010000073.1:0-23600 GCA_964403875.1 uncultured Anaerolinea sp. | reverse complement strand
GTTTGCCTGGAAAATCCCCTCTTGACATACTGTACATAAAACAGTATAATGCAATCAACGGTGATATATATGACACAGAATGAAAATTTCGATAATATCGTACAAGAGCTTAGGCGCGGAGTCATCGTTCTGGCGGTGCTCACGCAGCTTCAGGAAGAGCTTTACGGCTACACCCTGCTCAAACGGCTCAGTGAGAAAGGCCTGGACGTGGACCAGGGCACCCTCTACCCGCTGCTGCGGCGGCTGGAAAGCCAGGGCTTGCTCGAATCGCTCTGGCGACTGGAAGAGGCCCGCCCGCGTCGCTACTACATTCTTAGCCAAGCCGGCAAGGAAATGCTGCCCCGCCTGCTTGAGGAATGGCGCAAGATCAACATGATGCTGGAAACGATGGCCGCCTGACGGCCTGGAGGAAGAGATGAAACTGATCGATTTGTATGTTGCTGAAGTTGGGCGGCATTTGCCCGCCAAGAATCGAGAGGATATCGAAAAAGAGATCCGTTCGATGATCGAAGACATGCTTGAAGAACAAACCGGCGGACAGGAGCCCAACGAAGACCAAGTGGTGGAAGCCCTCACCAAACTCGGCCCACCCGACAAAGTCGCCGCGTCTTACCTGCCCCCTCGCTACCTGATCGGCCCGGAGTTGTTCCCAGCGTTTGTCACAACAGCGCGGATTGTACTGGCCATCACCATCTTCTTCTCATTGCTGGGCATGGGTGTCAGCCTGGGTAAGTCCGCGCCCGGACTGGGTAGTTTTGGTGAAAGCCTCATCGGGGCCTTCGCCGACCTGATCCAATCGTTGTTTACCTCGCTAGGCGTGACCGTACTCATCTTCGGGCTCATCCAATGGTTCGCGCCCAAGGTTAACACCACAACCAGCCCTTGGGACCCGCGAAAAATGAAGGCCGTACCCGTTGGAGATCAAGTGAAGATCAGCGACTCCATAGTCGAGATTGTCTTCTCGGCACTGGCCATCATCCTCTTCAACTTCTTTCCCCAGTATGTCGGGGCTGGCTTCATCAACAATGACGGAAGCTGGACCATCGGCCTGGTCTCAGCCCTCACGGATAGCTTCTTCCGCCTGCTGCCCTGGTTCACCCTGGTGTGGGGGCTAGAAATTCTGCTCAATATCGCCTTGATAGCCCTCGGACGTTGGCAAACGGTCATACATTGGATCGATATCGCCATCAAAGTGCTCAGCCTGGCCGTGGCCTACGCCGTCCTCACCGCCGAACCGCTGTTTGGCTTCACTACCCAGGCGCTGCTGCAAGCTGGCTGGCCCGCCGACGCAGCCCAGGCTTTCGGCGAGGCCCAACCCCTGCTGTACTCCCTCTTCCGCATCGCCGTAGGTATTGGCATGGCCGTGGGCGTATTCGAACTAGGCAAGAAGCTTTACAACTTGCTGCTCAAAGAGCGCATGAGTTTTGCCAGCATCGAGGGGTAACCCCCACCCAACCTCCCCCATTTTCAAAGCAAAATAGGGGAGGAGAAAACCACAACCAATCCTCAACTCTGCTCCTCCCCCAAATCCGCTCTTTGATTTGGGGGAGGCCGGGTAGGGGTCTTCTCACACTCCGCCAAAATCGCGCTCAGCACGTGCTCTAGGTGATTGAGCACATCACTATTCCAAAACCGGATCGTCTTATACCCATATCTCGCCAGGAATTCCGTTCGCTCCCGATCATATGCTTCTTGATCCAAGTGCTGCGAACCAACCAATTCAACGATCAACTTAATCCTTGGCGCGCAAAAATCGGCAATAAACGGCCCGATCGCATGTTGGCGACGAAAACCCACACCTGCTAGCTGGTGATTGCGCAATCGAGACCACAGTATTACTTCTGCCTGCGTCAAATTCTGACGCAATTCCTTCGCATTCGCAAACACTTTCGGACTTGTCCGCTTATGTGGCATAAACGATCTTCCCCCACATCTCCATACCTCATGGATTCAACACCGGCTCAACCGCCCACAACGCATCCACGCCATAATAAATCTCTGCGCAATTGTTGATCCAATGATCCGGCGTCCCCTGCAATTCCGAGATTTCATCCAAGCTGTCCAAGGCCCGCACCTCGATTTCCCGCTGTCCCTGCCCCACCATCGCCCAAATCTGCGCATCGCGCATATCCCACATCTGCGCCCTAAAGCGGAACTCAGGGATGCGCGCGTAGATCGTTTCGGTGGCAAACCCCACATGCGCCAGCGCGGCCACCAGCACAACCAGCGCCGCCCATTCCTGCCGCCTGCCGGCGGCCCAGGCCACCAGCCCCCCCAGGATCAGTCCAGCCGCCACAATTAAGCCTGCGATAGCGGGATTACTGAGCACATAGGCGCGCATGTCCGGGTAAGCCGGTTCCAGGGTCAACGTGGGAGTGGCCAGGAACAACAGCATTGCGCTTGCCAGGCTGAGCGCGACCAATCCTGGCACAGCCAACCAACGCCCATATTGCCGCCGCAGGTTCTGCGCCAGCCAGCCCCCCGCCAACCAACCGCTCACAGCGGTGGTGATCACCGATGTAAAACGCGCTGCCAATAAAGCCCGGTCGCCAGGCGCTGAGGACTGTGCATAGGCGCTGGGGACCATTTCGCAGAAAATCAAAAAGATATGCAGCGCCTGGCATCCAATCAGGCAGAACGCCAATTGCCAAAGTTTTAATCCGGACGAACGGTTTTGACTCAAGAAGGCAATCCAACCCAAAGCCGTGAAGAGCAAAAAGGCGAACAAGGTTGGCAAAGTGACCCGGTAAACCCAGTGCTGGAAATATCGCACCAGGCTATCGGTGGTAATGGTCAGCACCCCAACCAGGGATTGCGGTTCAGGATAGATGCTGCCCATCCGGCCTTCGTTGATGGGCGAAAAAACCAGCGCGGCGATGCCCAGCAGTGTTCCGGCCATTGCCGCACCCAACGGTGGGATGAGTTTCGATCCAACCGGCTGCTTTCGCCACCCCAAAACGAGCGCTGCCAGCAGTCCAATCCCCAACAGGCCTGCCTGGTAGGTCGCTCCGGTTTCAGAAAATCCCGCCGCCAGGAAAGACAACAGCGCCAACCCGATGACTGTCGGGATGCCGGTTCTTCCTGTTCTGCTTTGCCGTAAAATCCAGGCAGCCAGCCAGGTTTGCGTGACCAACGGGGCCAGGTAAGGCAGCATGGCGGCCCGCCAGTAAAGAATCTGAGTCCGGTTTGGAGCCTGATACAATGCGAGATACACCAACGCTGCGGATAGCACATAGTTCGCCAGCCAGCCCAGGTCCACCTTCGCCAGGCGAGCCACCTGCCGGAGCAAGCTCATGAACCCGGCCACCCACAGCGCTACCATCAGCCCCGGCAAGAGCGGGACGGTGAAGCGGCCCATGCTCTCGCTGATTCCCATCAGTAAGGTTAAAGAGTAGCGGTTTGCCGAGTAGGATCCAACATGGAAATACGAATTCCATTGGGACACAAAAAAGTTATCGCCGCGCAGGAAAACCGAATAACAGTAATCATCTTGCAGATAACGGGCATAGAGCCCCGTCCAGATGTAACCAATTAACGGAATGGTCAACGCCAGGCCAATGACTGCCCAAATCCAACGATACCAACGAGATGAGGTCTGATGTGCAAACATTCGGCTATTATAAACCCGCTCATTGGGAGTCAGTTACCGCTCAACTGTTTTCAACATTTCCTGCAGACCGCGCTCAGGCACAGGCACTTCCTCGCGGCGGCGGTCGTCGGTCAACTCGCGCATAGTCCGGTACACGTTTTCGTCATCAATTCCCCTTTCCGACAGGAATTGGCGAAGGTTGCTATCTCTATACACCACATTGTTGTAAAAATAGATACGCTGGGGCATGGTGCGCGCAACGCTGCCCCACCACCCCGAATCATCCAGGTGGCTGGGTAATTCCTCCTGCTCGGGAGACAATAGATCCAGCACAAACTCCAAAACCAGCACTCCGGCGGAGGCTGGATTTCCCTCCTTCACCTTCTCCAGAACGTCCTTCACCAGCTTCACCAATTGTCCTAACTCGTCCATCATTTCAACCATCTCGTCGGGCATACCCATCTCTTTGAGTACGATCTTGAGGCGCTTGACAGCCTCCTCCTGAACAAAACTCAATACCGCCTCAACTCCTTCTTCGGAAACATCCTTCACCAGCTTTCCGATGTTGACGGCATACTCGGCGGCAATGGGTGTCAGTCGCATCCGGTCAATGGCCTGCCCTTGGGCACGGCGTTCAATCCAATCGTTCAGGCTCCACTCGCTCTCCGGAATCGTGGTCAGGTACCACGTTGCCGGAATCTCGCACTGCGCCCGACAAGTCTCCGGGTCTCCTAACCAATCAATGTAATCCGTCTCCAACCGCCGTGCAGCCAGCATTGCCCCCACCTGGGGGTCGTTCTGCCACTCGTGCATCTCCGCTGCCACCGTACCGGGTATATAGGCAGGCGCGTGTTCCACGGTGTACTCCTCCCCCACATTGCCGGTCATCATGCTCACGCCGCTTGGCCGTTCTTCCTGTTGCGCGGTCTCGCGCCTTTCACGCTCCCGGGCCGAAGACCGGTCTGGGCGACCACGGCGGCGGTTGTTACGGGCTTCTTCTTCCCTCGCGCTCTCAATGCTGCGTTGAACCGCCATGTTACCTGAGGTGCGCTGCATCTCCTCTACCATCTCACCCCCCCGCGAGGAGCCCTCCAGATGTCCAATTGCCGCCTCCGGAGATTCCTGCACGGGGCGGGCTGCGCTTTGCGAGCGCTCGCGGCGGCGGTTTTCCTCGGCCCTACGTTGCAGCCGCCGGCGCTCTTCTTCCGTTACATTCGCCCTGGCTCTGCTCATGCTTGCGCCCTCCCGCATTCACGCTTCAGCCGAAAGGGATACTCTCTTTCACTATAGCAAATGGGAAAAGATGATTCAAGACGGCATCAAGCATTATAATCGAGCAAAATCACTACTCTTGAAGGATGCAATATGCGCCTCGAAGACCTCAACTGGATGGACGTAGAAGAATACCTCAAGCAGGACGACCGCTTGATTTTAATTCTGGGCACAATTGAACAACACGGCTACTTGAGCCTGGCTACCGACGTGCGAATTCCACAGGTACTAGCCGATGCTGCCAGCAAGAGCACAGGCGTGCTCATCGCCCCGCCCGTTAACTATGGCGTTTCGCCTTACTTTGCTGCCTACCCTGGTACGCTGTCTGTGCGCCTGTCCACCTTCCTGGATACCGTTGAAGACATTGTTCGCGCGGCATACCGCCACGGGTTCCGCCGGGTCCTGGTGCTCAACGGCCACAGCGGCAACGATCCCGCCCACATCCGCCTGGTGGAAGTGGCCAATGAGTTACCCGGTCTCAAAGTCACCTGGTATGCCTGGTGGCTGTCGCACAGTGTGGAAGAATTGGCCGTGCGCCACGAGCTCAAGTGTTACCATGCCTCGTGGATGGAAGCTTTCCCTTTCACCCGCGTGACAGACCTGCCTGAAGGCATGAAAAATCCGCCCACCTACCAGGGTCTGCTCAACGCCGAAGAAACCCGCTCCGTGTTCGGTGATGGAGTCTTTGGCGGACCTTACCAGGTGGCGCAGGAGATTATGGATGAATTATTCGCCGCCTGCTTGCAGGACGTGCTGCACCTGCTGGAATCCTGAGCCCGCGCTCTTAGGTTCTACCTGAGCGCAGGATGGACCACACCAGCCAGCCACCCAAAACCAGCGACGAGATAAAGGCAAATCCGAAGATATATTCTCCCAGGTTCTGCCACACATCGAACTTGTAGACCGCCATCACCAGGGCCAGGGCAATGATCACCGCTGAGACGATCATCCCAAGGGCCATGCGGTTGGTCATCTTTTGCAACTTGCCGGTCAACTCATCCAAAATCTTTTGGTTGATGTTCACTTCAAACTGCCCCCGCTCGACCTGATTGAGCAGGCGGTTGATCCGGCGGGGCAGATCCAGCGATAGCTCAATCCCATCCATCGCCGATTGAGCCACTTGTGGCAACATCTTCGCGGGCGAGCGCTCTTCTTTCCAGAAACGGGTCAGGTAGGGTGTGGCGAATTTGATCAACTCAAATCCGGGATAAAGCGTGGTGCCGGTGCCCTCACTGATGGCCACACCCCGCAGCAGCGTCACCAGTTCGCCGGGCAGTTGCAGGCCGTTGCGCAGAGCAATAGACATCACATCGCCCATGAACTGCGCCGCGCTGATCTCTTTCAGTGAAGCTCCGGAAATCCGGTCAAACAGACGCTCGAAGTCACGAGTCAGGGCGCGGCGATCCAGGGCCCGGGTGAGCAGGCCCGCATTGAGCAGTTCATCCACCAGAATGTTGGCGTCTCCGCGATCCAGGGCAATGGCAATTCCCAAGAAGGTGCGCTTGGTCTGGTGGCTCAGCCGCCCCACCATGCCAAAATCAATCACCGCCAGCGAAGCATCGGGCTGAACGAAGAAGTTGCCCGCGTGAGGATCGGCATGGAACAGGCCAAACTCAAAGATCTGGCGCATGGCAAAGTGCATCAGGTTTTCGGCCACCTGCTGCCGGTCAATTCCGGCAGCATCCAACCCGGCCAGGTCGTTGATCTTCAAGCCCGCTACGCGCTCCAGGGTGATGACCCGGCGGGTGGTATACTCCCAATGGACCTGGGGGATGTAAACGTGAATATCATCGGAAAAGTTTCGCCGGAAGACTTCTGCATTGCGTCCTTCACGCAAATAATCAAACTCGGCCCGTACTGTGTAGGCAAATTCCTCCACCAATGCAGGCAGGTTGAGCAAGTTGTGCAGGGGGGTATGCTGATGCACCCACTCGGCCATATCGGTCAGGATTTCCAGGTCTTGCTCAAAAACCTCTTCCGCGCCCGGCCGGACGATTTTGACAACCACTGCCTCTCCGGACCACAATTCAGCCGCGTATACTTGCCCGATGGAGGCCGAAGCAATCGGATTGCGGTCAAATACCGCGAAAATCTCATAGACCGGTTTCCCCAGTTCCTCCACCAACGTCTTCTCAAAAGCCTCGAAGGGCAGCGGGGGAATCTCGTCCTGCAATTTACTGAGAGCCTCAATGTAAGACTCGGGTAACAAGTCGGCTCGCGCGCCCAATGCCTGCCCAAATTTGATGAAGGTCGGGCCTAGTTCTATCAAGGCAGCCACCAACTCACCAGCCTGAGTATGCTTGACCTGCTTGAGCAGTTTGCGCGCCGCGCTGGGGCTGCCGGAATCTCCTTCTGCCTTGGTCATCAACCAGCCCAACCCATGCCGGATCAACGTGGCAATGATTTGCTGCGAACGCGAAAGCAGCGAGCGGCGCGTGAACCAGGGGATTTTGGGCAAAGCAGAATTGGCCATAGCTCCATTATACTTCCCGTCTTGTATAATAACTCATTATGCACCTCGATCCGCGCCTGCTTCGCCTGGCCCGTCCGGCCGCCTTCAAACTGGCCCTTGCCATTGGCGGCGGATTGGCCGCGGCCTTGCTGGCTGTCTTCTCAGCGCGTATCCTCAGCCAAATAATCGCCAGGGTGTTTCTGGACGGGCACAGCCTGGTCCAGGTCCAGCCGCTGCTTAGCAGCCTGCTGGGATTGATTCTGGGGCGCGTACTCTGTTCTATGCTCGGCGAAGCTGCCGGCAGCGCTGTCGCCGCCCAGATCAAAACCAGCCTGCGCGAAAGCATCTTCTCGAGGTTGCTCGAATTGGGACCAGCCGCCCTGCGCGGGAAGCCTGCCGGCGAATTATCCGCTACTGCGCTGCAAGGTGTAGAAGCCCTGGACGCCTATTTCGCCCAATACCTCCCCCAGGTGGCCCTGGCCGGGCTGATCCCTCTGGGTATCCTGCTCCTGGTCTTCCCTCTTGATCCGCTTTCAGGGATTATTTTGCTCGTCACCGGCCCGCTCATTCCCTTCTTCATGGCCCTGATTGGTCGCAACGCCGAACGGTTGACCCGCCGCCAATGGTCGGCTCTCAGCCGGATGAGCGCGTATTTTCTGGACACACTCCAGGGGCTGCGGACGCTCAAAGCCCTGGGCCGCAGCGTGGAGCAGGCCGAACGCATTTCTGATGTGAGCGAGCGCTACCGCGACACCACCCTCAGTGTCCTAAGGGTCACTTTCCTCTCAGCGCTGGCCCTGGAACTGCTCGGTACCATCAGCACCGCCATGATCGCCGTACAGGTTGGACTGCGCCTGCTCTACGGACACATGGGCTTCGAGGAGGCCTTCTTCCTGCTGGTCATCGCGCCGGATTTCTATTTGCCTTTACGCACGTTGGGATTACGTTTCCACGCCGCCATGAACGGCGTCGCCGCAGCCAGGCAAATTGGGTCTGTCCTGGGAGAACAGCCCTCAGGCGAAGTTCAACCTCCGGGCTCCGCGCCGACCACGCTTCAGGTTCCCGAAAAAGCACAGGTAGTCTTTGAAAATGTCACCTGGACTTATCCCGGCGCGGACGAAGAAGCCATCAAGAATTTCAACCTGGAGCTGCGTCCCGGCTCGCTGACCGCTCTGGTCGGTCCCAGCGGAGCAGGAAAAACAACTCTGGCCTGGCTGTTGCTGGGCTTCCTCCGTCCCCAAGCCGGGCAGATTCGGATCAACGGACACACTCTGGAGGAGACCGGCACGGAGGCCTGGCGAGCAGGCATGGCCTGGGCGCCCCAACACCCGCACCTGTTCCACGACAGTTTGGCCGCCAATCTGCGCATTGCCGACCCACAATCGTCACCAGAGCAGTTGTGGCAAGCCTTACGACTGGCCCGACTGGAAGATTGGGCTCGCTCGCTGCCCGATGGGCTGGATACCCTGGTTGGAGAAGGTGGCGCGCGCCTGAGTGGAGGGCAAGCCCAACGACTGGCCCTGGCCCGCGCTTTCCTGCGCAATGCGCCCTTGCTGGTGTTGGATGAACCCACCGCCCATCTGGACCAACCCGAAGAATCGCGTCTGGAAGAAACCGTGCGCGACTTGTGCCTGACACGCACCGTGCTGGTCATTGCCCACCGCGGCTCCACTGCTCGCGGCGCGGATTGGCTGGTGAAGTTGAATCGCGGCCAAATTGTCGCACAGGGTCGTCCCTCGGATCTGCTGGAAGCGGGCGGGATGAAGGAGCGCCATGAGCTCAGATTGGACGAAGTGGGTAAGCCAGCCCTTAGTTCGCCTTCCGTCTCCCCTGCCCCCTTCAGCTATATCTCGGGAAACATGCCCTCCCCTTCACCTTCTGACGAAAAACTTTCCGACCTGTCCGTCCTGGCGCGCTTGCTGGGCTTCTTGCGCCCTTTTACCGGTTGGACAGCGCTTTCCATCTTTCTCTCCATAGGTACCCTGTTCAGCGGAATCGGCTTGTTGGGGGCCTCGGCGTACCTGATCGCTTCCGCCGCTCTTCATCCATCCGTTGCCGCGCTGCAAGTGGCCATCGTGGGCGTGCGCGCATTCGGTATCGGACGAGGCGTCTTCCGTTACCTTGAACGATTGGCTTCCCACTCGGTTAACTTCCGCCTGTTAGCCCGCCTGCGGGTTTGGTTTTACCGGGCTCTTGAGCCCCTGGCCCCGGCCCGACTGGATCAAGAGCGCAGCGGGGACCTGCTCAATCGCATCACCGGTGATATTGATACCTTGGAGAATTTCTACGTTCGGGCTGTAGCTCCGCCGGTAGCCGCCGCCATCGTCACCGCCGGGATGGGCTGGTTCACCGGACGCTATCATCCCGCCCTGGGTGTTATCCTGGCGGGGGGGATGCTCCTGGCTGGAATCGGCTTGCCGATCCTCACCCATGCCCTGAGCAGCGTGGCAGGAAAAGCCGAAAGCCGGGCCCGCGCCGCGTTGAGTGCCGCTTTGGTGGATGGAATCCAGGGCCTGCCCGATTTGCTCGCTAACAACGCCGGCCAACGACAGGCGGCGCGCCTGACTGCTCTCAGCCGTGAGCACAGCCGGGCCCACCTGCGCATGGCCTGGAGCGGCGCGTTGGGCAACGCCGCTGCGCTGCTGCTCACCAACCTCACCCTATGGGCCTTACTGTGGATCGCCATCCCCTTGGTTACCCAGGGAGCCCTCAACGGCGTGGACCTGGCAGTGGTAGCGCTGCTGGCGCTGGCTTCCTTTGAGGCCGTCACACCACTCAGTCTGGCAGCCCAAAACCTGGAAAGCTGCCTGCAGGCCGCTCGCCGCCTGTTCGATCTGGTCCAGGCCCAACCCACCGTCACTGACCCGCTCCAGCCCCTGCCGCCGCCCACGAACATGGCGATCCAGGCACGCGAGTTGACCTTTCGCTACGCTCCCAACCTGCCCCCAGCCATAGAGCGACTTTCGTTTGATCTTGCTCCTGGCAGACGCGTGGCGGTGGTAGGGCCCTCTGGCGCCGGCAAATCCACGCTAGCTCGCCTGTTGCTGCGCTTCTGGGATTGCCCTCCCGGCAGTTTGCTGCTAGATGGCCATGATATCCGCGCTTTCAAAGCCGCCGATGTGCGCGCCAAGATCGCTCTGGTCGATCAAAACACTTACCTGTTCAACAACACCTTGCGGGGCAACCTGCTATTGGCAAACCCCAACGCGGAGGAGCCTGCCTTGTGGAATGCGCTGCGGAAGGCCCAACTGGAACGCCTGGTCTCCGAACTGCCTCAAGGGCTGGACACCTGGTTGGAGGAAGGTGGGGCGCGCTTCTCGGGCGGCGAGCGCCAGCGCGTGGCCGTGGCCAGAGCCCTGCTGCGCCCTGCTCCGCTGGTCATCTTGGACGAACCCACCGCCCACCTGGATCCGCGCACAGCGCGCTTGCTGTTGGACACACTCTTGGAAGCCACAACCGGACGCAGCCTATTGTATATCACTCACTGGCTAATCGAGCTGGAGCGAATGGACGAAATTTGGGTGATGGAAGACGGGCAAATCACCGCGCGGGGCACACATGCCGAATTGCTGGCTCAAGGTGGCTGGTATGCCCGCGCCATGCAGGCACAGTTGGACGCGCTGCTGTAAAAGTGGCGGGATAATTTAACCATTGACCCTTCACCAGTCCGGGGGAACTTTCGCTCTCGCACAGGCGTTATAGCTGTGAACCGCATGTTCCCAGAATCCATGCGTCCCACGGAGGAGAATATGAACGCCCGCAGACTGTTTGCTCTGACCTTTGCCATCCTGGTCCTGGCCCTGCCCATCAAACCCGTCCACGCCGACGGTATCAATATCCCGCCGCCCTGCCCGATGGATGGCTGGCCGCCGCCGCCCTGCTTCGTGGAGCCCTGCCCGCCCATCCCCCCGCGCCCCATGACTCAACTGGTCATTCGCTATCATCACGTCACCGTCGATATCGTCGATCAAGTCGCCACCACCCGCGTGGATCAAGTTTTCCACAACCCCAATGATTACGCCATTGAAGGAACTTACATCTTTCCACTCCCCGAAGGGGCCGTGGTAGATAACTTCTTGCTATGGATCGACGGCGAGCCTGTTCAGGGCAAGGTCATGGAAGCAAGCGAAGCCCGCAAAATCTACGAGGAAATTGTGTATTCGCTCCAGGATCCCGCCCTGCTGGAATATATAGGTCGCGGCGCTGTTCAGGCCAGTGTCTTCCCCATCCCAGCGCAGGGCGAGCGGCGCATCGAACTGCAATACAGCCAGGTGCTCACCGCCGAGAACGGTCTGGTGCATTACAGTTACCCGCTCAACACCGAAAAATTTTCCCTCATGCCGCTCGAGTCTGCGTCTATCACCGTCAACTCCTCGGGAAAGACGCCTGTGCGGGCCGTCTACTCGCCTAGCCATCCGGTGAACGTAACCCGCGATGGGCTGACAAGCTTCACCGCATCGTGGGAAGATAAAGAGGTCCTGCCGGACACGGACTTCGACTTGTACTACTCCTTAGGCGAGACCGAAGCCCTGCATTTGATGACCTTCCGCGATCCCACCGACCCCGAAGAGCAGGATGGCTTTTTCCTCATGCTCCTGGCCCCCCGCCCCGAAGCCTCGGACCGGCAAATCGCCAAAGATGTTCTTCTGGTGCTGGACCGCTCTGGCAGCATGGAAGGCGAGAAGTTCCGCCAGGCGCAGGAAGCCTTGCGCTTCATTCTCAAAAACCTCAACCCCGAAGACCGCTTCCACTTGCTGACGTTCAGTTCAGGTGTAGAAACTTACGCCTCCGAGCTGCGCTCCGCCAAAGAAGTGCCCGAGGCTCTGCTTTGGGTAGATCGCCTCAGCGCGAGCGGCAGCACCGATATCAACCGCGCGCTGCTTGAATCCGCCGCTGTGGCCGACTCTGAGCGCCCAACTTACCTGATCTTTCTCACCGATGGCTTGCCCACGGTTGGCGAGGTGGACAGCGCCCACATCCTGGCAAACTTTTCCGCCAACGCCCCCGACAATCTGCGTGTGTTCCCCTTCGGCGTCGGTTATGACGTGGACACCTACCTGCTGGACACGCTCAGCAGCGAGAACCACGGCCTTTCCAGTTATGTGCGACCCGATGAAGCTTTAGACGAAGCCCTATCGGCCTTTTACGAACGCATCAGCACGCCCGTATTGACCAATTTGAGCATCGATTTCGGCTCTGTCATCCCTTACGATGTCTATCCCAACCCTTTGCCCGACTTGTTCGCGGGTCAGCAAGTGCTGGTGGTGGGCCGCTACCGTGACTCGGGGAACGCAACCATCACCCTGCGCGGGGAGGTGAACGGCGAAGCGCAAACCCTCGCTTTCCGCGACCTGGCCTTTGCCGACTCTGGCGGATTGGAAGCGCTGCCCCGTCTGTGGGCTGCGCGCAAAATCGGTTATCTGCTCAACCAGGTGCGTTTGCAGGGTCCCGACCCGGAGACTATCGCCCAAATCGTCCGCTTGAGCGTGCGTTACGGAATCATCACCGAGTACACCTCCTACCTGGTCACCGAGGACCTGCCCTTGAGCGCAGAGTCGCAAGAAAAAATGGCCGAAGAAGCTTATCAGGATGCCCAGGCTCCCATGCCCTCCTCTGGGCAGGGCGCGGTGGAACGTTCGGCGCAGGAGGGCGAGCTGCAAGCCGCCGAATCCGCGCCCATGACCCTTGAGACGGGCGAGCGTGTCATTCGCGTGGTGGGTCCACGGACTTTCATCTTGCAGGACAGCGTGTGGACAGATACGGCATACACCCCCGATGCCATGCCCCTGATCAAAATCGGCTTCCTCTCGGCGGAGTACTTCAAGCTGCTGGAACAACACCCCGACCTGGCCTCCGCGCTGGCCTTGGGCCGGCACGTGGTCGTGGTAACGGGCGGGCAAGCCTATGCGATCGATGGTGAGGCAGCGCCCCAGCCTGGAATGACTCTGGACGCCCCGACTGCCACGCCCGGACCGGCTGAGATCGAGGCAACCCCCCAGCCAACGCGCGCCCCTGGTTCAACCTCTGCCCCGGCAGTGTGCGGCTCGGCTGTCCTACCGCTGGGTTTGCTCCTCCTCATTCTGCGGCGTAAATAAGTTAAACACATAAACCCTAAGGGTCTCCGAAGACCCTTAGGGTTTTGGTCTCCCACCGTTAAATGCATTCTCCCGCGCCGGTGTGCTGCCACCCACATCCGCACGGGAGAATAGCGAGAGGAGAATGCATCCTTAATATACCCGGCCAAATTAAGAAAATCCTGAAACAAGATTAAGAATTAGATAAGAAACGTCTGAATTTTATCCAGCCCAATGAAACCCTTGAGGCTCATAGGGAATTGGCGTGGTGGGTCCTAGAGAGCCACTCTTGACATATTCCTTTTTTCGGCCTAATATGTAATTAATCAATCTGTCGTCGCACGACATATTCAAGGAGCTCGATGCCCGCCCCTTTGACCGAAACCACCTTCCTCATCCTACTCAGCCTGCGCAGCGGACCTCGTCACGGCTACGCTATTATGAAAGACGTTCTTTCCCTCAGCGAAAAGCGCATTACGCTTAGCACGGGTACCCTCTACGGCGCGATCAAACGCCTGTTGGATCAGGCCTGGATCATCCGGCTGGATGACGCCGCCGAAGCTGATTTCGCTGGCATGGTAGATGGGCGCGGGCAGAAAGTATACCGCCTTACAGACTTGGGGCGGCTGGTGCTGGATGCGGAAATCGAGCGTCTCGACTTGCTGGTTCGCAAAGCCCGCCTCCTACCCGCGGAGAAAATGCCGTGAAGCGCTGGTTGGAAGCCTTAACAGGGCTTTACGGGGCCATGCTGCGCCTCTATCCGCGCCGCTTCCGGGATGAGTTCGGGGCAGAGATGCGCCTGGTTTTCGCCCGACGTGCCTTGGAAGCATCCGGCGAAGGCCGGTTCAGGCTATTGCAAACCGCTTTACAGGAAATCAAAGATTTTCCAGGCTCACTCATTGGCGAGCACTGGCGCGCCGGGAGGGAACTCATGTCGAATTCGCAAATACCTGTCGAAAAGCCCGCTTCCTTGTGGGCCCTGTTGTCCATCGCGGTGTTTTTCATGGTTCCCTCTGCCATCAGTTACTTGCCGACGCCTCATTCGCCGTTCATGAGATTTATTTCATCTGCGCTGCCTGTGCTGGTTATCGGAATGCTAGGCGCAACGATCTACTTCGGGATCAAGTCTGGGTTGCCGCGTTGGTCGTTAGTTTTCGTTGGCGTCATCCTTGGCGGAATTGGCGTTTACGGGCTTACCATTTTCTTTGGGCTCTTTGTAGGCCTCCTCGTAAGAAGATGGGTTGATTTCATTTATCCGGAACAGAACCTTTTCACCGGTATCCTCTTGAACGGGTTCAATCACTTCATTTTCTGGCTCGGGATTGCCATTGCCGTCCTGGGCTTTGTGGATATCCTCCGCCGGACTACCCGCGGGAAGAAGGCCGGGGAGCGAATCTTGCGAGATTGGACCCAACTTTCATTTCTCTTCTACGGCGCGCTCTTGATCATCTTTTTCATCGACTTTGACGAATACCAGCACGAAGGCTGGTACGTGATCGGCTGCCTGGCGACGCTAACCGCCGGGGCCTGGGCATACCTGCGCATTGCGCATCCCACCTGGCGCGTGCTGGCCCTGTTGGCTGGGGTCACCGTCAGCATGGCGATCATGGGCGTAGGTAAGTATTACCTCGTTCCATTGCAAGATTGGCCTATCTTTTCCGCCACGCACACCCCCGAGGATGAACGTTGGTTCGAATCGCTGCGCACCATTGCAACCTGGTTTTGGACTTGCATTGCGGTGGGGCTGCCCGGATTGCTGCAAGCGCAACGGAAAAGGACCCAATCTCCTCAAGAGCCAGGCGCCGATTGGGTGACCGAGTAGCCCGTTCCAAGACGGTGAAACGCTAGCATGTGGGTGATGCAGCGCGGCAGTTCCTCGCGGCGGTGGGTCACGTACAAGATTTGCGTGCCACGCTCATCAGCCGCTCGAGAAACCAAATCGACCAGGCGGCGGCTGTTACTTGGGTCCAGCCCCTGGCAGGGTTCATCCAGCAAAAGCAGTTCGGGACTCTTCACCAGCGCCCGCGCCAACAGCGCCACCCGCTTCTGTCCGTAAGATAATCCGCCGTACTCCGCCGCGCCATCCAAACCCAACAAATCCATCCACGCTCTGGCTTGCTCTTCCTGGGCCGGGGTTGTCTGTCGGTACAGGCCTACCGAGTCGAAGAAGCCCGACAATACCACCTTGGACACATTCCATCCTTCGCGGTAATGAACTTGTAGTTCTGGAGACAGCACCCCTATCCGCTGCTTGATCTCCCAGATGCTCTCTCCACTGCCACGCTTGCGTCCGAACAAAGCAATATCATTGGCATAGGCTTGCAGGTGGTCAGCCGAAATCAAGCGCAACAAGGTGGTCTTTCCGGCCCCGTTTGGTCCGACAATAGCCCAGTGTTCACCGCGCCGCACAGTCCAATCCAGCCCAGAGATAATAACTCGCTCACCATAGGCAATGCGCACCCCGCGCATCTCTATCACCGGAGGAGCCAGCGGCGAGGCAACCCGCTCCGGGATGTAAGGCGCAGTGAGTGGCGCCCCCGCTTCAACCTGCGCCGCCGAAGAGCGCTCCTCACGAACAACTACCCGCCCGGCTTCCAGGCGCAGAAGATGGGAAAAAGGCGCGGTAATTTCATCGGGATGATGGGTGACCAGGATAATTTGCGTCCCGGCCTCAGCCGTCTGGCGGATCAAACCTGCCAGAACCTTTCGCGCGGCGCTATCCAGGCCATCGAAGGGCTCATCCAGGATCAGCAGGCGCGGAGTGGAAGCCAATGCGCGAGCCAGGAGAGCCTTGCGCATCTCGCCATTCGAAAGGGTCGAAAGGGGCGAGTCCAGCAGGTTTTGCAGGCCAAAGCGATCCAGCAAATCCTTGTCCACGTCTTCCAAGAACGGACGCAACAAGGCGCCCTCATCCTCGCTGCCGCCGAAACTGCGCGCCAGCTCTAATTCTTGCTCCCGCGCCAGGATGCGCTGGGCCAGCTCGAACGAAACCTGGGCAATTCGCCTGGCAAGCAGCGGGTCCGCGAAACGCACCTCGCCAGGGTAAACCGCCGGAACCTTGCCCAACAGCACTTGCATCAACAGAGTCTTCCCCGATCCATTCGGGCCGGTCACCACCCAATGGCTGCCCGGCTGGATGACCCAGTCGATGCCGTCGAGCAGGACCTCGGAACCGCGGCGCACGGTGACGCCGCGCAGCTCGATCAGGGGAGGGTCTTCCATCAGGCCGCAGAGCCGCCCTGCGCCAGGGCTGCTTGAATTTCAGCCGGCGAGATGGCTCCTTCACGCAGCACAACAGGCGGGTTCTGGGTGCAATCTACAACCGTCGAGGGCCTGCCGCCGGGACAAGGTCCGCCGTCCAGAATCAGGTCAATGCGTCCGCCCAACTGGTCAAGCACGTCTTGCGCGGTCAGAGGGTTGGCCTGCCCCGAGAGATTAGCCGAGGTGGTCGCCAAGGGGCCCACATGCCTGAGTAATGCCACGGCAAAAGCATGGTCGGGCATCCGCACACCAATGGTAGGATAAATGGACAGATTTTCGGGCAGCTTGGGCGACTTGGGCACGACCAGGGTCAGCGCGCCGGGCCAAAAACGCTCGGCCAGAATGCGCGCGTTTTCAGGCATGCCCGGCGTGAGCTGGCGCAGATGCTCTATCTGACCGACCAGCACGGCAATGGCCTTGGCGGCCTCACGAGTCTTGGCTTCAAACAGCCGTTCCACCGCCGCGCGCGAATAGGTGGCGGCGGCTAACCCATAAACAGTATCGGTTGGAAAAGCCACCAGCCCGCCTTGTTGTAAGACAGACAAGGCATGTGCAATGGCACTGGGGTCGGCAGCGGAAAGAACAATGGTTTCCATGAGAACTCTCGTTAGGTCTTCCTATCGGAATGCGCACAAGGAGAAGACCCCCGCTATTATACATTGTCCGGGGGTCATTGGGAATTGGCGTGGTAACTCCCAGAGAACCTTGTCTGGCTGCTCAAAGGGCCAAAAAATTCAGGGGTATAATCTTTCCATTCTACTCTGGAGCGTTCAATGTTCGTCTTCCTATCCAAAGTCATCCCGCAATTCATCCAACCGCTGGGTTTGAGCTTCCTGTTGGCGCTGGGCGCGCTCCTCCTGCGCAAGCGGCCCAAAGCCCGAGCGCTTCTACTGACCGCTGCCGTGCTCATCCTCTACCTGGCCGGCAACCGCTGGGTTTCGCAAAGCCTGGCCCGCTCCCTCGAATGGCGCTACCTGCCCCCGGCGGATATCCCTACCACCGAGGTGATCGTGGTGCTGGGCGGAGGAACCATCCCCGCCGAAGCTCCTCGCCCGATGGTGGAAATTAACAGCGCCGGCGACCGCGTGTTTTACGCGGCGCAGCTTTACCGTGACGGGAAAGCCCCGGCCGTGCTGGCCAGCGGTGGGTTCATCACCTGGCTGGACGACCGCCCCTCCACCCCCGCCGAAGAGATGTCGGCCCTGCTGCAACTGGCCGGCGTACCCGAGGAAGCCATCTGGCTGCAAAACAAATCCCAAAACACCCGCGAAGATGCCCTCTACAGCGCGGAGATGCTGCGCGAAAAGGGCATCGATCGCATCCTGTTGGTGACGTCCGCCATGCACATGCCGCGCTCGGTGGCCCTCTTCGAAGCCCAGGGCCTGGAGGTAATTCCTGTTCCAGTCGATTTCGCCGTCTCCGAAGAAGGCTGGGCGGATTTGTGGCAGGCCGATTTTGGGGCCTTCCTCACCCGCTTGCTGCCCAGCGCCAGCAGCCTCAGCCTGACCACCAACTGCCTGCATGAATATTACGGCATGTTGGCCTATTGGCTACAAGGCTGGTTATAACCGCTTCACGTCCGCTAATGTCTTCATATCCACTTTGGTAGTGGTTCTCCCGCTAAGTCATTGAGCTAACACCATTTGGCGTAGGTTGGGTTGAGCGGATAAAACCAGGCCGGTTTGATCCCAGGCTTTTGAGCGAAACCCAACAATCCCAGGTTTATGTCGGGTTTCGGGGCAGTCACGGGGTGATTCGATTGACCAACGATGCCCCTCAACCCGACCTACGAAAAGCTCACAAGCTACTGAAGGTACATATCCGGCGGGTAAAAAACCTGCCTCAGCTCGTAAAAGCCCCACCAGTCTGAGGGTTTTGAGCCCGAAGTGCTTCCCTGACTTGAGCAGGGCTTCAGCCCCGCGGAATCAAAAAACTGTGACTACGTCATAGTAGCCACAGTTTTTATTGATCCAGAAGTTACTGGATGACTCGATCCAGGTAGATATCCGTTTGGGCCAGGGGGTCTTCGGACGGCTCAATGTGCGTCGTCATACTCACCTGCGGGATAGCTTTGGTAACCTGGATTTCGATCTGTTCCGCCAGTTCATGCCCCTGTTTGATCGTCCAGGAACCGGGCACCAGCAGATGTATCACCAAGAATTTTCTCGCCGCGGCCTGGCGCGAGCGAAGCGCGTGGTAGCCAACGCCCTGGGCTTGATAGGCTTCGAGGATGGCCTTGACTTCCTTGATCTCTTCAGGCGGCAAGGAAGTATCCAGCAAGCCTTTACCGGCATGGACCAACATCTTGTAGCCGGTGAAGACAATATTCGCAGCTACCAGTAAAGCGATGATTGGATCCAGGCGTTGGTAACCGGTGATCCCCACCAGGGCAATGCCCACCAACACACCCCCTGTGGTCCACACATCCGTCATCAGATGCCGCGAGTCGGCCTGGAGGGTAATCGAGCCATATTTCTTGCCGGCGCGCATTAACACCACGGCTACGCCCAGGTTGATCAGTGAGGCAATCACGGAGATGATCAGGCCCAGACCAACTTGCTCCAACGGCACCGGGTCGATCAGTCGCGGGATGGCGCTGACAATAATGCCAACCGCCGCCAGCAGGATCATGCCGCCTTCAAAACCGGTAGAGAAATACTCTGCTTTTGAATAGCCATAGCTAAATTCATCGCTTTCCGGTTTTAACACGATGCGCAACACAATCAAAGCCACGATCGCGGCAGCCAGATTGACGGTCGACTCCAGCGCGTCCGACAGCAAGCCCACTGAGCTGGTGATCAAATAGGCTGACATTTTTAGACCGATGGTCACAACCGCCGCGCCGATGGATAACCAGGCAAAGCGAGTTAATGAAACGGGTTTTCCTTGAGGGTTTCCCATAGTTTAGAAGTTGCCTACAAAAGATTGGGTGGGATTAGGTACTACGGGTATTGTAGCACAACAAGGTCACCTGGCGTTTTCCCACCTTGAAGTGCTCTGCCCGCTGGTAGGCCGGGTGCGCCGCCTTTTGACTCTTATCCGCCGCAATCGCCACCACCGTTCCAGGTCGAATCACCGTCCCCAAGGATTCTAACAGGCGGTACAAGGGCGGCTCCGCGCCCGGAACGCCCTGCCAGCCGCTCAACTGCCCGTAGGGCACGTCGCTGAACACCAGGTCGATCTCAGCGCCGCCCGTCCCGGCCTGCAATTCCTGGGCAGAAAGCGCATCGGCCCGAAAGACCATCCCGGGAATGCCCCCTTCGGGCAGCCGCTGACGCAGCGCTTTCAAGCTCTCCAGCGCTTCAGCGTGCGAGGCTTTACCGAATTGGGCCAGCATCTCGCGCAGTTCCGCTTCGCGCCGGTTCAACCCATCCGGCCCCAGCAGGCCCAGGTTGCGCTCCGCTGTCACCACTGCCTGCCCGTCGATATCTGCCGCCAGGATCGAGCGAATCCGATCCCCGTGCAAAAAACCCAGGGCTGCAAGGTGATAGGCCGCCCCGCAGCACGGGTCGAACAATGCCAGCGGGCGGTTTTTGCCCAGCAAAGTCTCCGCCCGCTGCAAGATCTCACTGGCCAGCCGCAAAGGGAAAGCCGGCGCGGCGGGCAGATTGTAAATCACCCGTCCCGAAGCGTAATCGGAGAAATCCTGGTCTTCCAGGGCAAAACGGTAGGTCATTGACCCTGATTTTCCCAATCCGGCTGCGCGTAGCGCCGTTCGAACGCGCCATTCTGCTTGAGAGAGATATTCCAGCCCGTATCGACCAGGCCGAACTTCGCTATCACCTGCAAACCAAACTGCACCGACTTCGGCAGGCGCAGCGGTTGAGCCAGCTTGCGCACCAGTTCGGCATCAAACTGTCCGGTCTGTCCAAACCCGCGCCCCAATTCGCAAAACGAATCCAACAAGCCGCGAATGGCCTTGTCTGGCTGAGATTGAATGCCCTCCACCCCGCCTTTGATCACCACGCCCAGGCAGGGCGCATGCATTCGCGCCGCCAACTTTTCCAGGTAGCGGGCCACAAAGGTGGAATGAATGCCTTCTGGAAACCCCGACTGCACCAGAAACGCCATCGGCGGGTTGGATCCGCGTTCCGAAAAAGGTTGCAGACTCTCTTCGATGAAGGTTTTCACGATTCCCGGCATGGCGTCGACATATAGAGGGAAGGCTAACAGAACCACTTCAGCCTGCGCGTACGCCTGCCGAAAAGCTTCCTGATCTTTGACGTGCACCAGGTCGTGGATGACCATGCTGTTGCCGGGCGATTCTTCAAAGCCCCGCTGAAAATTTGACAACAAGATGCGCGTGTTGCTTTTCAGGCCGCGCGGCGAGCCGTTAAAGACGGTTAACTGCATGGACAACCTCCTCGACCGGTTGGGTGGTCAAATGGGTGAAAGCCAGCTCGCTCTTCAGGTTCAACGCGGCGCGCCGGAAAAGGTCTGAAATGATCACAATATCCTCTGCGTCGGTTACGGCCTCCGGTTCAAGCAACAGGGCCAGCTTCGGATAGCGCGGATAGCGCGCCACGTGATGCACCTCGCCCTGCACCAGGGTCACATACGGCATGACAATCGGCACCAGCTTGTCCACGGCCTTTTTCATCAACGCGCTGGGATAGCCCATGACGACCGGAGCAGCCATCACCGTCAGATCAGAGTTGACCACGGCTTTGCGCACCAGGTGGGATTCGTCTTTGGACTGGCACTCGCCGGGGGTTTTCACCCAGCAAGCCCAACAACCGGTGCAGTAGCGGATATCCATGTCGCGCAGAGTCAGCGTGGTGACCTGCGCTCCGCCGGCCAGCAGCGACTCAGACAGCCCGGCCGTATATTCATCAAAAGCCCGGTTTTCTACATTCGGATTTCCATTCAAAATGGTGACACGCATTTCAGATATTTAACCTCACGATACTGGAGAACTATCTTCTTTACTCTATCAGTATACGCGAATCAACCCTGAAAGTTGCGCCCTTCTTTACTCCGCTACCAGCCAGGCCTCCGCCTCGGCGCGATCGTAAAACACGTGAAACTCCCGGTTGCGGCGATTGGCCTCCAGGACCATCTCCGCAAAGCGTCCCTCGCCCACCAGTTCCGGCGTCAGCACCGCGGCCAGCTTGATGCGGTAATTGCTTAATTTGAGCAGCACCTCGCCTGCCAGGCGTGTCTTGAGATCAAAGAACTCCGGCGATAAGTTCTGCGCATGGATCATCAATCTCGGCGTAAGGTTCTCACCGCAAGCCGACACCCAATCCAAAGCATCCTGCTCCGAGGTCACCACGCCCCCATCTGGCAAGATTTCCACATATTCCACGTCGTTGACTTTGTTGAGTTGATAGTTCACTGTTTGATTCCTCCCGAATAAGACGCCTTCGAGTAGAATTTATTAAGTCCCCAATCCCACCTGAACGGGTGATGGAAAGGGCCCCCGTCGCAGCTATCATTCTACTTGAAAGGAAACGAATGATATGACCCAATTAGCTCAATTTTCCGACGAATTGTCTGCACTGGTTCAGGCAGCGGCCCCTTCCATTTTCACCGTCAATGCCCGGCGACGGCTGCCCGCCACCGGCGTGGCCATCTCCGCCAACCACATTCTCACCGTCAGCCATGTCGTTGAAAAAGACGCCGGGATCACCGTGCAAGGTCTGCCTGCCAAGGTTGCCGGGCGCGACCCCGGCCTGGACCTGTGCGTGCTGACCGTGGAAGGCGGCCCCCTGACCCCCGCCGCCACCGCCCAGACCCTCCCGCAGGTCGGCTCGCTGGCCCTGGCGCTGGGCAAACCCGGCCCGCAGGTTGAAGCCGGCCTGGCCCTGGTGCGGGCCGTCCATGCTCAAGTCACGGCTCACGCGGGCGTGTTCGAGCACCTCATCCAAAGCGAAGCCACTCCCTACCCCGGTTTTTCCGGCGGCCCGCTGCTGAACATGCGCGGCGAGGTGGCCGGGATCAATACCTCGGGCCTGTCGATGGGCGCGCTGCTGACCATCCCCATCGGTTTCGCCCTCAAGGTCGCTTCCGCGCTCATCCAGCATGGCCGCCTCAAGAAGCCTTACCTGGGCGTGCGCACCCAGACGGTCAAGCTCAGTGGCAGCGAAGCCACGGGCCTGATGGTCATGGGTGTGGAAGAGGACAGCCCCGCCCAACAAGCCGGGCTGCTGATCGGCGACGTGCTCACCGCGCTGGACGGCGATCCCCTCTCCGACCATGCCGCCTTGCAGTCCGCGCTGCTTGGGGCAGGCGGAGGCGCTGCTGTGCAGGTGCAGCTCGTCCGCGCCGGGAACGCCACCACCCTTCAGGTGATCCTCGGCGAAAAGTAGCTAGTGAACATCGCCCTGCTGGCAGCCGGTTCTCCAGAGCGCGCATGGCTCCACAACCTTCTGGCGCAAACGCCTTACCGGAAGGAGAATATCTCGTTGGCTGCTCCGGCTTTTCCGGGGCAGCCAACGTTTTTACAGTCCGACTTGGACCTGCTCCTCCTCAGCGAAAACGCCGTCCCGCCGCACCTGCTCAGCCGCCTGCTCCAGGATCTGCCCAAGCGTGCCGCCCTGCTGCTCATCTCCGCCGACCCCGCCGGGTACCGGCCCCTCCTGGCGCAAAGCGGGCGCTCCGCTTGGGGCATTCTCACCCCGTCGGTCTCTCCCGGGCAGTTGCAAGCCGCCATCGGCGCCGTTGCGCAAGGATTATGCGTCACCCAGCCCGCAGCCGGTGAACCTGCCTTGCCCGAAGCGCTCACCCCGCGCGAACTGGAGGTGACCGGTTGGGTGGCCCAAGGGCTGACCATCAAGGAAATCGCCCAACGCCTCAACCTCAGCGAAAACACGGTAAAAACCCACATCGCGGCCGTATACAGCAAGACCGGCGTTTCTAACCGCGCCGAACTGGCCATGCTGGCGGCGCGCATGGGCTGGGTGGCGTTATAATAACGGGGATGCCCACCCCGCCCCGCCAGATTAACCCC
>CAYOHX010000072.1:0-23747 GCA_964403875.1 uncultured Anaerolinea sp. | reverse complement strand
CGGGTGCCGCCTGACGGGGGCGGATAGACGGTGACCGGCTCGGGTTCGGCCTGGGGCGCGGATTGAAAGCCAGCCCAGGTGCCGGTGAATTTGGAGAGGACCCGCCCAAATTGACCAGCGGTGCTGTAGCGTTGGTTGGGGTCTTTTTGGAGAACTTTGAGCAGGATTTTCTCCAGCTCGACAGGGATTTGCTTGTTGAAGCGGCTTGGCGGAATGACGCGTCCCTCGCGGTGCAGGCGGGCCAGTTCTTGGGGATCGTGGGAGTTGAACGGTAGCCGGCCGGTGAGTAGTTCGTAGAGGATGATTCCGAGGGAGTAGACATCGCTGGCGGGAGATGGGGCATGACCGGCGGCCTGCTCGGGCGAGAAGTATTGGGGAGAACCCCAAACTTCTTCGTTTTGTTCGTTGGCGTCGATGGTGGAGAGCGCGCGGGCGATGCCGAAATCGGTCACTTTGAGGCGCCAGTCGCGGGTCACGAGCATGTTGTGGGGTTTGACGTCACAGTGAACCAGGTGCATTCTATGCGCGTAGCCGATGCCCGCGCAAGCCTGATACATCAAGTAGCAGGCGCGGGCAACCAATTCCTGGTTGCGCTTGATCTCGGCCTTGCGGTCGGTATCTGGGCGGCTCATGTGGCGCCAGTCGGTGACGATGGGTTTGAAGTGAGTCTCGATGATCTTCTTCAAATCGCGGCCATCAATGAGTTCCATAACGATAAAATAGCGCCCGGCATCCTGGCCGAAATCATGAACGGTGACGATGTTGGAATGGGAAAGAGCCGCGGCCGAGCGAGCTTCTTGTTGGAAGCGCTGGCTGAACTCGACATGGCGGGAGTAATCCTGGCGCAGGAGTTTGATGGCGACCTGGCGATTGAGGGACAGGTCCTGGGCGCGGTAGACGACCGCCATGCCACCTGCTCCGATGGTTTGGAGGAGGCGATAGCGGTTGCCTAATACCGGCAGATTGTTCGCAGAGTCGGGTGTGGTTTCCATATCCCTGTTCAAATTATATCATACAGTCATTCTGGAGAGTTTGGTTCATTGGGGGCTCTCTAGGAGTTGCCGTGGCATCTACCCCGGCAGCGCCCGGAGAACCGAGAGCTTCCAGTTTGCCGGGTCCGGCCTGGAAATTCACAAAAAGGCGGACAGCTTCTGTTAGCGGGTTGTGGATAGTTCCGATTATAATAGCCCTATGTGGGCTTTTTGGGATTGGCGCGGGGAATCTCGCCCTCAGCCCTGGGAATTCCAAATGAACCCAAATGCAGGAGGAGTATGAAAAAGGTTCTTCAGTTTTTCAACAAGAAACCGCTGAATTGGCTGCTGCTGGCGCTGCCTATTGTGCTGATCGCGGAATGGATGCATTTGCCGTCGATCTGGATTTTCGCCCTCTCGGCTGTTGGTTTGATTCCGCTGGCCGGATTGATTGGCGAGGCGACCGAATCGCTGGCAGTATATACCGGGCCTAAGATTGGCGGACTGCTCAATGCAACATTGGGCAACGCGGCAGAACTGATTATTACGTTGGTGGCCATTCAAGCGGGGTTGTTGGAACTGGTCAAGGCTTCCATCACCGGGTCCATTTTGGGCAACCTCCTGCTGGTGATGGGCGCGGCTTTGCTGCTGGGTGGTTTGAAGAACGGCATGCAAGTGTTCGACCGCCGGCAAGCCGGGAACAATTCCATATTGCTGATCCTGGCCACGGTGGCGCTGGTCATTCCGTCCTTGTTCAGCCATTCTATCGGCCCCGAAACTTCGGTGGAAGTGGAAGCGCTAAGCCTGGGCGTGGCGGCTGTCATGATCGTCTTGTACGTGTTGGGGTTGGTGTATATTTTGCGCTCGAGCAATGGAAGCCCGGTGAGCCACCAGGTCCACGAGGGAAAACACAAGGCGGAAATGAGCCTGGCAGCTTCGTTGGTGATGTTAGCGTTTTCGACGGCGGGCGTGGTGTGGATGAGCGAGACGTTGGTGGGGGTGGTGGAAGACGTGACGGCCACGCTTGGTTTGTCGGAGTTCTTCCTGGGCATTATCTTGATCCCCATCATCGGCAATGTCGCTGAGCATTTGGTTGCGGTGACGGTTGCCATCCGAAACAAGATGGACCTGAGTATTGAAATTGCGGTGTCGTCCAGCTTGCAGATCGCTTTATTCGTAGCGCCGCTGCTGGTATTCGTGAGCCTGGCGATGGGCCACCCATTGACGCTGGTATTCAACCAATTTGAGCTGTTAGCAGTCATCGCGGCCGTGCTGGTGGCGGCGTTGGTTTCGGCAGACGGAGAATCGAACTGGTTGGAAGGCGCATCTTTGTTAGCGGTTTACCTGATCCTGGGAATCGGATTCTTCCTGCTGCCGGCCTAAGGATGGAGATGATTCGCTGGCTGCGGATGCGGATGAATGTGTGGGTGGTGCTGGGGATGCTGACCATCTCGGGCGCGCTGACCGTGCTGTTGGGCGCGATGGTGTTGTTCACCGCGCCGACGGCAGAAGAGACGGCCGCCCCACCCGTTCACGTGACCGTGATTCCCATGCCCTCGCCTACCGCCACCTCCAATGTATTCTTGCCCACGCCTACTCCCACGGTCCCGCCGCCGGGAGAGGGGGGGATTGGGGTTGGCGTATTTGTGCAGATTACCGGTACGGGGGGCGATGGTCTGCGGCTGCGAACCGGGCCCTCGGTGAGCGATCCGCCGCGCTTTTTGGGCGGTGAAAATGAAGTGTTCAAGGTGAAGGATGGCCCCAAGTCGGGCGATGGCTTCACCTGGTGGTTTCTGGAGGCGCCCTACGATTCAGGCCGCAGCGGCTGGGCAGCGGCGCAATATCTGGCAGTGGTTGGCGAGCCAGAACAACAAGAATAAGGATGAAATGATGGATTATCGACCCACAGCAATTACAGCCAATCGTCAAACCAGGCAGTTAGCGATTACCTGGAACGATGGGCATCAGAGTGAGTATCCGTTTGGCTTGCTGCGGGCGGGCTGCCCGTGCGCGTTGTGCCGGGGCGGACATGAGAACATGCGCCCCGAGCCGGATGAGCAGGTTTTCCTGGTGCAATTGCCCGACATGCCCGCTTCGCGGATGGTCAAGATCGAGGCGGTGGGGGCGTATGCGCTGACGATCGAATGGGAAGACGGTCACCATGATGGAATCTTCACGTGGGGGTATCTGCGGGCGCTGTGCCCGTGTGAAGCGTGTAGAGGGAAGAAGAAGTAATCCTTCCCCAAAGGACTGAGCAGGAACTGGTATGAAATAACAGAGAACGCGGCGTGTTTGCGCCGCGTTCTCTGTTGGGTTATTCGTCTTTGCGGGAGAGCAGCCAGGCGGCGCCGCCGATGAGCGCGGCTGCCAGGCCAATGCCCACCGCGGCTTGCACCACGGTTTTGGGCTCCATGCCCGGCATCACGACCTGTCCGTCGCCATAGGAGGCAAACAGTTTTCCCCAGCGGTTCTGCAAGGCGGATTCTACGCGCTTGCGCCCTACGAAGGGGTACCAGTATACGTTGTGGTAGAAGTTGCTGGCAAAGTAGGACCAGGGCACAATGGGGCTTTGCAGGAGTGGTTTTTCCAGGGGCTTGAGGGGGCCGTGGTAGATGAGCTTTTGGCCTTTGGAGGCGAAGGTGTCGGTTTGGACAAAGTTCCAGGGTTGTTCCTGATTGATGTCGTAACCGACGATTTGAATCTCGCGCGGGTCGGCCACGCCCAGGCCCAACTCGTGGGCGATGCGCAGGAAGGGGATTTGCATGGGGTCGAAGCCCTGCAATTTTGCCGAGACGGCGTCGATGGCCACCTGGTCGGCGGAGGCGAGGAGAATGTTCTTCTCGTGCCAGTGCATGGCGCGTGGACCGGGGCCGTCACCGGCGAAGGTGCCGTCCATGACGGCGAAGATGCCGGGGTGAATTTCTTGCTGGATGGTTAGCAAGTCGACCAGGGTTTCGTGAATGACAGAATGAGTCCAATGGCGGTTACGGTGCAGCAGTCCGCCGAAGGCGTTCTTCATGGCGCCGGTGATGGTGGTGAAGACATGAGTCTTTACTGTGGGTAGGTGGACGATGTTCTTGCCGATGAGCGCTTTGGGAATATAGACACCGTCGGGGTAGACCTTGTCGAGAACCAGGAAGGGGCGCTTCTTGGGGGTGTAACGCTCCCATTCAAATTTTTCTTCATAGAGGTACAGGCAGGGCACGTTGTATTTATCGGTAACAAAGCGATGCTTGTTGTTGGCCTCGCCGACGGACGTGTCGACCACCACGGTGTCGTTGTGGATGCCGAGTAAGTCATTGTATCCCTGACCTTGCAGGCTGCGAATGACGCCTTCGAGCTGCCAGGGGGTGGATGAACAGGCCGGGTACCAGGTCTGCCAGGAGATGTTGATCTTGAGACCGGTGGTGACATCTTTGGGCAGCGATTGCTCTGCCCCGCCAAGCTTCATCAAGCGGTCGATGTCGTCGAGAACGGTCTCGGGCGATGTTTTCAGTACGGCAACCTTACCTTTGCCGGGAAAATCGGTCATGGGATACTCCTTGCTTTTTATTTGTTGATGATTCCCAGGTTTTCCCTGATTGGCGATTGCAATGGGATGCCTGGCGAGTGTTTTCTGTTTGAAAATTTTCAGACTGAGGCGGAAGCGAGAGCCACCTTCTAAGTGCTTATGTTTCCTTGATCTATTTTACCCTATTCCGCCAGGGCTTTCAAAAGGGGCAATATGGCTTTTCCAAAGTCAACCCCACACCCCCATACGAAAGAGCGAGGCTTTTGCAAAAGTCAAATGACTTTGGAAAAACCCTAAAAGGGGCAAGGGGAATTGGCGTGGTGAAGCACGCTCAGATCCCTCGCGTCTATGCCTGAAGCGCTTCGACAATGGCGGCGGCGGTATCCTGGGCGCGTTGGGTGGCGATGCCGGTGTAGTCCTCGACGATCAACAGGTTTTGAATTTGCGCGGCGGGGAGATAGGCCTGAAAGACGGTATCGGCGGCAAGGGCTGGGATGAGCGGGTTGGGTTGGCCTTGCTGAACGATTTGCCAGGCCTGCATGGCGTGGTCGCGGAGACGCTCGTGCATCTCTTGACGGTCCGCGCCGGCCTTGACCAGGGCCATCATCAAGCGCTCGGTTCCGGCAAAGGGAGCGTAGATGGTAAAGTTGCGGCGGATGGTATCCTGGTTGATCCGCAGGCCGTTAATCAGGCGGGTGGCTGTGCGGAGGAGTTCGTCGGTGATCAAGAAGGCTTCGGGGAGCAGGCTGCGGCGATTCGCGCTATCATCCAGCGTGCGCTCGAGGAGCGAGTGGGCGGCGTTGCTCCAGGCTACCTGAGGCATATTGGCCAGAGCCCGGGCCAGCGAGTCGATTTTCTCGGCGTTGATGGGGTTGCGCTTGAAAGGCATGGCAGACGAACCCACCTGACGCGATCCGAAGGGTTCATTCCACTCGCCGATGGTGGGGGCTTGCAACAAGCGCAGGTCAAAGGCGAATTTGTACAGCGTTCCGCCCAACCCGGCCAGCGCGCTGAGCAGGTGATATTCCTGGCGGCGGGGGTAGGTTTGGGTGGCGACAGGGAAGAATGGCAGGTCGAGCAATTCTGAGAGGCGAGATTCGAAGCGCTGATATTCTGGCGCGCCGAGCAGTTCAATATAGGAGGCGGCCGTTCCAACCGCGCCCTTGAAGCCCTTGCCACGGATCAGATCGCGCTGGCGGCGAAGCTCGAGGTAATCGGCCAGAAGGTCCTGGGCGGTAAAGGCCAGTCGGTAACCGAGGGTGGAGGGTTCGGCGGGTTGGAGGTGGGTGAAAGCCATGATGGGCAAGGCCGCGGTGGCCTGGATCTGGTTGGCAAAGCCGCGCAGCAGTCCGGCAAAGGCATCCAAAACCAGATTGGTGGCCTGGCGCAGACGCAGGGCATCGGCGTTGTCTTCTACGTCCATCGAGGTGGCGCCGAGGTGGATGATGCCGCCGGCCTGGGGGCATTGCTCGGCAAAGGTGCGTACTTCGGCCATCAGGTCATGATGGATTTCGGCTTCAATTTGCAAAGCACGTTCCAGGTCAATGCGCCCGGCGTTTGCTTCCAATTCGGCTAACTGGGCAGGCGTTACCAATCCAAAATCGGATTGGGCGCGCGCCAGGGCAACCCAGATTTTGCGCCAAAGCAGGCGTTTGGCGTTTTCACTCCAGAGATGGCGCATTTCCGGTCCGGCGTATCGCCAGCTAAAAGGGGAGAGGTACGAATCGTAATCAGGCATGCCCCCATTTTACCCGCGAAAGCGGCATTACGGGTATAATTTGGTTACCGATTTGGTTGCAATTCGGGGGATGTGTTTTATAATTTAACCAATCGATTGTACCGAGAGTAATACATTTTCCGTGTTTGGCAACTTACACCGGTATTTTATTGGCAGGAGAGGGACGTGGATACTCAACGAATGACCCAAGGGCTGCCCCAAAATTCTCCATCTGATCATCAATTAGGCTCCGGCTCGGTTTTAGTCAACCGATATCTGATTCAAGAAGTCATCGGTATTGGCGGTATGGGGTCGGTCTATCGCGCAAGAGACCTGCATTTTCCCAACGTTGTCAAGCTGGTCGCTGTCAAAGAGATGATTATTCAAACTCGCGACCCGCAAGTGCGCGAGACAATTGTGCAGAATTTTGAGCGCGAAGCGAATATTCTGGCCACCTTGCATCACCCGTCCATCCCAAGAATTTTTGATTATTTCAGCCACGACGAACGATCCTACCTGGTTTTGGAATTTGTGAACGGGAAGGATTTGGAGGATTTGCTTTCGGAAACGGATGTGCCGCTGCCGGAAGAGCAGGTCGTGAAGTGGGGGATTGAGCTGTGCGATGTGTTGCAATACTTGCATTCGCACACCCCGGAACCGATCATCTTCCGAGATATGAAGCCGTCCAACGTGATGGTCAACCAGGAAGGGCACATTGTTCTGGTGGACTTTGGCATTGCCAAGACCTTCCGGGTTGGGCAAAAGGGCACCATGATTGGTACAGAGGGGTACTCGCCGCCAGAGCAGTACCGCGGCGAAGCCACTGAGCAGGCGGACATTTACGCTTTGGGAGCGACTTTGCACCACCTGCTAACCAAGCGTGATCCGCGCATCGAGACTCCATTCACCTTTAACGAGCGACCGGTGCGCAAGCTGAACCCGGCAGTATCTGCCGAGGTAGAGACGGTGATTTCTACGGCTGTGCAATATGCGCCGCAAGACCGCTTCCCGAATGCCATCGCGATGAAAGATGCCTTGATTTCCGCGGGCACCAAAACGGGTATCCTCAGCCGTTTGGCGGCCTCGACGATCAATGTCAAAAAAGAAGAAACGATTAAGCCCATCTGGTCTTTCGAAACCGAAGATGAAATTCGGGGCGGGCCAGTCTTCGATAACGGATTGCTGTACGTCGGTTCTTATGACCATAATATGTACGCGCTGAACGCCACCGACGGGAAATTCGTGTGGAAATATCCCACGGATGGGGGCATTGTGACCCGACCGGCTTTTGCGGAAGGATTGGTGTTGTTTGGCTCGGAAGACGGGCTGCTGCACGCAGTGACGGCGCGAACAGGAAAAATTTCGTGGACCTATAACACGGGCGGACCGGTGCGATGTTCGCCACGGGTGGCGGAAGGACATCTGTTCATGGGGTCTGATGATGGGCTGATGCACGCGGTGAATGTGCTCACCTGCCGGCGGGTGTGGACTTATGACGCTGGCGGTCCCATTCGCTCGACCCCTTACATTCAAAATGATTTGCTGTATTTTGGCTGTGAGATCGGGGATATGCTGTGCATGGATTTTCGAGGCGCTATCCGCTGGCGTTTCAAGACCAAACGGGGTATCTCTTCATCGCCTGTGATGCATAAAGGGGCTATCTACTTCACCTCGTTGGAAGGCATCCTGTACGCCGTAGACGCCAAATCGGGGTGGGCGGTGTGGCGCTTCAGAATGAATAAGGGCTCGATCTCTACGCCGTGTATCGTGGACAATTATGTTATTGCTGGATCGGCGGATGGATTTATCTATTGCGTTGACGCAGCCAGTTCGAAAGAGATTTGGCGGTTCAAGGCTGAGCATCAGGTAAGCGGTTCACCCATTGTTTACAAGGACTCGGTTTATTGCGGCGCGGCAGACGGCAACCTGTATTGCCTGGAATATCGCACGGGTCGCCTGCGGTGGAAATTCCCAACAGGCGGGCCAATAACTAGTAGCCCCACTGTGTATAATGATATACTATACTTTGGTTCGGCAGATCATATCTTGTATGCATTATTGGTTTGACGAACCAGCGGGGGATCATCGTCGCAGGGAGGCAGTGTGTTAGATATTTTCCGGAAGCTTTTCAAATCGCGAGAAGACAAACAGGCTCCCAAGCCTGCCATCGAAACGGCCCCTTTATCTGACGACCAGCTAGAAATGGTTGGCAGGGTCGAAATTACGCTCAACCCTCCACAATTTTCGGTTGGGAGCGGCCAGTCGGTGGGACGTCAGCGCGACCACAACGAGGACACCTTGTTTTCGCTGACCGCGGTGATTGCCGACGGGCAGCGAGATTTGCCGGTAGGCATCTTTGTGGTGGCGGATGGGATGGGCGGACACCAGCACGGTGAAGTCGCCAGCAGCGCAGCCGCCCGAACGATGGTGGAACACGTGTTGACTCGCCTTTACCCGGCGATGTTTGCGATGGGCGGGAATGGGCTGGAAGAAAGTATTCAGGAGATCATGGAGGGGGGCGTGAAAGAAGCTCACCGGGCTGTTGTGCGCATGGCTCCTGGCGGTGGAACGACCCTGACGGCGGCTTTGGTGGTGGGTGAGCAGGTGACCATGGCGCACGTGGGTGACAGCCGCGGTTATTTCATCTTCCCCGATGGACGCATCCAAGCTGTGACTCAGGATCATTCCTTGGTGCGCCGCCTGCAGGAATTGGGGCAGATCAACGAGAAAGAGGCCATGAATCACCCACAGCGGAATGTGCTGTACCGCGCTTTGGGCCAGCCCGAGCCTTTCCGGCCCGACATCAACACCTACCAATTCCCAATTCCCGGGTATCTCATGTTGTGCAGCGACGGCTTGTGGAATCTGGTTCCGGAGAATGAGATTTTCAGGATGGTGACTTCGGCGAAGAGCCTGCCAGAGGCCTGCAATGATCTGGTGGCTGCCGCCAACGAAGCCGGCGGGCCCGATAATATCAGCGTTGTTTTGGTAAAATACCTGCATTAAGCGAAACAGGAAAGTAATTTGACCGATTTCTATAAGACGTTGGGATTGCCATACGATGCTACCGCGGAAGAAATCCGCGTAGCTTATTTTGAATTGGCGCGCAAATACCATCCCGACGTGACCCAGGATCCTCTCTATACCGACCTGTTCTTAAAGATTCAAGAAGCCTACGATACGCTCTCGAACCCTGGGCGGCGATATGAATACGATCTGACCATTCCGGCCAGTCTGCGCAAGCCGCCGGACGTGTCGGTAAATGCTCGCTTCAGCCGAAATGTGGTCCCCCTGCTGAACGAGCAGCAACTGATGTATGTGTTGATAGATTTAATCTGCACGGCAGATATTGAACCGAATCAATTGCCGCCTTTCCACCTGTGTCTGGTCATTGACCGCTCTACTTCTATGCAAGGGCAGCGCATGGATATGGTCAAATCCAGCGCTGGCCTACTGCTGCGACAATTCCGGCAGCAGGATCTGCTCTCGGTGGTGTCTTTCAGTGACCGGGCGGATTTGATTGTGCCCCCCACCCGGCTGTCGGATATTGCGCGCGAGGATGCGCGCATTTCCATGCTGCAAGCGGGTGGTGGGACAGAAATCTATCAAGGCCTGTTGTTGGGGGTGGAGCAGTTGCGGTCCGTGGATCCGCGTTACAGCCGCCATCTGCTGCTGCTCACCGATGGACATACGTATGGGGATGATGAGGCTTGCCTTGAACTGACGAATCAGTTGGTGGAAGACGGCATCACGGTGAACTGCCTGGGAATTGGGCACGAATGGAATGATGCCTTGCTGGATCGAATCGCCAGCATTTCTGGCGGGACGGCGATTTTTGTGTCATCGCCAGCGGATTTGAATAAGTTCATTGAGCAGAAGATGACACAACTCAGCACGACCTATGCGCGCAATATTCAGTTTGAATTCATTTCAGATCCCGATGTCAAGCTGCGCTATGCGTTCCGGTTGAGCCCCGAGGCCGCTCTGGTTGAGACGGAATCTCCTATGCAGTTGGGCAGCCTGCAATATCGCAAGAGCATGAGCTTTTTGCTCGAGTTCATGGTACCGCCACAGGATGCGACGACAAAATCACTGCGGTTGGCTCAGGGTCAGATAAAAATGGAGATTCCATCTTTGCACAGCACCCGGGCTCGGGTGATGATCGACTTGAGCCGCCCGGTTTCGGTTAGCCCAGACCGGGAGTCACCACCCCAGGTGATTGTTGAGGCTATGGCCAAACTGACCCTCTACAGAATGCAGGATCGGGTGCGCAAAGAAGTGACCGACGGGCAGATCGATAAAGCCACCAAGCACCTGCATTACCTGGCTACTCACTTATTATCGCAGGGGGATCGCGAACTGGCTCACACGGTTCTGATTGAGGCAGAACATATTCAGCAAAGTCGCCGGTTTAGCAAGGAAGGCGATAAACGCATCAAATATGGCACGCGAGCATTGTTGTTACCGCCAGGCTCGGAGCAAAAATCATGATTATTTGTCCCAATTGTCATCATCAAGAAATGCCCGGTTCGTTGTTTTGCAGTGAGTGTGGAGCTCAGCTCGTCCTTTCAGAGGCGCCTACCACACAACACATCCAGCGCAATCCTTCGGATTTGCTGGCTATCCAACCTCCGCCGAAGACACCGCCTTCACCGCCGATTCACAATGGGGTGAGCGAGGCGGCGATTTCGCTGCACATGGTCGACAGCGGACAGGTGGTCCAATTAACGGGGCAGAACGAGTTCACCCTGGGCCGTGTATCTGAAGGGCAGCCGATTTTGCCCGACGTAGACCTGTCACATTACGAGGCTTACTCGCAGGGTGTGTCACGGCTGCACGCGGCATTGAAGATCTCCAATAATCGGGTGGTGATTACCGATTTGGGTTCTTCGAACGGAACCAGAGTGAACGGGCAGAAAATTGTCCCGCATGTCGATTATCCTTTGAACCACGGCGATATGATTGCCCTGGGAAAATTCATGATTCAAATATTGATTCGCAAATAAAGAGAAGGATTTAGCGATGGCGACTGTTTTGATTCATATTAGTAATGAAGATCCGGTGCTGGGGGAAGTGGAAAATTTGCCCGCTTCGAACGACACGACCATTGCCGTGAAAAATCCTCGCCGCCGGGATGGGAAAGACCTGCCTTACCTGGAAGCGAATGTTTCGACGGTCATTTGGCCAATGACGAGAATCAATTTCATTGAAGTCGTTCCTTCCGGAGAGGAAGAGGACATCATCACCTTCATTCGCGAGTAAAGAGATGGCTGAAGACTTCAAGAATCGCAGCATCTTGGTAGTCGATGACGAAGAGCGGATGGTGCGGTTTATCCGCTTGAATCTTGAACACGATGGTTTTCAGGTCATATCGGCGTTCCGCGGTCAGCAAGCGATTGATGCTATTCGTGAGGACATGCCGGATTTGGTGCTGTTGGACGTGATGATGCCGGACCTGGATGGTTTCGAGGTGCTCAAAATTGTGCGCGAAACCAGCAGCGTGCCGGTGATCATGCTGACGGCCAAAGGTGAAGAAGATGACCGCGTGAAAGGGCTGGAACTGGGCGCGGATGATTATGTGACCAAACCTTTCAGTCCGCGCGAATTGGTCAGCCGGGTGCGGGCTGTGCTGCGCAGAACCGAAGCGGCGAACCCCGCGGCACGCTCGGAAGAGATCGTTGTGGACGAGCGCTTGAAGGTGGATTTTGGGCGGCGTGAGGTGTGGATTGACAACGAGCTGGTGAAGCTGCGCCCCACCGAATACCGTTTGCTGTATCACCTGATGCAAAATGCGGGCTGGGTGATGACTTACGATCAGCTCTTGACCAAGGTGTGGGGGTACGAGTACCGCGACGAGGCGCATTATGTGCGCCTGTATGTGAATTATCTGCGGCAAAAAATTGAGAAAGATCCGGCAAACCCCAAATACATTCTGACGGAACGCGGGGTGGGTTACCGGTTTGTCGATTTTCGGAAAGAACCCGTATAGAGGCTCAATATTGCGAAAGGAACAGAAATGATCAACGAACCGATTCACGTGACGGATGCCGAATTTGAGTCGAAGGTGATGCAATCGGCGCTGCCGGTGATTGTGGATTTTTGGGCTCCGTGGTGCGGGCCGTGTAAGATGGTAGGGCCCATCCTGGATAAGATCGCTAAGGAGATGGCTGGCAAATTGATTGTGGCCAAGGTGAATACCGATGAGGACGCTGAATGGGCGCAGCGTTTTGGCGTGCAGGGTATTCCGACGATGCTGTTTGTGGCCAACGGCAAAGTGGCTCATCGCCAGGTGGGCGCCATGCCCGAGGCTGCCTTGCGGTCAATTGTGACTGAATTCTTGGATGTGGTGAATTCGGCGGATTAATCACCCCCCCAAAAAAAATAAACTCACGGGGCAGTTCATCACACGCCCCGTGAGTCTTTTTGAGGTATGCCCTATGCGCGTTGGAGGCTACCCTCCGCGGCGTTTGGCTGCCATCTGCTTATGTAAAACAATGCCCAGGCGGCTGATGCCTTCGTTGATCTTCTCGGGAGTGGCATTAGAGAAGTTGAGGCGCATGGTGTTCAATCCGCCGCCGTTGGGGTAAAACGACTCGCCGGGGACGAAGGCTACTTTTTGTTTGACGGCTTCTTTGAACAATTCCACGGTGTTCATATCCTCGGGGAGGGTAGCCCACAGGAATAGACCGCCTTCGGGGTGGGTCCAGTGGACGCCTTCGGGCATGTGCTCTTCAAGCGACTCTAGCATTACATCCCGGCGCTCATGGTACACGGCGCGGATGGTTTCGACATGGCGGTCGAGGAAGCCGCCACGAGCCACTTCGTAAGCGACGATTTGGTTGAAGGTGGCGGTGTGTAGATCAGCGCCTTGCTTGGCGGTGACCATTTTGCGAATGACTTCGGGCGGGGCGATGACCCAGGCCAGGCGGATGCCGGGGGCAAGGGTCTTGGAGAAGGTGCTCAGGTAGATGACATTGCCGGTGTAGCAGGCTCCGTTGTGGTTCTTCTGACTGTCCAGCACTTCCAGGTTGGGAATGTGTTCGCCTTCGTAGCGAAGCTGCCCGTAGGGGTCGTCTTCGACAATGGGCACGCCGTAATGGTCGGCGACTTCGATTAACTTGAGACGCCGCTCGAGGGGAATGGTGACGCCGGTGGGGTTTTGGAAATTGGGCAGGGCATAGATGAATTTGGGGCCTGTGCGCATGGCCGCATCCAACTCGTCGGTGACGATGCCGTTTTCGTCAGAGCGGGCGGTAACGTACTCGGCGCCGTAGATGTTCCAGGCCTGTAGCGCTCCCAGGTAGGTAGGCGTCTCGACCAGAACGCGATCACCGTGGTTGATGAACACTTTGCCCAACAGATCGAGCGCTTGCTGGGAGCCGGAGGTAATCATGATGTTGTCTACGGTCACTTCGATGCCGAGGCGGGCGGTGTGACGGGCGATCATCTCGCGCAGAGGGGTGTAGCCTTCGGTGGAACCATATTGCAGTGCTCGGGGGCCGTTCTCGCGTAACACTTTATCACAGGCTTCGCGGAATTGGTCAACAGGAAACACTTCCGGGGCGGGCATGCCACCCGCAAAGGAAATGATTTCCGGGTCTTCGGTTAGTTTGAGCAACTCGCGGATGGCGGAGCTTTTCATCCGCTGCGTGCGTTGTGCGAACCGATGGTCCCAAAGTGTTTGCATACAGGATCTCCTTCAAACAAGTGTGAACGGATAAAACGATTGTGGGCGCACATTGTGCGCCCACAGAAAACCTACGCTAGCTTGGGAAAGCGGCTAAGCACAAAGGCCGGGGTCGGTAAGGTGACCCGGTCGCCGGTCTTGAGCTCGGCGGGAGCTTTTCCAGAAACTTTGGGCGCGCCCTGGAAGACCCAGATGGGCGTGCCTTCGACGGCGGATTTAAGCTCAATGTAAGCCTGACCGGTGAGGAAGCCCTCGCTGTCGACGGCGCAACTGGAGACGGCTCCGATGACGCGGCCTTTGGCGTCCACAACCGGGTCGCCGTTATGCGCCATGCGTACGCCTTTCTCCGCGAAGCGGAAGCGGACCACCACACCCTTGCGGGACTGCTCGCGAGCCATGTAGGCGGACCGGCCAATGAACCAGGGTTTGTAGACCTTGACATAGGACCCAAAGCCCGCTTCGGCAACACCCAGACCCAGGTCACCCATCATTTCGTGGCCGTAGAGGGGCAGGCCGGCTTCGGTGCGCAGCGAGTCGCGCGCGCCCAGGCCGCAGGGTTTGAGGCCCAGTGGAGCGCCAACAGCCGTGAGGGCCGCCCAAAACTCGGCTGCCCGATCGGGGTGGACGAAGAGCTCAAAAGCCATGCGCTCGCCCGTGTAACCGGTGCGGGAGACGACCAGGTCAAAGCCACCCACGGTGGCGTCGCACAGCTCGGTGCGCTTGAGCGCCATGATGCGTTTGCGGGTGGCCGGGTCGCAGCCCAGCGCCAGGAGGATTTCGCGGGATTTGGGACCCTGAAGAGCGATATCGACGCGCATATCCGGTCCGGCTTGCGGGTCGCGCAGGTTGCGCAGAACGGCTCCAGCTCCAAAGGCGCGCGCGGCAGGATCGGCGCGATCGACGAGGACTTCGCCGCGAAGGACGGCATTGAGCCAGGCCCAATCCTTGTCATCGTTGGAGGCGTTGACCACTACCAGGTACGCGCCAGCCGAACGGCGGTAGACGAGGGTGTCGTCAATCACGCCGGCGTCGGGGTCGAGGAAGTGGGTGTAGCAGGATTCGCCCACGGCCAGGGCAGCGATATCGTTGGCGCACACGCTGTCGAGGAAGGCGGCGGCTTGCGGGCCTTCCACCTGGTAGACGCCCATGTGGGCAACGTCGAACAATCCGGCGGCTTGGCGCGTGGCAAGGTGCTCTTCCACTACCGAACTGTACCAGACGGGCATTTCCCAACCGGCGAAGGGAACCATCTTGGCGCCCAGAGCCTTGTGGGTCTCAAAGAGAGCGGTGCGGCGCAAGGGAGGATCGGCGGGTTCGGTCCAGGTGAATTCGGGCAAGGGCGCGGCGGCGGAGGCGGCTTTGCCGATGAAGTACGCTTTGCGCGCATCCACGGCTGTGCCGTTGGCCGAGGGTACCGGAGCAGCCGAGCTTTCGGTGACGGTGACGGGACCGGAAATGCGGCGGGATACATCGGGATCGAAGCTGATGTATCCGTCGCTGAGTCCACGCAGCCAGGCGGAAGCCAAACCGAAGGAGTCGGCGGGCAGGCTGAAACGAATCAAGTCTTCTTTAACAAAGGTCAAAACACCTTCCACTGTGCCACGCGGGGTAACCAGGTGGGTGGGGCTGCTCTGGCCAGGTTGGAGGGCTTCGGCGTTGCAGGTGAAGACCACGTTGACAAAATGGCGCACGTTTTCGCCTTCCAGGTCGAGGGCAACCCAGGCGCTCTTCGCGGCGGGCTGATCGTCAAGATAGAAGAAGTGCGGGTAGCCATGTGAGGTTGCGGAAGTTCCAGCAGCTTTTTCGGCCAGAGCCCGCACGCGCAGGCGGACTTTTTCGAAGGTGTCGAAATCGACCTTGGCGCGCAGGGCAGGACCTTTACGCGTTTCAACGGTGTAGGGGGTGCAGGCAAAGAGGATGTCGGCGATGGCGTCGGCGACCTGAACCATATCGGCTTCTTTGAGGCCGCGCTGAGTCATCCAGGGGGTGCCAAGGCGAATGCCGGAAGCGGCAAAGGCAGTTTTGTCGCCGGGGATGGTGTTTCGGTTGCAGACGATGCCCACCAGGTCGAGGATGCGGGCGGCCATATCACCGGAAAGGGTGGTTCCATCGGGGCCCTTGATGGTTTTGCAGTCCACATTGGTGAGGTGGGTGTCACTGCCGCCGAAAGGAATGCGCAGGCCACGTTCGATCAGGCGCTGGTTGAGGACCTGGCAGTTCTTGAGAATTTGCTCTTGCAAGGCGCGGAATTGGGGCGTGTGGGCCAGCTTGAAGGCGGTGGCCATGCCGGCAACGGCATGGATATGGGGACCGCCTTGCTCGCCGGGGAACACGGCGCGATCGATCTTCTTGGCCAGAGCGGAGTCGGTGGTGATGATGCAGGCGCCGCGCGGGCCGCACAGTGTTTTGTGGGTGGTGAAGGTGATGACGTGGGCGTGGCCGACCGGAGATGAAACGACCCCCGCGGCGATCAACCCGGCGATGTGCGAGACATCGGCCAGGAGGGTAGCCCCGACCGAATCGGCAATGGCTCGGAAGCGAGCCCAATCCGGAACCCAGGCGTAGGAGGAATAACCGGCGATGATAATTTTGGGCTTGTGCTCGGTGGCCAGGGCCTGGATGGCGTCGTAATCCAGGCGCTCGGTAACCGGATCGACGCTGTAGCCGACGACTTTGAAGATTTTGCCAGAGCGGTTGGCTGGAGAACCGTGAGTGAGGTGACCGCCGTGGAGCAGGTTGAGGCCCATGACCGTGTCGCCGGGATTTACCAGGGCGGTGTAGACGGCGTTGTTGGCCGGGGCGCCGGAGAGCGGCTGGACGTTGACGAACAGACGCTCGGCGGGGAAGGCTGGGGTGGCGAAGGCTTCGGCGCAGCGACGGCGCGCTAACGATTCGATCACATCGGCGTACTCAACGCCTTTGTAATAGCGCGGGTCGGCGTAGCGCCGGTAGGTGGCTAATCGCTGGCTATAGTCGAGGATATCTTCCTCGCTCATGGTCCGCGTTTCTTCGTCAGGATAGCCTTCGGCATAAATGTTCTGAAACTCGGAGCCCAGGGCCTGGCGCACGGCATTGGGGGCGGCGCTTTCGCTGGGAATGAGGATCAGTTTTCGTATCTGGCGTTCGGCTTCGATCTGGATGAGTTCGTCAACAGCCGGATCGAGGTCGGACAGAGAACCTTGAAACAGGAAATCAGTCATAGGGTAGAAGCTCCTCGGTTAAATTGTAGCCCGGCGATGCAGGCGGGTCAAGTGAGTTTTTTCCGTTCCGGAATTGATGACACGCGCAAATTTTCGGCGGGCGCCCGGTATTGGGTCGTTCTGGGTCGAACGTTGGTCGCGGAAACAGGTCGGGAGAATGGGGGGCGTTTTGAAGCGCCTAGCTCAATTACTATCCAGTGGGTTGGGGAATGTGCGTGGAAATCCAATCGATCATGGTCTGGATGACTTCGGCGCGATTGGTTTCGTTGTGCAGTTCGTGGAATTCGCCTTCCCACAGTCGGAAGGTGAGCAAGTGGGCGGGGGCGGTTTCGGCGAAGCGGCGGGTGGCGGAAGGATTGACGAGGTGGTCAGCGCTGCCCTGCATGAGCAAGGTGGGCAAGGTCAGGTCGGGGGCGTGATCAAGCATCCACTGTCCGTTTTGAATTAACTCGAGACCCAGGCGGGCTGAGATGCGGTCATGGACGAGCGGATCGGACGAATACACTTCGGCGACTTGAGGATCGCGGGAGAGATTGGCGCGGTCGAGGCCATTGGGAAGGGTGAAGGTAGGGGCGACTTTGCTCATGAAGCGGGCCAGGGCTAGCTTTCCAGCGGTTACCGGTGTGCCCGTAGCCAGGCCAGGGCTGGTGACAATGATGCCGGCCAGGTTGGGTTTGCGCTGGAGCGCTGTATACAACACCAGGGCGCCTCCCAGGCTGTGTCCGTAGAGGAAAACGGGCAAGCCAGGGTAGCGGTTGCGGGCTTCATCGACAAAGAAGAGGATGTCGTCGGAGATGACTCGATAGGAGGGGGCGTGGCCGCGCGGGCCGGGGGTTTTGCCGTGGCCGCGCAAGTCGAAATTGAGAACGGCCAGCCCTGCCTGAGTGAACGCTTCGGCAACATGGACATACCGTCCGCCGTGCTCGCCCAGACCGTGGATTAGCACAACGACTGCCCGGGGGGCCTCCGCGGGGGTCCACAACCGGGCAGCGAACAACTTACCATCGGGAACCGTCCAGGAAAACTCAAGCGTATTCATGATCCTCCAGATAGGCGTATAGATGCTCACAAGCGCTTGTATTCAACTTGCTTTTTACCCATCGGTTCATTGGAATTTGTCGCATCGGATCCCATCGAACCGCGAATTCTTCGTTAGTGGTTCTATGACAATACTAATCCCGCTGAATATAGCGAGAACACCACTTCGTCGGCTACCAGTATAATGGGGTTGTATCTTGTGCTGGCAAGTGTATATCAGGAAAGAAGATAAGTCAATGCGCAGGCTATCATTGCCTCATTGCGCGCATCGGAAAGGAACGCAAATCCATGGAAGAAACGAACCTTCAAACCAATCAAACTCCGGCGGCAGGCAGCGGGAACGGCTGCGGCGAATGGGCTGCTGTGGTTGCATTGAGCGTCTGGGCTGTCATCGCCGCAATTGTGTTTTCAGGCCTGATTAGTGTGCTTGAACAGACCATCATGATGAATGTGTTCCCACCGGCCGATTTGCGCTGGGCGGTGGTTTTGGGTTACGGGGCGGCGTGGCTGCTGCCTGCGGGGGCCTTTTGGGTGTTGTCGCGTTGGAGCCCAGGATTGAAAGGCTTGGCCAGCGCAGCGGGCTGGGTGGGGTTGTTTGGGCTGCTGCAAAGCCCCGCGCGGGTGGTTGATGTGGTCGATGGGCAGGGCGCGTTGGCCATTCAAGCTGGAGGATTGGTTGTTTTCTTGCTGATCTTGCTCCTGGCGGGGTGGAAGCGCCCACAGGCGAGAGGTTTGGGTTGGGGGCTGCTGTTTGGATTGGGCATGGGCCTGCCTTGGGCAGCTTTGGGCGCATTGGGTTCGCCCGGCGAAACCCTGTTGGCGCTGGTGGTGGGGCTCGGAACTGGAGCCGGGGCTGCCTGGGTGCTGGCGCGGACGACGAGCGGCGAAGTAGGCCAACCATATCGCTACGGTGATTTTTTACTGGAAGGGTTGACGGCAACAGCGATTTTGTTGGGGCTGGTTGTGCCCTTGGGGGCTAACGGAACAACCGTAATGCTGGCAATAATGGTCCCGCCTTTGGGATTTACGGCGGTGGGGTTGATGCGCAAGACTCAGGATGGGCGCGCGGCGAGCTGGCCGGCTGTGGCAGCGCTGGTTGGTTTGGCGGTGGCCTGGCCGTTGGCGTTTGTCGACCTGGAAGAACTGTCAATTCTGTTGTCTGGCGCGGGGGAGGCGACGGGCTGGGTCTGGATGGCAGCCGGAATTCAGGGGGCGATTGGCGCGGTGGCGGTGCTGGCGGCTTTGGGTTTGATGCTGTGGTGGCTGGAAAAGAAAGCCCTGGTGATGGCCAGTTGGGCCCTGAGCGGGGTGGCCGGGCTGGCGCTGGTTCTGATGTACCTGTTGGTGGGCCAGCCAGGGTTCTTCGGGGAGGCGTATTTCGTGATTCTCAAAGACCAGGCGGATGTGAGCGAAGCGGTGAATGTTGCTGATCCGTTGGCGCGCAGGCAAATGGTTTATGACAAGCTGGTGGCGCATGCCGATGATACTCAAGCGGATTTGCGAGCAGCTTTAGAGAAACGCGGGTTGGAATACCGGTCTTACTACCTGGTGAATGCCGTGCAGGTGAAGGGCGGACTGCTGGCCCGTTGGTGGCTGGAGCAGCGTCCCGAGGTAGACCGCGTGCTGACTGCTACGGTGCTGCGCGAATTGCCCGCGCCGTTGGAAGCGGAAGGCGGATACTTGCCTGCGCCGCTGGAAACACCTTGGAACCTGACCATGATTGGCGCGGACCGGGTGTGGGCAGCGTTGAACGTCACGGGGAGCGGGATCGTGGTGGGGCAATCGGACAGCGGCGTGGACGGCACGGTGCGCGAGGTGGCTGGAAGTTTCCGTGGGCGGGATGGAGATGTGAACTACGATTGGTTTGACCCGTGGAATGGATCGACTGAGCCAGAAGACCGCGGCGGACACGGAACCCACACAATGGGCACGGTGGTTGGGGAAAGCGTGGGGGTGGCTCCGGGGGCGGAATGGATTGCCTGCGTCAATTTAGGCCGCAACCTGGGCAACCCGGGATTGTATTTGGAATGTATGCAGTTCAATTTTGCTCCTTTCCCATTGGAGGGTGATCCACTGCGAGATGGAAAGCCGGAATTGGGCGCGCACGTGTTGAATAATTCGTGGGGCTGCCCGAAGGTGGAGGGCTGCGACCCGAACGCGCTGGTGGATGGGGTGAGAGCGCTTCGGGCGGCGGGGGTGTTTGTGGTGGTCTCGGCGGGGAATGACGGTCAGGAAGGCTGTGGGACGGTGGCGAGTCCGTTGGCGCTGTACGATGATGTGTTCTCGGTGGCGGCGCTGGACCAAGGCGGCGGGCTGGCAAGTTTCAGCAGCCTGGGACCGGTTTCGGTCGACGGCAGCGAGCGGATGAAGCCGGACATTAGCGCGCCGGGGGTGGATGTGCTTTCGGTGCTGCCGGGCGGCGATTATGCCGAGTACAGCGGCACGTCGATGGCGGGGCCGCACCTGGTGGGTGTGGTCGCCTTGATGTGGTCGGCAAATCCCAATTTGATTGGGGAAGTTGAAGCGACGGAGGAAATCCTGAGGGAGACAGCGCAAGAATATACGGGCTGGCTGCCGGATTGCGTGACGCCGGGAACGCCGAACGCGGCGGTGGGATATGGGATTGTCGATGCTTACGCGGCGGTACAGGCGGCGATGGCGTGGGAGGGGGAATAGGCAAGAGAAGCATTGCGAAGGCCAGGGGCATTTCCGTGGATGGGAACCTGTGAAAACAGCCGACTTACTGAATCTCTATGATTGGAACCAGCGCATCCGGTTGGAATATCCGGGCGCACTCAAAGAAAGCTTTCATGAGCCAGGCGGGGAGCTTCCACGACTGGTGCGGTTCACGCGGCCTGCTCCTGGCATGAATTTCGTTGCTTACAGCCGTCTTCACCAGGCAGAGGCAGATACGGTCATTCAAGAGCAGATTGCTCATTTTTGCGAGCTTGACCAGCCTTATGAATGGCTGGTTTATGAACACGACCAGCCCGGCGACCTGCGCGATCGCCTGGTGGCGCATGGATTCCAACCGGACGACGATCCTTCCACGGTCATGGTGATGGCCCTGGACGATTTGCCTCCTGCCCTGTGCCGGCCCGCGCCGGCGCATGTCGAGATCCGGCGTTTGGACAAGCGCGAACAGATCGAAGATGTCATCACAGTGATGGAAGGTGTTTATAACAGCTCGTTTGGCTGGATGCGCAGCCGGATGGGGGACCATATCGAAATCCCCGAACTGTTAAGCATCTATGTCGCTTATATCGACAGGAAACCTGTCTGTGCCGGCTGGACTTATTTTTACCCGGGCAGTACTTTTGGTAATCTATATGGTGGGGCAACGCTCGAAGCTTATCGGAGGCAAGGCCTGTACCTGGCTGTGCTCTTCGCCAGGGCGCAAGAAGCTCAAAGGCGTGGTTGCCAATACCTGAGCGTCGATGCAGGGTCCATGAGCAGGCCTATCCTGGAATCCCACGGTTTTCACCAGATCACTACTTGCTGGGCTTACAGTGGGTTCTCGAAAAAACCGTAGGCTTTGTGTAACTGCGCGGAGGGTGAAAAAAAGTCAGGGCTCTTTCGCCATTACGCCCCGAGCTCCTGGAGGAGCTTTTCAGGTTGGCCGGCGTAGGTGTCGAGTGGCAACTCGCCGTGGGTGAGGGCCAGGAGGGTGCGAGTGAGGAAGGTGTTGACAGGCGTGGCTACGCCAAAGATTTTTCCAGCTCGAACCACCGCGCCGTTGAGATAGTCGACCTCGCTTTGCCCGCGGCCGTTATACAGATCGATGTGGAAAGAGGGCATCTTGGTTCCGCGACCCGAACCGAGGGCGCGGCTGAGGAGCGGGCGGCTGAGGCGGGGGGGAAAGTGGCGCGCCAGGAAGGCCAGCGCCTGCACGGGGGTGCTGGGTAAATCTACCACACGGATGGATTGAGCGTCCATGACGCGCAGGGTTTCTCGCAGCATCTGAATTTCCATGCGGTATAAGCCGGGATGGGAAAAAATGGACGCGGGAGGGAGGTTGAGGATGGCGGAGGAGGCGTTGGCTAGCAAGTTGGTGAGCATTTTTGACCACTTCATGGCGGGGCCGTCCTCGTAGGAGCGGGCGCGCAGACCGGCGGCATCCAGCGCTCCAACCAGGGTGGGGGTGAGGATGTGGGTGTTGGCGATGCCCACGCCACGCAGGCGTTCGACGATGATCTCGCCGGGGCCGCGCCGCCCGATGGCGGTGGTGACGGTGGCGGGGATGACCATATCCTCGCCGAGTTTCTTTTCTAAGAGGGGTTCATTCTCGACACCGTTTTGGAAGCAGAGGATGGGCGGCAGGGCGATGTGATAGGGGACCAGGCTCTCTACCAGGGTGGCGGTGTCAAAAGCCTTCACGGCCAGTAGACCAGCGTCGAAGGGGCCGCGGGTGAGGGCTTCATCAAGTGAATCGACTACCTCGGGATTGGCCAGGTGTTCGGGTTGGCCTGAGCGGGTGAGGGTCAGGCCGGATTGGCGCAGGCGGGGAGCGACATCGGGACGTTCGAGGAAGACCACGCGGTGGCCGCCCAGGGCCAGGCTGCCGCCAATATAAGCGCCAATGGCCCCCGCGCCGAAGCAAAGGAATTTAAGCGGATTGGAAGTAGCAACTGCCATGCGATGAATTCCTTCGAGGAGTGATTATCGATCGGCCCAGGCCCGAGCGCCGGAGAGAAAGTCGCGCCCAGACATGGCTCGCTTTCCGGCGGGCTGGAGCTGCTCGAGGAGCAGCCAGCCATCGGCGGTGGCGATGGCGGGGAGGTGATCGATGATGGCGCGCTGGCCGGGCTGGGAAGAGGGAGACGCGGCAGCGCGGGCATGTTGGATTTTCAAGGGTTGATCCTGCCAGTGTATGTAGGCTCCGGGCCAGGGTTGGAAGGCGCGCACCCGGTTGACCAGGGCGACTGCGGGTTGAGTGAAGTCCAGCAACCCCTCTTCTTTCTTGATCATGGGCGCGTAGGTGGCGCGGGTTTCATCTTGCGGCATGGTAACCAGCGCTCCGCCCAGGTATTCTGGGAGAGTGCTCATGAGCAGACGCGCGCCCTCTTCCGCAAGGCGAGGGCTGAGGCTGCCGGTGGTGTCGTCGGGGAGGATATCCAGCCGGCTTTGGGCAATCAATGGACCGGTGTCGATGCCGGCGTCCATGCGCATGATGGTCGCTCCGGTGTAGGAGTCACCGTTGAGGATGGCCGCCTGGATGGGGGCGGCTCCGCGCCAGCGCGGGAGCAGCGAGGCATGCACGTTGATGCAGCCGTAGCGGGGCAGGTCGAGAACATTTTGGCGCAGGATTTGTCCAAAGGCCGTGACCACGATGAGGTCGGGGTTCCATGCGCGAAGTTTATCCTGGGCTTCGGGCTGGCGCAAACGCTCGGGTTGGATGACCTCCAGGCCGAGAGAGAGGGCCAGCGTTTTGACGGGCGGCGGGGTGAGCTGCTGCCCGCGCCCGGCGGGGCGGTCGGGCTGGGTGACTACGCCGAGGATGGTGTAGGCACTGCTTTGGGCCAGATGGCGCAGGGTGGGCAGGGCGAAGTCGGGCGACCCCATGAAGACAACGGTAATGCTCATGTTGAAAAATTGTAACACAAATCCCTCGAAAAACAGATTG
>CAYOHX010000071.1:0-23893 GCA_964403875.1 uncultured Anaerolinea sp. | reverse complement strand
AATTGCCCCCTATATGCTTGCGCCTCAGCGGTTCCTCCTCTCCCCGTAGGCCGGATATCCCTACCCGGCATCTTCTCCCCCCAACCCCCGCGGGAAAGGATTCCCGCGCTACGAAGAAAAAACATCCACGAATACACGAATTTCCCCATTCGTGCATTCGTTTCCTATTCGTGGACGGCGCGCAATGGCATAGGGGGCAATTCATGAATTGCCCTTACGCCATTGCGTCCCCCTTCCTCCCACCGTTTATAATAGACTCATCCAGGATTGCCCCTTCACCCCTTCCTGCCGGAGCTGTGGATGCCCCCCTTGCGCATTGCTGCCTCTTGCGCCTTTGGACCCAATTCTTCCCAGGTGCTCAAGCGCCGCATCGAAGCGGTCCTGCGCAAACACCACCTCACCGCCGAAGTCTTCGTCGCCGACCACATCCTCGACGATGACGATTACGACCTGGTCATCACCTCGCAGGAATTGGCCGGGGCTTACTTGATGAAGGATAAGCCCGTGGTGGTCATCAGCAACTTCTTCGCCACCCATGAAATCGAACGCAAGGGCATCCCCATCCTCCTGGAATTGCTGCAACGAAACTAACTTCAAAGGAACCCTCATGCCCGAACCCCTCGAACGATTGAAACAAACTCGCTGCTTCCTCCTCGACATGGACGGCACCTTCTACCTCGGCGGCAAGCTCCTCCCCGGCGCGCTCGATTTTCTCGCCCTCCTCGACCAGCGCCGCATCCCCTACGTCTTCCTCACCAACAACTCCTCCCGCACCCGCCGCGAGTACGCCGAAAAAATCCGCGGCATGGGCCTGGACGTGCCCGAAGAGCGCATCTTCACCTCCGGCGAGGCCACCGCCCTCTACCTGCAAGCCCGCAGCCCCGCCGCCCGCCTCTATGTGGTCGGCACTCCCGCCCTCGAGCGCGAGTTCACCGATCACGGTTTCACCCTCACCCCCCACCAGCCCGAGTACGCCGTGCTGGGCTTCGACACCACCCTCACCTACGAGAAACTGCGCATCCTGTGCGAACTGCTGGCCGCCGGCGTGCCCTACATCGCCACCCACCCCGACATCAACTGCCCCACCGAAACCGGCTACATGCCCGACACCGGCGCAATGATCGAGCTGGTGGCTGCTTCCACCGGTCGCCGTCCCGACGTGATCATCGGCAAGCCCCACCCGCCCATCGTCGCCGCCATCGCCGCCCGCGCCGGACTGCCCATCGAGCAAATGTGCATGGTAGGTGACCGCTTGTACACCGACATTGCCCTGGGCCGCACCGGCATACTCACCGTGCTGGTGCTCAGCGGCGAGACTTCGCTGGCCGACCTGCCCGGCTCGCCCCACCAGCCCGATCTCATCATGAAAAACCTGGGCGAGTTGGCCCAAACATTGCAAAGCATCTAACAGGGCCTCGTTGGCGCTCAAGCCCGCCGATAAACGCCCAACCCGCCGGATTAGGTCAGTATCCCTCCAGGCTGCCCGGTCGAGTAATCCGACCGAAACTGTAAGGTAACTGAAATCTCCCAGCAAGTGGTTTTGGCCCGAAACCATATAAAATAGACAGTAAGCGGATTGCGCTCAATCGACGATTGGGGAGAATCTATATTTCACCAAAGCCCTGATCGTGAACCTTGTAGGAGACTTTTTGCGAATGTCCAGTAAAAAATTAATATTCCATGTTGAGGACAACCCCGATAACCGCATGCTCGTGCGCCGCCTGCTCACCGCATTCGGTTACGATGTTGTCGAGGCAGAAAACGCCACCCAAGCTCTCGAAACCCTCAAAACATTGCAGCCCGACCTGATCCTCATGGATATCAACATGCCCGACATGGACGGGTATACCCTCACCATCCAGCTCAAGTCCAAACCCGAGTTGATGGATGTGCCTATCATAGCCATTACCGCCAACGCCATGCGCGGAGATCGCGAGCGCACCCTGGATGCCGGCTGCGACGGTTACATCGAAAAACCCATCGACATCGACCGATTCATTGACCAAATCGAGCGATTCCTGAACTAGTTCACAGGAGAACGCAAACTTATGCCTACAGAAAAAACTGTCCTGGTTGTCGAAGATAATGTATCCAACTTCGTCCTCATCGCCCGCATGTTGGGCTTTCTGGGCATCCATTGCGAGTGGAAAACCAGCGGCTATGAGGTGGTCGAATATGCCGACACGCTGCCCAAATTGGATCTCATCTTAATGGACATTCGTTTGCCCTATGAGGATGGCTACGGCGCGCTCAAGAAAATCCGCCAATCCCCCCGACTCAAGGACATCCCCGTCATCGCCGTCACCGCCGAAGCCAGCCTGGAGCAAATTGCCAAGGCCAAGGACTCCGGCTTCAACGGCTTCTTAGGCAAACCCCTCGACCCCGATCGTTTTCCCGATCAAATCCAGCGCATCCTCGATGGAGAAGCGGTATGGGAGATGAACTACTAAGGAGTAGGGTATGGATTTTGAGTCCCTGCTGGAGAAAAGTTGGTCGTGGATTGTCAGAAACCTGCGGGCAAGCTGGCGGTATTTAACCGACTACATCCGCAAGCCCAGCCTGGCCAAGACGGCCGTGGTCACCATGCTGGCCATCTCCATCCTCCCGCTCTTGATCGTCGTAACGGTCGCCTCCATCCGCATGAACGAGCAGGTGCGCGGCACGACCTACCAGCAGCTCACCGCCCTGATCAACTCCAATGAAGAAGAAATCGCTCAGTACAACTTCACCCGCACCTGGGCGATGGATAATCTCGTCTATAACGGCACGTTTCGCGAGGCCGTGGTTGAACTGATTTCCGCCAAAGCCCGCGGCGAAAAACCCGATAACAACATCGCCATTCAGATGATGGAAGCCGCGGCCAACTCTGGCAGCGATCTTGACCCCGTCTTTGACGAACTGTTCATTCTCAATCCCGATATGACGATCCTGGCAGGCACGGATGACGAGTGGATCCGGGAAGTCACCGGTGGAACGAACGCCCCCCTGGAAGAACAAATTCTAGCCGGTGTGCTCAATCAGGATGCCTCTCTGGCCGCTTTCAACATCCTGCCGCCAACCTACGCCAATCAAATGGTATTGGTCACAGCTCGCACGTTCGTGCCCAAAGGCCACGATCAGCCCATCACCGTAATCGGCATTACCGCCTCTGACTTTTTCTCCCAAATGCTCTGGGAAATGGCCGAAATTTTCCCCAAAGGCCGCGCCTATTTTCTGCTCAACCGCGGCAACTACATTGGAAGCGAATCGGCCACGGCCGTCCAGGCCTTCCCGGTCAATCGTGAACTAACCCAATTCATCGACGAGCTCAAACAGAGCGAAGGTTCCAGCGGAAGTTTCCGCCTGAACTCCTACAACGGTGTCGACGTTTTCGGCTATACCCGTTTCTACAAAGAAATCGACACCTGGCTCATAATGGAAGTGCCGGTCGCCGCCATTCGCTCCGATATCCGTCTGATCGAGCCAGTGACAGCCGTTGTTCTGCTTCTGGTGATGGCGCTGGCGGGGGTCATGATCTATATTGGAACCAAGCAAGTGGTGGAACCCATCCTCCAATTGACCGAGACAGCTCAACACCTCGCCGACGGCAATCTTTCGGCCCGCACCACCTCCATCAAGCGAAAAGATGAGATTGGCTTGCTCAGTTCTTCCATGAATCAGATGGCCGATGAGTACGAGCACCTCTATCACACCATGGAGCAGCAGGTCGAAAACCGCACCAGCCAGTTGCGCACCGCCTCCGAGGTCGCCCAAATGGCTACCTCCACCAGCCAATTAAGTGACATGCTGGAGCGCACCGTCGAATTGGTCAACGAACGCTTTGGCTATTACCACACCTCCATCTACCTCACCGAAGCCAACGGCATTTACGTCGGCCTTCGCATGGCCAGCGGCGATATGGGCCGCAAGCGCATGGAGAAAGACGAAAGGATCCCCGTTGGCGATCCTTCTCCGGTCGGCATGGCCGCCCGCAACAATCAGCCGCGCATCATTAACGATACGCAGGAAGACCCTTCCTACCGTCCGGACGAGAACACCCCCGACACCCGCTGCCAGGTCGCCATCCCAATCGCGGCTGGCGCCCAGGTATTGGGCGTGCTGGACATCCGCGCCAATATCCCCGATGCCTTCCAACAGGACGATATTTTCGTCTTGCAAACTCTGGCCAACCAGATTGCTGGCGCCATCCAAAACATTCGCTTGCTCGAATCCGCCCAGGTTGACCTGGAAGAAACTTCGCTGCTGTATAAAGTCACCCGCCAGGTCACCCAGGCTCGCGAGCGCGCCGAAATCGACCGTCTGCTCACCGAAAACCTCTCTGGCCTTCCCCACACCAACGCTTACCTGACCCTGGAAGGCGGCGAAGTGCGCGTCTTGCACCTGTACGACAGCAACACGCGCAAGGTGGAGCAAAGCCTGCGCTCCATTTCCATCCCCGCTCAAAAGATTATCGAAAACCTGACCTCCGGCGAAATGGTCTTCATCGACAACATCGCCCAACCCAACAACTTCGATAACATCCTCTCCTTCTTCCTGCGCCGCAACTGCAAATCCGCCGCCATTTTCCCATCCTTTGAAACCGGCAAGCTGGCCAGAATCATCATTCTGGGCTTCCGCGCCGGGGATCGCGCCGGGCAGGAGATCATCCAACCCTTCTCCAACCTGGCCGAGGTCATCACCGCCACCCTCGACCGCTTCACCGTGCTCAACACCCTCCAGGATCGCCTCTCCGAGTTGCAGCTTCTGGCCAACTTCAGCCAGGCCACTTCTGCCGAAACCAACCTGGAACGCCTATATCATGTGCTTCACCAGCAAATCATGCAGACTCTGGGTGACGATCTTAGCTTTGCCATCACTCTGTACAATCCCAAGACCGAGCTCATTGAAATCCCCTACGCCTACGAAAACAACGAAATCACCAGCTACGATCCCTTCCCGCTCGGTCAGGGCCTGACCTCGTTAATCGTCCAAAACCGCAAGCCGCTCTTGCTCACTGAAAACACCGAACAAAAAGCCCGCGAGATGGGCGCCCGCTTTGTGGGGCGGCCCGCCAAATCCTGGATGGGCATTCCCCTCATCGTCGCCGGCGACCTGGTCGGCGCGCTGGTGGTTCAAGACCTCGAATCGGAAGGCCGCTTCACCCAGCACGATCTCAACCTGATTACCACCCTGGCCAGCCACATCGGCACATCCATCCGCAATGCCCAACTCCTCGAAGAAATGCAACAGGCCTTGCACGCCTACGACCAGGAGCGCACCCTGCTCAACACCTGGCTGCAAAACACCCCCGATGTCATCGCCATCAAGGATTCCGAAGGCGTTTACCTGCGCGCCAGCCAGGCCCTCGCCTCGCAGTTCGACCAGGATGCCGAAAGCCTGATTGGCAAGACCGACTTTGATATCTTTGCCGAAGGCGAAGCAGCCCGCATTGCCGAAACCGACCAGGCCGCCATGCACTCTGGCAGAGATAACTACGGCTCCGTAGAGCGCATCCAGCACAACGAGAACGAGTTCTGGTTCCTCACCTCACGCATCCCCATCCTCTCGCCCAATGGCTCTCCCACGGGTATGCTCAGCGTGCGCCGTGACATTACCGAAATCAAAAACGCCGAAGCCATTGCCCGTCAGCGCGCCGATGAAATCCTCATCGCCGCCGAGATCGCCCGCGACTCCTCGTCCATCCTGGACGTCGACGAGCTGCTGCGCAAGGCCGTCGAACTCATCCGCGACCGGTTCGGATACTATCACGCCTCCATCTTCCTCCTGGACGCCGTTGGCGAATTTGCCGTCCTGCGCGAATCCACCGGTGAGGCTGGCCGGCAGATGAAAGCTTCGGGCCACAAACTGGCCGTTGGCTCGCGCTCCATCGTGGGCCAAACCACCCAAAGAGCCGAAGCGCTCATCGTCCACGATGTTCGCGACGATCCTAACCACTTCCCCAACCCCCTCCTGCCCGACACGCGCGCCGAAATGGCCCTCCCGTTGACCATCGGTGATCGCGTCCTGGGCGCATTAGATGTTCAAAGCAACAAGCCCGGCGTCTTCACCCCCACCGACGTCAGCATCTTGAGCATCCTGGCCGATCAGTTGGCGGTCGCCATCAACAACGCCGACCAGTTCACCAGCACCCAGGACATGCTGACCAAGCACCGCCTCCTCCATCAAATCACAGCCACTGCCACCACCGCAGGCTCGCTGACCGAAGCGATGGACGCCGTAGCCATTGGTTTGCTGCGAGCCAAAATTGCCGACCATGCCGCCATCATGTTGTTCACCAACGACAAAGAAATGGCTCCGTTCGCTTTGGCAGGATACGAAAGTGGGGCTTTGCAAAATCGCTACACCCTCGATCGCGGGCTCGTCGGCGCTGCCGCTGCCTCTCGTCAGGCCGTGCGCGTGGCAGACGTGCGCAACGATCCGCGCTATTTGCGCGGAAACGAGGCCACCCTTTCCGAACTGGCCTTGCCAATTCTGTTCGGCGATGAGCTGATGGGCGTGCTCAACCTCGAATCCGACCAGTTGGCCTTCTTCAATGAAAATGACCAGGAAATCATGCTCGCCCTGGCCAACAATCTGGGAGCCATCATTTCCAACTACCGCCTGGTGGTACAAATCCGCCGCCAGGTCGAGCGTCAGCAAATGTTGTTCAATGCCACCAGCCGCATACGCCGCTCGGTCGACCTGCAAACCATCTTGCAGACCTCGGTGGAAGAAATCGGACGCGCCTTGGGGGCTCGCCGGGCCAACATTACGTTGGGGCTGGCTGACGACGCCCCCTCCCTGGAACCTGCCGCCTCCCAAACCAGGCCGTCAACCAATCCAGGTAACAACGGCCACGATGATGGCGCCGTGGAGGTGAAATAATGGAATTCCTCAAGCGCATTCTCCCCGGCTATACGCCCAGCAGCATTGCCTCCAAAGGCGGCCTGGCGGTTTTGCGAGAGAAAGTTCTGCAGAGCTTCCTCATCGGCTTGTTCATCCTGGCCATCCCAGGCATTGGCCTGGCCTTCGTGCAAACCATTCAGGCCGGACAACCCATCCTGGCCGGTTTCTATATCCTCATCTTCATCTGGATAGCGCTCGCGCTGGTCAACCGCGAATGGAACTACCTGTTACGCTCGGGAACCGTTCTGATCATCGCCTATGTTTTGGGTGTCATTCAGCTTTGGGACTCGGGATCGTTAGGCGAGGTGCGCCTGTGGCTGCTCATCTTTGTGGTCCTTTCGGCCATCTTCACCAACCTGTGGATCAGCCTGGGCGCTGCCGTTCTGTCCTCGGTCACCATCCTCTTGATGGGCGTCTTGCTAGAAGCAAATCGCATCTCCACCCCCTTCAGAGACATCTTCTTCCAGGGAACACCGTACGTCCAGAGCGCCATCATATCCTTGATGATCAGCGCTGGCCTGGTTGTCTCGATCTCTGCCCTCTTTTCCGGCCTCGCGCGCGTGCTGCAAGAACGCGAGGAGATGACAGAAAACCTGCAAAAAGAGCGCCAGGAGCTTGCCACCAGGATTGAAGAGCGCACAACCGACTTGCAATTCCGTCTTAGGCAAATGAACACAGCCGCGGAAATCGTTCGCGCCATCAGCCGTCTGAGCGATCCCGAAGCCATCTTCCAGCGCGTGGCCGAACTCATCAACTCACAGTTAAACCTTTACTACACCGGTATCTTCTTACTGGATCAGTCCGGCAAGAACGCCCTCCTGCGCGCCGGCACAGGCGAAGCCGGAAAAGCCATGCTCTCCCAGCATCATTCTCTTCCCGTCGGCGGAACCTCCATGATTGGTTGGTGCATCGCCAACCGCCAGGCCCGCATCGCTCTGGACGTGGGTAATGAAGCCGTGCGCTTCAACAACCCCTTCCTGCCCCTCACCCGCTCCGAGCTGGCCCTGCCGATCATGAGCCGAGACAATGCCGTAGGCGCGATTACCATCCAATCTGAAAAGGCCCAGGCCTTTGACGAAAACGATATCAACATTCTTCAAGGCATCGCCGACAGCCTGGCCATCGCCGTCGAAAACAGCCGCCTGTTCCGAGAGCTGGAGCGCAACCTGGACGAGGTCCGCGCCCTCAACCGCAACTACGTCCAACAGGTTTGGAGCGAAACCTTGAGTGAAAGCGGAGAAATCACTGCTCTCTACACCACCGATGACAGAAACCGTGATCTCGGCGGCAAACTGACCAGCGTGCCCATCGCATTGCGCGAGCAGGTCATTGGTCAACTCACGCTAGACCTGATTGAGGATGCCCTTACACAAGAAGATTTGGCCTTCATCGACGCCCTCACCACCCAAACCGCCCTGGCTCTCGAGAATGCCCGTCTGGTGCAAGAAACCGAGCGCCGAGCAGTTCAGGAACAGAAGTTGAATGCGTTCTCCACCCGCTTCAACCGCGCGTTGGATGTAGAAAGCATCCTCAAAGCCGCGGTGGAAGAATTCGGCCAGCTTCCTTATGTAGTCGAAGCCTCCATCCAACTCCTGCCGGCTTCCGCCTACGAAACACCTGCACCCACCGTTCATCCGGGTGACAACGGGAAGGAGAAAGCGCAATGAACTTCTTCCAGCGGTTTGTCAATTTCCTCGACCCCAAAAACCTGCCGCCCCAAGCGCAGAATAAGGGTGAAATCCATCGCCAACGCGAAATCATCCTACAATACAACCTAAACGGGTTATTCGGCCTCGGGGCTCTCGGAGTCATCCTGGGGCTCGGCCTGACCATTGCGCAGTCCAGTGTTTTCGATCTCATTTTCTATCCCGCCACCATCATTGCCATCGGCTTCATCACCACGAACAGAAAATTGTCCTACAATTTCCGTGCCGCCTCCTTCCTGGCCCTTCTTGCGATGGTCGGCACAGCCATGCTCGTGCGACAGGCCTTGAGCGGAAACGGCATCTTATTCCTGCTCACAGCCATCGTCCTCACCGGGCTGTTGTTCGGACAGAGAGCAGGCACACTGAGTTTACTGGGCACACTGGTATACGTGCTTGCCTTCGGATACTTGATGAGCAAGAGCATCATCGACATGCCCCGCTTCAACATCCTCGTGAACTCCGGGCAGTTCACAGCCTGGATGGTCACTTCGATTTCTCTCCTGTACTGCGGTGTAGCAGTCGTGCTGTCCATCAATGTATTTTTGAACGGCCTATCCAATACGCTCCAAAAGCAGACCGCATTATCGATGGAATTGGAACAAGAAAGCCACTCGTTGGAAACGCGTGTCCAACAACGCACCGACGAACTGAACCAACGCATTGCCCGCATGGATGCCGCCCGCCGCATCGGTAGTGAAATTTCCGCCGAGTCCTCCACCGACGTGCTGCTGAGTAAATCCGTCAACATTATTCGTGAGGTGTTCAGCTTCTATCATGCCGGACTGTTCCTCAACGACGAGAAAAATGAGTTCGCTGTATTACGCGCCGCCACGGGCGAAGCTGGCGCGGCTATGCTCCAACGGGGACACCGCCTGAAGATTGGTGAAATCGGCATCGTCGGCTATGTGACGGCCAAAGGCGAAACTCGCATCACCGCCAACGTCAACGAAGATCCCAACCACTTCAAGAACCCTCTTCTCCCCGAGACAGCCTCCGAAATCGCTGTCCCCCTGCGCATCGGCGACCGTATCATCGGCGCGTTGGATGTGCAAAGCACCCAACCCAATCCCTTCACACCGGTGGACGTAGAGGCATTGGAGATCATTGCCGATCAACTGGCCACCGCGCTCGACAAAGCTCGCCTGCTAGAATCCTACCAAAAGAACCTGCAAGAACTGGAAACCTCCTACAAGGAAACCACCCAGCACTCCTGGAAGAATTTCTTGCGCAACGCGCGCAAATCATACGGTTTCCGCTACCGCCAGGCCGAAGTTACGCCCCAAACCGAACTTTCTCCTGAAGCCGAGCAAGCCTTGCGCCAGGCCAACCTGGTCGCCACACCCGCCGAGGCAGGCGTCACCGCGATTGCCGTGCCCATCACGCTGCGCGGTCAGCCCGTCGGCGTGGTCAATCTGCGCTTTGCCACCGCCCGCTTGTCTCAAGAAATGGTCGAGCTGGTGCGCGATGCCACCAGCCGCCTGGCAGTCTCCCTGGAGAATGCCCGCTTGCTAGATGAAATCCAGTTCCGCGCTCAACGCGAGCGCCTGGTGGGTGATGTCTCATCCAAGGTTCGCACAGCCACAGATGTCGAAAGCATCCTCCGTATCGCCGCGAACGAATTAGGCCAATCTCTGGGCGTTGCCGAAGTGGTCGTCCAGCTTCACGCTCCGGACTAACCCGATCTTGGGAGGTTGAATGACCCATCTCAACCAAACTGTTCCATTACGCGCTCCATCGGCTACCGTGCCGCTGGATAATACCGCAATGGTCCGAAAAACCATCCGGCTGCTGGCAACCCCGCTGACCTTATTTACCACGGTTGCCGCGGTAGCCTTTATTATTGGAACCAGCCAGTTCGGTAACTGGCAATTTGTTGTTCTCTCTATCGCCTTCACCCTACCTGCTTTTTACAGCCTGCCCCTGACTGCTGGCGCTTTCCAGGACGATCATGCCCTGCCCCGCTTTGGGGTTCTCAGCGTGGCCTTCTCGTTGGCCATGTTGACCGCCAGTCTGCTCATCGAATCGGTCAGTATCCCCGCCGCATTGATCGTCCTCTTATTCGGATTGATCGCTGCTTCGGCTTTTGGGTTCCTCAAACGCAGCAATCTGTGGATCCTGTTTGGCATCCTCTCAGCCTCCATTACGGCGGTTGTTGGCAACTTGAGCCTGTTAGACCAGTTGAGCATCCGCTCGGTCAATCTGGCTGTTCCCATCATCCTGGGCATCCTGGTGATGATCTACATCACCCTGCTATCTGTCCAGTTTGTCTCCTCTTCCATCCAAATCCGCCTCACCACGGCGTTCATCGCTTTGGTGATCATTCCGTTGTCCATCTCATCCATCGTCCAAAACCAATTCACCCTCAGCGCCCTGCGTAGTGAAATCACCGATAAAACGATGGTGACCGCCGAGCAGGTAGCCCGGGTCATTGATACCTTTTATATTCGCAATCTGGAAGTCGTCAAGGACGAAGCCAGCCTGGAAGTTCTCGGGCGCTATTTGAGTGAAGAAGATCCCGACAAAATCCTTCAGCAAGAATTGGTCTTGGTCATGCGCATCCTGCAAACCCGCGAGAGTGAAGAACGCCAATACCTATCTTCCTACGCGGTCTTGAACCAGCAGGGTGTGAACATGTACGATACAGCCCAATCCCAGATTGGAGCGAACGAAGGCGATTCCACTTGCTTCACGGACGCGTTCAATAACAATCAAGCCGCCTACATCCCCTTTGAATTCCTCGAAGGTGGTCAAAGTTTTATTTCTTTCTGCGCGCCAGTGAGGAATATCCGCCGCGAAATTGTGGGCGTGCTGCGCGTGCGTTACAGCGGCCTCGTTCTCCAGCGCCTGCTGCAAAACTACACCGGTTTATTAGGCCCTTACTCATATGCCATGCTATTTGACGAAAACAATATGCGTCTGGCGGACACCTACGCGCCTGAAACCACCTACACGTTCCCCTATCGCTTGTCTCAGGGCGAGTTATCCAATCTCGTCGCTCAAAACCGCTTGCCGCGCACTTCGGGCAATACCCTCTACTTTGAGGCTCCCGAATTGGTCCGCATTCTACGCTCAACCGAAGGCGGATCCAGCAACTTCAACATCCAGATTCCAAAGCCGCGCCAGGATCCCACCGAATTCACTGAAATCGGAACGGTCTTCACTTTAGCGCAGCTTCCCTGGAAAGTGGTTTATTTCCAGGCCGAATTTGACCCCACGGCCTATCAAAAATCTCAAGTCCGTCTCACGGTCATCACCGCATCGCTGGTGGCGCTTGTGGTCAGCCTCATCGGCATTCTGGCGTCGCGTGTGTTGAGCCAGCCGCTCATCAACCTGACCCGGGTGGCCGAAAAAGTGGCCCAAGGCGACCTGGAAGCCCAGGCAGACGCCAGCGCCAACGACGAAACTGGCGCGCTGGCCAAAGCATTCAACACCATGACAGGTCGATTGAACCAATTCATTGGCGAGCTGGAAGAGCGCGTGGCCCAGCGTACCCACGACCTCGAAGTGCAAAATGTGGCGCTCGCCGATCGCTCAGACCAGTTGAAAACCGTGGCCGACGTGGCCCGTTCCATCGTCACCTCGCAGGAACTGCAAGCCTTGCTGTCATCCGTCACCCGCTTGATCAGCGAGCGCTTTGGTTATTACCATGTCGGCATCTTCCTGTTGGACGAAAGCGGCCAATTCGCTGTCCTGCGCGCCGCCAACAGCGAGGGCGGGCAGCGCATGTTGGCCCGCAACCACCAGTTACAGGTCGGCCACACAGGCATCGTCGGCAGTGTCACCGGCAGCGGCCGCCCGCGAGTCGCCACCAACGTTGGCGCTGACTCCACCTACTTCAACAACCCCGATCTTCCCCAAACCCGCTCCGAAATGGCCCTGCCGTTGGCTGTTAACGAGCGTATCATTGGCGCTTTGGACATTCAGAGCACCGAACTGAACGCCTTCTCTCCCGATGACATTGAGTTGTTCACCATCCTCGCCGACCAGGTGGCCATTGCGATTTACAACAACCAATTGTATTCCGAGACCGCCCGCGCCTTGACCGAAGCTCAAAATGTCCATCGCCAGTATCTGCGCCAGGAATGGAATCGAGACATATCGGTGCGCCGCTCTCGCGCCTTCCGCTATACGCCTCACGGCGTGGCAGCCCGCGCAATCGATACGCCCGATATTCAAGAAGCTATCACAACCGGACAACCCTACATCGAAACCGAAACCCTGGCAGATTCCACCACCCGAGCGGTCATGGCCGTTCCCATCCAACTCCGTGGTGAAACCATCGGCGTCATCCGCGTTCAAGATCAAGGCGTAGACCGCTCCTGGTCCAGCGACGAGGTGCTCGCCGTGCAAGATGTAGCCCAGCAAGTCGGCGTGGCGTTGGAAAACGCGCGCCTGTTTGAAAAGACCGTGCAAAGGGCTGAGCGTGAGAAAAAGGTTCTCGAAATCACCGGTCTCATCCGCTCTACCAACGACCCGCAGCAAATGCTGGAAATCGCCGCCAGCGAAATTCAAAAAGCGCTCGGCGTCACTCGCGCTCAAATCATCTTACCCAAGACACAACCGACGAATGGCGGAAATAACGGGGATAAGTCAGGAGGTTTAGCATGACTTACATCTTAGCGATTGCAAACGAAAAAGGCGGCGTTGCCAAAACGACCACCAGCATCTCTCTGGGAGCCGCGCTGGTTGAAGCGGGTTCTTCCGTATTATTGGTGGACCTGGACGCCCAATCCAACCTGACTCTCGCCCTGGGCATCGATGCGGCTCAAACAAAGCAGTCCATTGTCAACGTTCTGCTCGAATCCCTCTCCCCAACGCAGGCCGTGGTCAAAACAGGCATCCCCCAACTCGATGTCATCCCCTCGACCTCCGAAATGGGCATGACCGAACGCTTTTTGCCCATGCGCTCCGGTTATGAAACCACACTCAAAAAGGCCTTCCGCAGTCAAAGCTGGGCGTACGATTTCATCATCCTCGACTGCCCTCCCTTCCTGGGAGCCATTACCACCAACGCGCTCACCACCAGCGACATGCTCCTCATGCCCACCCAGGCAGAGTTTTTTTCCATCAACGCCCTGCGCAGCATGATGAGCCTGGTGCGAAAAATCCGCGCACAAAGCAACCCCCATCTCACCTATCGCCTCCTCTTGACCATGTTTGATCGCCGCAACCGCATCCACCGCACCTTGAGCGAACAACTGCGGGCCACGTTTGGAAACGGAGTCCTCGAAACCATCATCGAAACCGACACCCGCCTGCGCGAAAGCGCCATCGCCGGTCTGCCCATCATCTACCACTCCCCCAAGAGCCGCTCTTCCCTCCAATACCGCGCTTTGGCTCAGGAGATCCTGACCTATGTCAAAGAAACAACTCCACAGACGGCTTAGAAACCTCTTCTCCGACCTGGAGCATTCCCAGGTAGAGCAAGAGCCTGAGATTCCGGCCCAAGAGTCTACGGACGATCTGGCCGTCTCTGGCTGGGATTGGAAGCCTATCGCTCCAACGCAGCCTCCCACACAACCCGCGACGCCGGAGCAGCCGGCCAAGCGGGAAGTCTCCGGAAATCTCACTGGGGTTGCCATTGACCAACTTGGCATCAGCCACGCGCTGCAACCCTGGACCCATGCCGGTCTGCACAGCTTGCAAACCAATCAAGTCGGCATCCAGCCCGCCTCCGATGATGCCCCCGCCGCCATTGCTGTGCCCTTTCAAGCCGGAAACCTGGGTGAACTGCTCCTCGAGGTGGTGGATGATTCGGTTCAGCGCAATTGGACCGATGACGACCGCTTTATGGTCATGGAGATCACCACCCAACTCGCCCTGGCCCTCGAAAACGCCCGCCTGTACCAATCTGCTCAGCAAGAGCTGGCCGAAAGAGTTCGCGCCGAAGAAGTCATCCTCCACCGCAACCAGGATTTGGCCATCTTGAATCGCATCGGTCAACGCCTGAGCAAGCTAACCACCCGCGAAGATATCTACGCTACCCTCACCGACATGGTCGGCGAGCTTCTGGACAACAAAAATCTCATCCTGGCAACCATCAACCACAAGACTCAGTGGATCTCTTTTCCTGTCTACCGCGAAGAAGGACAGGAGCGCGAGATCGAGACTCGCGCGATGGGCAATGAACTGGTCGATTACGCAGTTCAAACGCCTGAGCCGCTCCTCCTGAATGGTTCCGTGGCCGAGCGTCTGCAAGCCCTGGGCATTCCGCTCCCCCATCGTATCCCCACTTCCTTGATGCTCATCCCCCTCATCGCTGGTGGCGATCAGGACGGTTCCCTCATCATTCAGGATTTTGACAATCAAAACGCTGCCCAGTATGACGATGTGCATGTAGAATTGCTCTCTACAGCCGCTTCGCAAGCCGCCATCGCGCTGGAAAACGCTACTCTGTTCGAGCAAATGCAGACCGCCCTCAACGCGATTGAAAACCGCGAGCGTTACCAGGCCAGTGTCGCCCGCTCGGTGGCGGCGCTCTCTGAGTTGGGCGCCCAGGCGCTTCCAGATGTCCTCAAGCATCTGGCCAACGCCTCTCAGGCCAACCGGGTCTATTTTGCCCAGTATGCCGATGACGAAACCAACCCACATTGGAAGCTGGTCGAAGATTACACCGCCCCGCTTTCCGCCTATCTGTTCGACCGCTCGCGCATCCAATCCATCCCTCTGTCCTCTCTTGGCGACTCCATGCCCGGTCTGCTCTCTCAGGGCTGGATGGCTCCACTGGCCAAGGAATCGAACAACACCTCGTCGGCCGCATTCTTCAGCGAGCAAAACATCCTCTCCGCGCTGGTGTTGGCCGTGACCGGCAGCCGCAATGTTCCCGGTCTGCTGGTCTTTGAGCAAATCGATCAGCCTCGCCAATGGCTCACCGAAGAGGTCAACATCTTGCGCGTGGCTGCCGACGCCATTTCCAACACCTATGTTCGCGAAAACCTGTTGGCCCAGCTCCAAATCAACCTGGACGAGACCGAAAACCTCTACCGTGCCACCAACCGCCTGGTGCTCGCTTCGGACTACCAGGAAATGCTGGCGGCAGTCATCAACGGAGTCAAGCTGACCGGCATCAATCGCGGCGTGCTGCTCCTCTATGAATCTGACGCCAACAACCGCGTCAGCAAGGTGCAGGTCCAAGCCAACTGGTACTCCGGTTATGGAAACCCACCCCCGCCCGTGGACACAATCTTCCCTCGCGAAGTCCACGACCGCTTCCGCAACATCACATCCCCCGTGTTTGTAGATGACGTTGCTACTTCGCCCATCGACGCCAACTTCCGCCAGTACCTGGAATATCGCCACGTGCGCTCGATGGGCATCCTGCCGCTCATCGCTGGCAAACGCCAGATGGGCGTCCTGCTCCTGGAAGGCGATCAACGCCACACCTTCACCGGCAGTGAAACCCGCACCTTGCCCCCATTGGTCGACCAACTCACCATTGCGGTTGAAAACCAGCGCTTGTTTGCCCAAACCCAGGCCGCCCTCGCCGAAACCGGCCTGCTCTACAGCGTATCCAACCAGATCGCCCAGGCTCGCGACATCGACCAGATGATTTCACTGGTTGAAGCCAACGCCCTGCCCCAACGAGCCGACAGCGTTTCAATCATTCTCATCAACAAAGACCACAGCGGCGAAATGACCGACCTGGAGCTCACCGGGCGGCAGGATCGCGGCGGCAAATATGAGGCCAGCGCCTCCCGCTTGCCCGTGGATGATCTGCCCCTGGTGCGCCTGCTTTCCGATGAAGGCCTGGTCATCAATAATGTGGCTGAGTTCCCCATCGACCCGGCCTCTCGCAAGACCCTGGAAAGCCTGGAGATGACAGCCTCCGCCATCATGCCCCTCCGCACCGGCGGCAACCTGATCGGCGTGCTCATCGCCTCCTCGCGCCAGTCCGCTGAATATTCAGCCCAAGAAGTCGCCTTGCTGCGCACAGTCGCCAACGGTATCGCCGTGGCAGTCGAAAAATTGCGCCTGCTGCGTCAGGCCCAGCGGCGCGCGCTGGAACTGCAAACTGCATCCGAGATCGCCCGCGACACCGCATCGACCCTCTCGCTCGACCTTCTTTTGGACCGCATCGTCAACCTGCTCATCGACCGCTTCACCTTCTACCACGCCTCCATCTTCCTGCTGGACGAGTCGGGGACGTTTGCCACCATCCGCGAATCGACTGGTTCGGCGGGCGCCGAACTCAAACGCCGTGGACACAAACTGGCGGTTGGTTCGCGCTCGGTGGTCGGAACCGTCACCGCCACGGGCGAGCCGTTCGTTCTCAACGATGTGCTCTCCTCGCCCATGTACTACCCCAACCCGCTGCTGCCCGACACCCGTGCGGAAATGGGCCTGCCCCTCAAGCTGGGCAACACGGTCATTGGCGCGTTGGACATGCAGTCAAAAAATACCAATGCATTCGCTCAAGACGATGTGAACGTGTTGAGCATCCTCTCCGACCAGATCGCCATCGCCATCGAGAACGCCCGCGCTTACGAACTGGCCCAGCACGCGGTGGAAGAGATGCGCGAGGTAGATCGCGTCAAGAGTCAATTCCTGGCCAACATGAGCCACGAGCTGCGCACCCCGCTCAACTCCATCATTGGTTTCTCGCGCGTCATCCTCAAGGGCATTGACGGCCCGGTCAACGATATGCAAACCCAAGACCTGACCGCCATCTACAACTCCGGTCAGCATCTGCTCACCTTGATCAACGAAATTCTCGACTTCTCCAAGCTGGAAGCCGGCAAGATGGAACTCTCGCTCAGCGATATCAATGTCAGTGATATGATCAACGGAGCCATGTCTACCGCGGTGGGTTTAGTCAAAGACAAACCCATTAAGCTTCTCCAGGTGGTGGAACCCGAAATGCCTTTGGTGCGCGCTGATATGACCCGTGTACGCCAGGTATTGATTAATTTCCTGTCCAACGCCGCAAAGTTCACCGACGAAGGCTCCATCACCGTCGAGGCGCGCCGCGCGCGGAGCCCCAAGGGCGTCCCCGAGATCATGATCACCGTGGCCGACACCGGCCCCGGCATTGCCGACAGTGACCGGGTCAAACTCTTCCTGCCCTTCTCCCAGGTAGACGATTCTCCCACCCGCAAGACTGGTGGCACAGGGCTGGGTCTTTCCATCTGCCGCTCGTTGATCGAAATGCACGGCGGGCGCATTGGCCTGCTCTCCAGCGTGGTGGGGCAAGGCAGCATCTTCTTCTTCACCCTGCCATACCAGGAAGCGGAGGAAGCCACCGGCCCCAACCCCAACGAATCGCACGTGGTGCTGTGCATCGACGACGACCCGCAGGTCATCAACTTGTACGAGCGCTTCCTGCAACCACAGGGCTATAAAGTCATCCCCCACGTGGACCCCAAAACCGCCGTGGCTGCCGCCAAACAGCACCGCCCCTTTGCTATCACAGTGGACGTGATGATGCCCGAACGCGACGGCTGGCAGGTGATGAATGATCTCAAGTCCGATCCAGCCACCCGCGATATTCCCATTGTGGTGTGCAGCATCCTGGAAGAAGAAGAAAAAGGCTTCAGCCTGGGCGCCGCCGATTATCTGGTCAAACCCTTTGTGCAGGAAGACCTCTCCAATGCCATCCACCGTCTCGATCGGGACGGCGAGATCAACGAGATTTTGCTCATTGATGACGAACCAAGCGACCTGCGCCTGGTGCAAAAAATGCTCGAAGAGCAGAAGCGCTACCGGGTTCGCACCGCGGAAGGCGGCACGAATGGCTGGGATGCCATTCAGACCCAAAAGCCCGACGCCGTCATCATGGATCTGTTCATGCCGGATATGGACGGCTTCACCCTCATCGCACATCTACGCTCCGACCCCAAATTGCGCGACCTGCCCGTCATCGTCCTCACCGGAGCCGACCTGACCGCCGAGCAGCACGAAAAGCTGGCGCAATTCGGCCAACAACTGCTCACCAAAGGCTATCTGCGAGAAAACGAGCTGCTCAACACGCTCGAAAAATCGCTTCGCAAATTGCGCACGGCCCCCAAGTCAACCGGCGCAGCCAAATAACTTATCTTTATAGGAAGTATTAACGTATGCCTTCAAATCTTTATGTCGAATGCCTGGATTGCGGTCACCGTACCCCCTTCACGGTCAGCAAACCGGCCTGCCCGGTCTGCGGAAGCGGTTGGCGCGAGGCTCGCTATGACTACGCCGCCGTGGCCAAAGAATGGCCCGCCGCGTTGGCCGACCGGCCATTCGATATCTGGCGGTATCAGGAATTGCTGCCTTTACGCGGCCCAAACATGGAACTAACCCTCGGCGAAGGCGGCACCCCGCTCATCCGGGCCAGTAATTTGGGCATGATGCTGGGCTGCCCCAACCTGTACGTAAAGGATGAGCGCCAGGGCCCCACCGCCTCCTTCAAAGACCGTCAGGCCGTAGTCACCGTGGCTGCCCTCAAAGAAGCCGGAGTAAGCGAGTTTGTCATCGCCTCCACCGGCAATGTCGCCATCTCCTACTCGGCCTACGCCTCCCGCGCCAGCATCAAGCTGTGGGCTTTCCTCACCAGCCTGGTTCCCGCCGCCAAAATGCGCGAGGTTGCCATCTATGGCACGCAAGTCATCAAGATCACCGGCTCCTATGACCAGGCCAAGAAAGTCGCCTCCGAGTTTGCCCACCAGCGCGGCCTGTCCATCGATCAAGGCGCCCGCACCATCCCCTGCATCGAAGCCATGAAAACTATCTCCTTCGAACTGGCCGAGCAGCTCACGCGGCTGCTTGGTCCAGGCGAGAGCACTCCCTGGCGCGCTCCCGATTGGTACATCCAGTCGGTTTCAGGTGGCATGGGTCCGATTGGCGTCATTAAAGGTTTTCAGGAATTAAAAGCAATGGGCCTGGTCGACAAGGTGCCTAAGGTAGCCGCGCTGCAAGCCGAAGGCTGCGCGCCCATGGCCCATGCCTGGAAGCAAAACCGAGACACCGCCGTCCCCGTCCAATCGCCGCGCACCCACATCGCCACCCTGGCCACGGGCGACCCCGGCCGCACCTACACCATTCTACGCCAGAAAATGCTGGAAGGATCGGGCGGCGCCATCGAAAGCGTCACAGACGAGGAAGCCTTCCGCGCCATGCACTATCTGGCCAAAATGGAAGGCCTGTCGGTAGAACCTGCTTCGGCGGTCGCCTTTGCCGGGCTGGTCAAATTGGTTCGCGCTGGCGTGGTGAAACCCCACGAAACCATCGTGGTCAACTGCACCGGCCACACCATGCCCATTGAGCGCAACATTCTGGGCGAAGGTTGGTCTCGGGACATCGTCTTCCCGCAGGACAGCATGGAAGAGAGCCAGGAAGAAGGTCTTCTGGCAGCCCTCAGCAAGGTCGGTATTGACCGCTTCCCCCGCATTGCCATCGTCGACGATAACCCCGAGGTCCGCCGCCTTGTGCGCCGCATCCTCCAATCGCAAGGCAATTACACGCTCTTCGAGGCCACCAACGGACGCGAAGCCGTGGAATTGGTCCAGCGCGAGCAGCCCAACCTCATCATCCTGGACTTGATGATGCCCGAAATGGACGGCTACGCGGTCATGGACGAACTCAAGAAATCGCCCGACACCGCCGACATCCCGATCATCGTGGTGACCGCCAAGGAATTGACCCCCGCTGAAAAGGATCGTATGCGCGGGCACATTCAACGGCTCATGCAGAAAGGCGACTTTATGAGCGATGAATTGTTGGACGAAGTTAGAGCATTGCTCGGGTAGCCCCCGTCAAAGGGCGGAGGCAGCGCCGCCACACCCGGAATACTTGTGAATTGGCAAATGGATGGATGCGCAGGCTTTGATTCGTAAGAAGGTTGCCGGCATCCATCCAAATCCATTGAACCAGGTATCGAAAGAAAGGTCTTCGAATGGCACTTGCCGGTCAACGTAAAGGGATTTTTGCCGCGCTCTCCTCTGCCGTATTTTTGGGCGTCGTTCCCATTTTCGGTAAGGTGGCGATTAATTCCGGCTTCTCCCCGCTGGCCGTCATCGTCTTACGCACCGGTATCGCCGCGCTGCTCATGCTGGCGGTCATGGCCATAGCCATGCGCCAATACTTTTACATCTTCTCGGTCGGGCTCATCGGCTGCCTGCTGGCGGGCTTCACCAACGGGGTCGGCTCGGTGTTGTATTACAGCGCTCTGGCGCGCCTGGATGCCTCCATCGGCCACCTGTTATATTCGTTTTACCCCATCTTCGTGGCCCTTTGGCTGCTCCTCGACCGGCAAACCATCACCCGTTTGACCATCTTCCGCCTCATCCTCTCCATTCCAGCGGTGATCCTGCTGGTCTATACGGGCGACCGGGCCGTCGACCCAATCGGCGCGCTGATGATGCTCGGCTCCGCCATCCTTTACGCCCTGCACCTGATCATCAACCAGCGCGTCTTATACGAGGTGCCGGCCCAGACCGTCACCCTGTACACCCTTCTGGGCATGGCTGCCACGGTCCTCTTGGCTTATCTTATCCTCGACCGGCAAATGCCCACGGGCGACATGGCCTGGTGGGCTGCCATCTCCATGGCCCTCATCACTTTCTTCTCGCGTTTCACCCTCTTCTTGGGAATCAAACATTTGGGCGGACTGCAAACCGCCCTGTTGGGATTGGGCGAAATCCTCATCACCGTCACGCTGGCGGTCATCACCCTCGGCGAGTCTCTCAACCTGACCCAGGTGATCGGTGGAATTTTGTTGGCAATCAGCCTGATCCTGGTAGCCTTTGACAAAATCCCTTCGCACAAGCGCTACAATACAGGGATACTATCCTGGTTGACCCCCACCAAAATCCCCGCCACCCCCGACATCAACTGGCATCAGTAAATTCGGCCCAGCAAACTACATTTCCAGAACGTACCCGGCCCCGCGAATATTCTTGATCCACTCGTTCCAACCAGGCAGCACCACCATCTTCTGCCGCAGGCGGCTGACAACCGGGCGGAGAATCTTCGCTGCTTCCTCGTTATCCACGCGATACCCCTGGCAGGCGTGCACTAAATCCGAGTGAGAAATGACCTGTCCGCTCAACTCATATAAGACTTCCATCAAGCGCGACTCGGTCGGCGTCAGGTTAATGATCCCACCATCCCATGAAACCTCTCGGCGGCTGCAATCCAGCATCGCCCCGCCCGGCAAGCGGAAAATTTTCGGCGGGCTCACCGGCAGGTCCCGTTCTTCTTCCGTCCGAGTCACCGCATTCTCAATGCTGCGCACAATGTTCTCGGGATTCACCGGTTTGAGCAAATAATCATGCACGCGATAGCGCAGCGCCTGGATGGCTGTATCCATCGTGCCGTGGGCAGTGAGGACGATCACTTTCATGTCCGCTGCCGCTTGATCCATCGCTTCCAACACGTCAATTCCACTCATGCCGGGCATTTTAAGGTCCAGAACCATTACATCGAAAGGTTCTTTGTTCAATGTATCTACGGCGGCCTCGCCGCTTTCCACGGCCTTAATCGTGTACCCCTCCAGGCGCAAGATCTCGGCTAGTGAAATCCGGGCGATATCTTCATCGTCGACAATCAATACTCTCGTCATGGTTCGGGCTGCTCCTGAATCGGGAAAAACACTTCAAACCGCGCCCCCTGCCCATGCTTGGGCTTGCCAAGCTGCATCGTCCCCCCATGGTTCTCGATAATACCATAACTTACCGATAAACCCAGTCCTGTTCCTTGTTTTTTTGAGCTCACAAAGGGCTCGAACAGCTTATCGCGCATTTCATCCGCCACGCCAGGGCCGCTATCTTCCACGCTGAATTCCAGCGTTCCCCGCCCCGTCAACGAGCCTTCAATCCAAATGCGCTTCTCCCCGCCCACTTCCTCCATCGCGTCCATTGCGTTGATCAACAGGTTTAACACCACCTGATGAATCTGGTTCCGGACTCCCAGGATGTGCGGCAAACCTTCTTCGAACTCCAAGGAAATCTTCACGGATTGCGACTCCATTTGCGCTCGCAGCAAATACAGTACCCGTTCCACCACGGTCGACAGTTCGACGTCCTCTTTCACAACCTTTCCCGGCCGATAGAAATCCAGCAGGTGTCGTACGGTGGTCACCAACCGGTCCACCTCACTGGTAGTCATCGCCAGATAGTTCATGCGCTGCTCAGCGCCTATATCCGAACGGTTGGCCAGGTGCAAGCAATTGCGCACAGCCTGGAGCGGATTGTTGATTTCGTGCGCCAGGGTTGCCGACAGCCGCCCCACCGCGGCCATTTTTTCCGCCTGAATCAACGCGCGCTGCGATTCTTCCAATTGGATGATTGAATTCCGTAAATCTGTGTACAGGCGGTTATTCTCCATAGCAACCACCGCCTGGCGGGCCAGGATACCGAACAATTCCAAATCCGACTCGATGAAAGACTGGGCATCGGTTCGCCTGCTGGTGAAGAACACGAAGCGTTGATCATTGCGCTGAACAACGGACACCATGCACCCCGACCAGGATAATTCGTCCAGGCTGGCGCGGATCTCCAAATTGCCCGGGCCGCTTGCGCTGAAAATCGCCGCCGATTCTACGCTTGAAAGCAACCCGGCCATCTTTTCCCAAGCCGAGAAGCGCTCCTCATCAGGCCCAGGCAGCCCACCGCTCATCACCAGCCGGCCCGTGCTCTCGCCGCCATTCATTTGGATCACCCCGGCGTAAGGCGCACTAAACACCTGCTCGATGGTTTGCGGGAGCATCTCACCCAAGGCTTCCGGCGATGTCTGCGCGAGGAGTTTTTCGGTGACATCAAACAAAGGCCGCAACGCCTGCGCCCGAGCCGCATCCTGTCGTTGTCGGCTCTCCTCCAAAACTCGCTGAACCACGCGTACCAGATCGGTGGTGTTTTCAAACGGCTTGAGGATCAGCCCATCCACCCCCCGGTAAAGCGCCTGAATGGCCGTATCCACCGAGCCAAACCCGGTCATCACCAAAACCGCCAGAGAGGGTTGAATCTGCTTACAGCGTGTAATCAGCTCGAAACCATCCATCACCGGCATGCGAATATCGGAGATCAGCAAATCCATCTTTCGGGAATCGAGCACGCGCAGCGCATCCGTTGGATCGGTGCAGGCAATGACTTCATACTCTGCGCGCTCCAACAACCGTTGGCATAATCGGGCAATGCTGCGATCGTCATCTACGAGTAAAATGCTTTGACCAGCCATCCCCTCTCCTCGATCACCCACAGTCCTTCTCCCCTCCTGCCGGGTAATCCTGCACTCTATTATCTCTTTTTTTCACAATCACGCAAGGTTCTGAATTGAAGCTCATTGGGAATTGGCGTGGTGAAATCCGCATTTATGCGGGACCTACCACGGCA
>CAYOHX010000070.1:0-24186 GCA_964403875.1 uncultured Anaerolinea sp. | reverse complement strand
TTGTGGAAACCGGTCTTGACCTGGTGCAGTTTTCTACCGTGGTCTTTTTTGAGATCGAGTACTCACTGGTGCGCCGCATGACGGCATGATTGATTGTACGTAACGTATCGCAGGTTGAGGAAAGTACCTGTGAGGTCATCCGGTTTACCGAAAAGGGAAACCTGAACGGGAAAATAGCACGCCGGAAAAGGGATGAAGCGGGAAACCGTTTACCGTATGAGTCATCCCAAGACCTGGATGATATGGGTAAAGCTAAACTGCTTGAAGTCCAGTGGTAAGTTGGAGACTATTCCTCCTTTGACACAACGGTTAAGGTCAAACCTCGGTAGCAGCATCTTGTATAAGCTGAGAGTTGTGAAATCCTCCTACCGGGAACAAGGGCTAACGAAGCCTATCAAACCACGAAAAGACACCCTACATCGTCCTGATAACGTCAATCATGACTGTACTGCGGGATCACCTACGGGGCGCGAGCCCTATGGTGACGGAAACTCCATAGTAGTCGGTGGGTCACGACCACCCAGGGCGGTTGGGAAAGCCAACCACAGGGCGAAGGGAGTTAGGAACTATAGCTTGAAAGGAAATGGAGGTATGCGTAATGCAAACAGCCGAACAAATTCTACAAGCAATGTGTAAGATGGGTGAAAAGCGAACCCCATTGACCCGGGTGTATCGAAGTCTGTTCAGCGAGGACTTGTTTCTTGCGGCATATGACAAGATTGCCCGGAATCGTGGCGCGCTAACTGCGGGAACGGAAAACGACACCGTGGATGGAATGAACCTGGCTCGAATTCGTAAGATCATCGAGCAACTGAGGAGCGAACGCTTCCGCTTTCATCCCGCTCGTCGGATCCAAATCCCAAAGAAGAGCGGAGGGACACGCCCGCTAGGACTACCAAACTTCACCGACAAGCTGGTGCAAGAGGCACTACGGATGGTGTTGGAAGCCTATTACGAACCCCGGTTTCGGGACAGTTCACACGGCTTTCGACCTGGTCGTGGTTGCCACACCGCACTCACTGCGGTGACGCATAAGTTCATTGGCGCGGCGTGGTTCATCGAAGGCGACATTCGAGGTTGTTTTGACAACATCAACCATGAAGCCCTGATGGCAATTCTCGCTAGAGACATTCAGGATGGCCGGTTGCTCAATCTGATCCGAATGGGGCTGGAAGCCGGGTATATGGAGGATTGGCAGTACAACCGCACCTACAGCGGAACGCCCCAGGGTGGGATCCTTAGTCCACTCCTGGCCAACATTTACCTGAATGAACTGGATGCTTACATCGTGGATACGCTCATCCCGCAATACACGCGGGGGGAAAGACGCGCACCAAACCTGGAATACTACCGGCTCGGGTACTACATCAAATGTGCACGAAACGCAGGCGACCAAGACCAGTTGAAACAACTGGAACTGAAGCGTCGAACATTGCCATCGCAAGATGTGTATGACCCAAACTTCCGCCGGTTGCAATACGTCCGGTATGCGGATGACTTTATCCTAAGTTTCAGCGGGCCAAAGTCGGAAGCAGAGGCGATCAAGACAGCCATTGGCGTGTTTCTGAAAGAGCAGCTTCACCTCGAATTGAGCGCATCCAAAACCCTCATTACACACTCGCGCACGGAACACGCGCGATTTCTGGGGTACGCCATCAGCATCTATCACGCAGACGACAAAATTTCACCTCGGACGGGAACCCTTACCAGAACGCGCGCCGTCAATGGTCGCGTCAGGCTTGGTATACCGTATGGGAAGGTCAATGAGATGACGAGGCGTTATATCCGCAACGAGAAGCCAACCCACGAAGCAGGTCTGCTGGCCTACTCAGATGCCCAGATTATGGACATCTTCCAGCAGCGGTTTCGTGGTGTGGCTGAATACTATAAGTACGCAGCGGATAGAAAAGCACTCCGCAATCTCAAGTATGTGATGGAAGTCGCCCTAACGAAAACGCTGGCCAATAAGTTCAAAACCAGCGTACCAGAAATCTATCGGAAGTATGCAAGCAAGCGGACGGTAGACGGGTACACCTACAAGGTTCTGGTTGTTGAAGTCCCAACGCAACACGGAACCCGGTGTATCTACTGGGGTGGCATCCCCTTGAAAGTCATCAAGCCAGGCACAGAACCGATTGATGACAACAATGGGCGGCGCAACGTCGCACTGAGTTCACGTACCGACCTGATCCAACGGTTACAAGCGAACGAATGTGAAATCTGCGGCTACAAAGGGCCATGCGATGTTCACCATATTCGTAAGCTGGCGGACCTGAAGAATCGCTGGCGCGGAAGGCGAGAGAAACCAGCTTGGGTGATCCGAATGATCGCGCTGCAAAGAAAAACGCTGGTGGTGTGTGAGAAGTGCCATGTAGCAATTCATGGTGGTAAGCCATTACCTAATCGAAGCATGTAAGTTCTGGAGAGCCGGATGATGCGAAAGTATCAAGTCCGGTTCGGAGGGGGGTCTGTGGAAAAGTGCTATGAATAGGGTAAAATGTGTAAGCAGCAGGGGGGAAGGGTCGCTCCGAAAGGGGTACCAGAGGCTAACGCTGACCGAGCCCAGGGTCTTGGGCACCGTTTGTGGATACAGACCAGACGCAAACCTTGCCCCTGCTGCACCATGCACATATATCCCCTTGTTCTACATAGTAACTCGCTACTTTCCTACCCTACTATACGCTTTGGCAAAGCGTCCGGCGTGTATGGCGATTGGGGCAGACCCAGCCGGTCAAGGCGATCTTCTCAGTTTACTCCACGGCGATGGAAGCAACTGCCCTGGCCCTCATGGGAAGGAAGATGAAGGCTGCGCAGCTTGTCTACGGCGATGAGGTCGGAGGCGCAATCGTGCCCGAAGAGGAAGGCGACTTCCTGACTCAACTGGCGCGGGATGTGCTGGATGGAGCAAAGCTCTCCGACTTACAGACGCTGTTTGCTGATGACCTGCAGATGAGCCACAATCCGATGGGTAGTTTGACCACGCCCAGTGCCGTGATCGTGCCAGGCTCGAAGGTCATGACATGGGATGATTGGGTGAGTCAGAAGGCTATTGTTGTCAGACGGACAAGAAGAAAGGAGGTGGTACCGGAGGGTCAGATGGGATTTGGAATTTAAGTGCAAGGGCTCAGGGTTATTCCTGAGCCCGTTTTTTGTGGTGCACCTCTTGTTTTTCCCCTAGCTCTACCCGCAACTCGTTCAGTGTGATAGCCAGGCCATCTATTATTTTAAGAGCTAATCGTTCAAAATCATAATTATCGTTGCCTGGTTCTTTTTCCTTCCCTTTTTGAGTGCGTAATCCGGAGCATGTCGGCCAGTGATTCCGGAGCATATCGGCCAGCGAATCCGATGCATGTCGGCCAGCGATTCCGGAGCATGTCGGCCACTTTTTGAAGTCAAATCGGAATCGGTGGCCGACATCAATCGGAATCTTGGAAGAAAAAAGAGCGGGGAAAGCGAAGCAGAACTGGTTAATCCTTAGAAACTATGGCAGATTTAACTCCCGAAATGAGGAGAAAAAGATGCCACAAGAAAGGTTAACCATGCGAAAAATTCGAGAAATCTTAAGATTGAAATGGGAATGCAAACTCAGCGAGCGGGCGATTGCCCTCAGTTGCAGCACTTCCCGCAGTACGGTGGCAGATTATCTCAAACGGGCGCAAGCCGCTGGTTTGAGCTGGCCGCTGCCCGAGAAACAAAGCGATCACGAATTGAGTGCGCTGCTGTTTCCCTCGACCCAAGAACCGACCCTCAAAGCCACGTTTTTACCGGATTGGGAAAAAGTCCACCTGGAACTGCGCAGAAAAGGGGTGACGCTGCGGTTGCTGTGGGTGGAATACCTGGAAAAATATCCCCAGGGGTACGGTTACAGCCAATATTGCCAACTCTACCGGAACTGGGCAGGGACGATCAAGCAGCCCACTATGCGTTTGGAGCATAAGGCAGGCGAAAAACTGTTTGTGGATTATGCCGGACAGACCCACCCGGTCATTGATGCCAAAACAGGAGAAATTCAACCGGCACAGATTTTTGTGGCGGTTCTGGGAGCTTCCAGCTATACCTATGTCGAAGCCCATTGGCATCAAGACCTGCCCAACTGGACGGGAGCGCATGTGCGTGCTTTTCAGTTCTTTGGTGGGGTTACCGAAGTGGTAGTGCCGGACAATCTGAAGGCGGGGGTTACGCATCCCAGCCGGTATGATCCGGAAATCAACATCACCTACCAGGAAATGGCGGCCCATTACGGGGTGGCGGTCATCCCAGCCCGGGTGGCCCGACCCAGAGATAAGGCAAAAGTTGAGGTGGGTGTGCAAAACGTGGAACGCTGGATTCTGGCCAGGCTGCGTGACCGCAAGTTCTTCAGCCTGCTGGAACTCAACCAGACCATCCGGGAACTGCTGGAAGATCTCAACAACCGGAAAATGGAACATCTGGGGAAAAGTCGGCGGGAATTGTTCGAACTGGTGGATCAACCCGCCCTGAAACCGCTGCCAGCCGCTCCCTACGAGTTTGCCTTGTGGAAGAAAGCCAAAATCAGCATCGATTACCACATAGAGTACAACGACCATTATTATTCTGTTCCCTGCCAGCTTTATCCCGCCGAGGTCATGATCCGGGCCAGCCAAAAAATGATTGAAATCTACCTGGATGGCAAACAGGTCGCAGTCCATCCCCATTCGCAAGCCAAAGGCAAATACTCCACCCTGCGGGAACATATGCCTGCCGATCACCAATTCTACAGCGACTGGTCTCCCCAACGCTTCATCCAGTGGGCCGAGAAAATCGGGGTTTCGACCACCTTGATGGTCCAATTGGAGTTGGATCTCAAGCCGCATCCGGAGCAGGCATACCGTATCTGCCTTGGAATTTTGAGCTTTGCCAAGAAATATTCTCCCGCCCGCCTGGAAGCCGCTTGTGCTTATGCCCTTTCCAACGAAACCCACGGTTACCAGACTGTCAAAAATATCCTCGTCAACCAACTTGACCTGCTGCCCGGCCAGGAGGATGCATCCCAACCTTCCCTGCTGCCACCCCATGCCAACATTCGTGGTAAAGAGTATTACAACTAAAGGAACTGTGTATCGTGTTATTACAACCCCTCTTTGACAAGTTGTCCCTGCTTCGCCTGCCCGCCTTTCGCAAAGGGCTGGAGGAACAAAGCGCCAATCCCAAATTCGCCGAACTGTCTTTCGAAGAACGGCTCTCGATCCTGGTTGACCTGGAGGTTCTCCAACGAGATAATGCCCGTCTGTCCCGCTCTGTGCAAAAAGCTCATTTTCACCTGGCTGCTACCCTGGAGGATTTTGATTTCTCTCCTTCCCGAAGCGTGGATCGCCATCTGGTTTTGGAGTTGTCTCAGGGTGCTTGGGTTTCCAAGCACCTCAACCTGATTATCTCCGGTAAAACCGGCGCGGGAAAAACTTTCCTCGGCTGTGCGCTTGGACATAGTTTGTGTCGCAACAATTTCTCTGTGCGCTATTTCAGAACACCGCGTTTCCTGCAGGATTTGCGCCTGGCTCATGCCGATGGCTCATACCCTAAATTGTTGGCGGCTTTGTCCCGTTTTGATTTGATTGTTTTTGACGATTGGATGCGGGATGCTTTATCCCTGGTTCAGTCCCAGGATTTGCTCGACATCCTCGATGACCGTTTTGGCCATTCCTCCACCATGCTGCTTACCCAAATCCCCGTGGACGCCTATCATGAACGCATTCCGGATCCCACCCTGGCTGATGCCATTCTCGACCGGTTGGTCAACAATGCCTACCGCCTCCAATTATCCGGCGAATCCCAAAGAAGACTCCGTTCTCCTTTGCCCATGTCGGCCACCTGATTTATAATCTCCAAGCCAGTTCTGTTTCGCTCTCAACTGGCCGCCATCAATCGGAATCGATGGCCGATTTCACCGGAATGCGCATTTTGAGTTATTTTAAGTCTTCCTGTTGTTGGCTCGAACAATTTCAACCATTTTAAAATTGTTATCATTATAAATTGCTCTGTTTCATCTAAGGCATCAAGCGCAACAGGATCTATTTGAACGGGTTTATCAATTTGGCCGATTTTCATCAGCAATAAAATTGGTATTAAGCGAGACATATCGATAAACAAATTAGAAGCAAGCCTATCCTTTTCATCCCCATGATAATAAGCAAAAGGATTATTGTCAGGTCGTAATCGATCTAGAACTAACAGAATGTTTTCATAAGACTTAAGCGGGTATGCTTTACCAGGTAATGATGCTCGATGTTCCCATATTCTTAAAATTGTTTCGGTTGCTTCCTTCTGGGCTTTGTTTCGCTCATCCTCTGTTTTGCCATTTTCTGCTTTATCGATAAGTTCAGCCAAGTGGTGGGACATCCATCGCCCAAGGGTATCAACACCTTCCTCAAAACCTAGTTCACGAACTAGGTAACGTCCAAGTTCCAATACTTCCTTCGGCGGCTTCGATCGTTCCATCTGCTCGGAAGAGGAGGACTCTATCGAATTGAGCTTCCTTCTTTTTTTCTTCGTCATATCTTGAGTAGTCATCGCCTTTATTACTCCGAGTTATTTCAATTTCAATAATTAGATCAAAACCTGATTTAGCAAGAAATGCTTTTAGTGCCTCTCTATCAATTGAAAGGCGCCAACCATTTGATCGAATGTTTTGATCATACCTTCGTCTATATGCTCGTTCACCACTAAGGTCGTCTCCCCAGGGTTCATAAATGAATATTCTTTTCCCATTTCCATTATGAACCCAGTTGATCTGTTTATCATATAGCATCGAGAGGTTTAATTCTTTTTTCGTTCTTTCTGACGGTTCACTTTCAATTCTTCGAATTTCGTACCGTAGAGGGTCCGTTTCCTCTATCCCCAATCCTTGTTCTTGACTAGTAAGCCACCCAATTAATGTATATGGATCCGCTTTTATTTCAAGCTCATCTCCTGCCGGAGGAATCCTATAATCCCATGAGCTACCTATCGTCTGCAGAGAACGCACTAGCGCTGCGGCGGTCTTAGGAGAAACTAAGGCTGAATTTACGCGTACAGTTGATCGAAAGTTATATGATTTAGTCTCATGATAACCATTAACTACAATAAAACCCACTTCATCGTTCAAGCCTAACTCAGCAAGAAATTCTTTATCATCAACCGCATCCAACCATCGGTCTACATCGTTCTGAGGTGCACTCCATAGTTGGTTTTCTAGTGGTTTCGAAGCTTGTATATCAGCAAGCCACAGATCAGGCACAGCAAGACCTTCTTCATTAACTAAAAGTTCATAACTGTAATATTCATCTTTACTTACCTTTGTGAGCGCTCTTGACTGCATTAGATCACCGATTGTGCACCACATGGCGTGCCATTCTAAATAAGTATGGTACCGTTCTAATATTGGACGAGATCCATGATCGTGTGTCATATAGTAGGATGATTCATCACCATGATTACGTTTTCGAGGCTCATCATCCCAGCGCCATGGATTATTTTTTACATTCCATCGATCGACAATCCATGATTCAGCTACATCAAGAAACTCTTCTCCACCCACATTTGCAAATATTCTTAGTGCTGATGTATACCAATAAGGCAGAGTATCCATTGCATCAAAGTGAAATCTTCGATCCTTCTTTTCCTCGCTGGAGTATCTATCAAAACCGACCTTGAAAGATTCTCGCCCCTTTTTTCTAGGAATCAGGCTAGTATTTGCCAAATTTAACTTATCCATTTGCGAATGGTTCAATTCGAGATTTCCACTATTGACCATTTTGAGAACTGCGGATTTGGCAAAAGAACGTAATAAAACATGGGGAAATTTATCATCTGCGGCAACATCCAATAACCATAAACCATGTTTTGAGATTGCAGAAGGCATTTCACTGGCTATCCGCTCGAGCACAATTACGAGCCAAAGACGAGCTGCAAGCCAGTAAAATGGAATATCAGGGTCTCGATAACTTGCTTCAGTAGTTCGAGTATAAAGTTGTACAAGTTCATCAATTATTTCGAGATTTCCAAGTTGAGCTAATCTTCGAACCGTATGTGCTGCACGCCATCTGGTTCTTGTATCAAAGTCTCCTAAAAGCGCATACAGGAACCGAGCGAATGCACTTGCATTATCTTTTGGAATGTCCTCAAGTCTCCATTTTTCCTGATCTGCCAAAGGTATTCGGTTAACTAGTCTATTGGCATAGCGGGATATGATTTGTACGGCTTCTTGTGGTGTGCAATATTGCCCAACCAGTCCAACAAGTGCATAAATTGTTGGCGCCTTAAGAACATCTACGTGTCTTTCTAAAGCATCAAGTAATCCGGTACAAATTTGTGAGTCTTCAAGACCCGTCTTGTCGAGGATTTTTGAGAGAAAAGATTTATCGTAATCGGGCCAACTACAGAAGTAAGGTAGACGCTCGACCACAATTTGAAGTAGATTATTGTTACACCAGGAGGTAACAGCAGGAGAACCAGACCAGTCTTTAATGCATTGAGAAATCTCACAGCCTAATTCATATCCTGATAAATACCTAAAATTTAGTCTACCTAATGCATCAAGGTATGATTTGCGATCTCTAACTTGAATTGCAGGTCGGATACGTTCTAAAATTGTGTTGATAGAAACATACTCACCTTGAAATCGCGCTCCTTCATAAACATTAGTAACGAAAATACTGAGCTCTTCCCCTGAAGTAAATCGAAAAGCAGAAAAATCCACATCAGCTAATGGATCTTTCTTTTCCTTCCTCCCATGGCTTTCGATTTGATTATCTGTAGAATGGGAATTTACCTTATCCATTTGATGAAACTCGGTTGTTTTTATCAACCGCATTTTCCAAAAGCCATTTTCGTTTAGTCCTGAAATTGAGTTTATCTTCTCAAGAATTCTGGATCGAGTTCCTTTTCCAAACCACAATAATTCATCCTTAGCAATATTTTCGATAAGAATATTTCTATTGTGTACATTATCTCCACTGCCCACTTTATCTAGAACCTGACAAACCAATTCTTCATCAAATTCATTGAGTAAGGGTGAAAAAGATGAAACCTGAGTTGGCGAGACTACATTTAGTGAAAGTGCTGCTTCCAAAACAGATGGAAGTAATGAATTCATGTGCGCGATATTTTCATCATCCCATCTTGATGTGATGGCTAATGAAAATGGAAAATCAAGGGTAGCAATAGCTTGCACAGCATCATTCCAAGGAAAATGGTCGTAACCATCTAATCGAACCCCAGCATCGCATACCACTACCGCAAAATCCCTTGCAACATCGCGCCTTTCTTCCAAAGACATATTTTGGATTGCTCGGAGTGTCAGTGGTTTGAAGAGAGAAATTTCATGCACTACATCAAGATTTACTTCACCAGCCACCTGGAAGGCGTCCTTAAAAATTTCCTCCGCATCATCTTGACTGATAGGCAAAAGGAATCGAGCAAAATTCGTAAATGTCTCAATTTTATCTTCCGCAGAACTCCTTTGGTTTTTAACTTTCTGATATTGAGATACAACTTCGGTAAGAAGACGTGAATGAAGAGATCGATCCAATGCGAGATTCTGAAATATTCTTATCAATTCCTTCCCAGACGATGAGGGGCTTGAGCCCAGCAAAGTAAGGATGGTTCCTAAGAGGTCTACACTATTTACTTTTGGTAAAGCTAGTAGACGAGATATAGAAATTCCCATCCGAGTCTTCATTGGAATAGAATGATAATCTCTGGAAAGTTGATAATCGCTTTGATGAAATTTGGTAATTGCTTCCTGAAACGAAACTGCTAACTGTTCTGAAGGGATTACTCCTAAGATTGCCTGGGCTCGAACATCGTAAATACTTATTTGTGGCCCAATAAATTTTTCTAGTTCTTGTTTGTTTTCATTATTTGATCTCCTTCTTTGAACAACCTCTTTTTTGGATAGATCGTCAGGTTGTAATGGAGGATCAACTAAATATGTGGCGAGCGTCGGCTTTCGGTTATTCAGATGCTCTAGTATTGTAAAGGCTCGCAAAGTAAGATCGATAATTGCCGCCTGAGACGTAAAGAGTTGATCATGTCTGCGTAGTTCACTATCGTTAAATTTCTCGAGCACTGGAATTATTTTTGATCTTTCACCACCATGTGCGAGAATCACCTCACAAGCTGTAAGAATCATCTCTAAGTAATCGACAGTGACGTTGTCATCATCCCATGTATTTTTTAGCTTATCAACCTTAATAAATCCTCGAATAAGAAATATTTCCAGGTCATTTTTAACACGTTCTAAATCAATATCCTTACCTGATAATGCGAGTGGAGTGAGCAAGAAAAGGTCCCAAGGCGAGTGAATATCCGTTTCGTTCAAGCACCGCTCAACTAAATCGGCTTCACCAGATGTGATTAACTGAAAACTCAGAGACAATGCCACACGAAGAGCAATCGATCTTGGACTCCAATTAAACATTTGTTTTACGGCTTGCGCTGGGCCTTCGATACGGAGCACAGCTTCTATTTCAGCGGCAATATCTTGGTATTCAATTGGCCAGCCTTGGGGTCTAATTTTTGGGTGTGCTTTTTCTTGCTCATGATAATTATCTGACCTGCGCTGCATCCACGCTCGTAATTGCCGAAACCCTTCACGAACAGATATACCATCATTATTCCGTGCATCGTGTGCAAGTAATTGGAAGAGAAGTCGGCCATGATTTTCATACTCATTTGCATTCCCAAGAATTAGCCGGCTTGATCTATCTCTTGCAAAGTTAGCCGCAAGATCTGGATTTTCGATAAGCATTTTTTGGATAACTGCATCAGTTTTTAACGCTTCCGCACCATAAAGGAGTGTAAGAATCGCATCGGCATTATTGTTTGTTTCTCTACATACTTACATTGCAATTTTGAGTCGTTGCGATTGGACCTCACGACGTAGGATAGGATCGTTTATAACACTTGGTTCTTTTTCTTCATTGATTAAATCCAGTATTGACTGTCTTTGGTTCGCGGCAAGTAAGGCAGATGCAATATGACTGGCTGCATATGAATCCACTTTATAATGTTTTAAAAAATGATCTGCAATCATTCCATATATCGATCTGGTGTCTTGGTCTGCTTCCGATCGTAAAAAGCTCTCAAAATCCTCATCGGCAAATCTAATTACATCCTTATCAACAATAATTCCGGGAGCAAGATCAGCGCAGATATCGCGAACCTGTAAATCATTCAACTCGATTATTGAAGAAAGGTGATGGATTGGTATTGGCCGCGAAAGGGCAATTACTCCCGAACAGAATGTTTTGAGGTCATGCCCTGATTTGCGCTGAGCAGTAAGTAACTGCTCTTTAAATATTCCTCCTAAATTCTTACCTTCTGGACGAAGTACCGATAACGCTTTTTGTTGGTCGGAGGCCGAATAATCTATCGCATATCGTTCTACTCGAGGATTTCCACCAGAAAGGTGGTGAAAATCATCAATCCATGCATCTGCAGAATCTTTCCAAAACAACTTAATGTGCGCCGCTGTTTCATCTCTATCAAATCCGTCGAGTTTATGAGAAATAAAATAAGCAGGGAGACGAAGGGAATCCAGTCGTCCTGACCTTGTCGTCACAATTAAGCAAACGTTACTTGGAAGATCGCCCAATGTAACAAAATCGTAAACGAAACTTTTTTCAGGAGTCGGTTGTGATTGAGCGGCAATTATTGAATTATCGGCTGCATCTACAACAATTACGAGACGAGCACTTTCATTGTAAGATGCAACAACCTCAGCTGCCCTCTCCAATCGCTTCTTAAACGATCTTGGATAATCGATGGAAGGCGATTTACTCAATAATAATGGGGATCGGAGAGATACGGCTAAATCATTAATAAGTTGAAGGAAAGCATCTTGTGGACGGTGGCGAAATGCGTCCGCATCAAGATATCTTCCGCCACCATAACAATCGAAGGCAATTAGGACAGATTTTGAGGGCAAACAATCTTTAATCTCTTGTATAAGGGTTGATTTTCCGCACCCACCCTCTCCATGAATACATATGTATTGGTTACCATTATTAATTTCACTAACAATTGTTCCGGATATCTTTCGATTTACTAATGGAGAAATTTGCTTTATATCAGAGGGACAGGGAAACAAGACATCCTCATCCGAAATACCCATCCAAGAAAGGATGACATGGCGCGTGATTATCTCGCCTTTAGCCTCAGGCATCATTTTACGCCGGACTGAACGCATGAGATGCTCCACAGTTGTGCGTGCATCTTCATCAGTCCATCCTGAGATTACGGAAAGAACATTTTCTTCAAGAGAGAAACGAGAACTACTTCCGCACGATGAAAAATCGAGTGCTTTCGTGAAAGAAAGAAAATCAGCTCTCTTCAAGCCTGATGCTTTTTGTAATTTGGCACAGCCAGGTTCAGAAGAAGACTTTACGCTCTTACTATGATCGGTTCGAGAGTCAATTGAATTACTTATGGCAGTATTAATCTCTGTGGCAATAGGTTGATTGCTAACAAGCTGCACAATTAAATTTTCCGAATCAACTAGATGTGGGTATTTTTCTTTTAAGCCGATATAAGCATTTGCTAGTTTTCTTAGGACAGAATTGTCTCCCCTTTTTTTGGTTGATTGAGTTAGGCGGGAAATGCTCCAGTTTTGGCTGGGATTAGCTGAGGAATATTTGAATTGAGCAATCACAATTCGGGTGGGTATTCCAGTCTCCTCATTACCGTAGTAAAAAGTGCAATCAACCCCATCCCATGTATCAGGTGATTTTCCGCCTTCATCTTCAGCTTGAAGACCTTCCACTGCAACAGCGTACAATCCGGTCTTTTTATCTAATAGAGATAACGCTTGGCGGAGTGCCCAAAGTTCGTGATAATCATCTCCTGCATTTGCAGCCCGTGCGCCACGATAATCAGCATTTGTCATAGAAAGGCCACCTGATCAAACTTCAAAATTATTAGTAAATCAATATTGGTATTGATACTCACCCGCACCCCCTTTCGCCCGCGTTCCTCGTTCATTATCCTAATTGACCAATCCTTAGCTAATATTTGCTGGCGGATATGGCCATACATTCTTAGCGAGTTTGAATAACTCCTTATTCCTTTTTTGAATGGCAGTTTCATTCCATTCACTCTCATTTTGCAGGTCAGCATTGAGCAGTAGAACAGAATACTTCTTCAGGGTAACAACCTTCTTTACCCACGGATCGTTAGACAACGATGAGTTCAGCGATCCTGTGACGAGAGTGAGATTGCCCAACGTATGGAGCAATCGTTCGCGAACTTCTTTCGATTCCTCAGTATCATCAGGCAACGGCCAATTAGTGGCTGTCCAACCTCTGGGCATTATGTGTTCAATAGATAGTTTTTTCTTGGGTAATGCCAGATCTTCAGTCTTATCACTGGCTCGCCTTTGCAATTCTAAAGCTTCCAGGATCATACGCAAACGAGTCTGTGGTTTGAAACGCTTGTAAGCTTCGATCTTTTGCCACGCTTCCATAAATTCGTTATCATCAGGCCAGCGACTAATATCAATGGTTTGACTCCGTAGAAACTCTCTGATTCCAGAACCAAGGTGAACAGGGTCGTGATCTGCGAATTGTTTTACGGCATCCAAAAATAAGTTGTTGTAATTTTTTGTCCCAAGCTCACAGACCATTCTGCGGACCAGAAAGGATTCAAGATCGGTTAATATGGCTCTACGTTGTTTATCGTGCTCAGGTTTGCCCAATTTATCAAAAACGATCAACAAAAGCGGATAGACTGTTGTTGTTTCCAAAGCCTGAATGCGCCGGAAAAACAGGCCTTCGCGGGTTTCGAGAGAATAGGTATAGAACTGTTGGTAGAGTTTCCCGTAACAGTGTAAACCTACCATGTAGGTGGCAGGATCGATCTCAGGATGCTTTTTCACATATTGGCGGAAGGTATTGAATAGGTTGGTAACAAGCACCTCGTCACGGGTCAGTAATGTGATATAGTGCTGCAAGAACACTTCGATCTGTGGACGAAGCATACGACCAGTTTGAACCTTCTCGCGCCAAAACGTAGACGTGTCGAAAAGCTGCCAATGTTCGCTATAGAGTTTATCGAGGTCATGCCCGTAATCCTCTGCTTTATGAAGTAAATAATTTTTTACAAGGTCGGAGGCCAGGAGAGGTGTGCCTCGTGCATTAAGTGTCTCAAAAATCATTTGAGCATCATCTTTTTCATCAAGGTCAATAACCACAACAAGTAGCCCTCGATAGAGCGCGTTCTGTAAGGCATCGAGTTTATTCTTAAGATTGTCAGTGTCCGCATTAGCTAGCCACTCAGTGATTTTTTTGTAGAAGAATAAGTAACCATTTGCAATAGCGTATCCAACATTGCCATTGGATTTACTATCATAATATTGGCGTACATCATCTGGCGAACCCGCCGACATCACTAACCGAAAATGATCGCGGTCCACATTGGTAGGCCAAACCTTAAAAACCTCATCCGGATTTCCGTCCCGCGGATCATTCCTCGTAAGTCGCCGCAAATCGCGTGCATGATTGACAGCAACTGAGCCAAATGACTCACACACATCACAAGCTGCTTCAATGACAATCTGAAGAGTGGTTAGGCGCTGTTGACCGTCAATGATCTGGCGCAAATCTAGCGTGCCGGTAGCTGTGTTCAACTGCTCCAAAACTACTGCGCCCATAAAGTGGGGGCGGAAAGGGTCAGCACGATAATAGCGATCGGCCAGGGCAGAAATATCTTCCCAAAGCGGTTCCCATTGATCTTGCTCTGTCCACACATACGGCCGTTGGTAGAGTGGGACCATATAGCGGCATTGTGCATCAAAAATTTCTTTGAGACTACGCGGTTTGGCATCCATACTTATTTCCCTTGTGCCTTTCACGAATATCTTATTGCCTTGCTTCTACTGCTTCTGGAAGGGGATGTTCCCTTTCTAATAATTCGCCTTGTTGTTCCCAATCAGATAGAAATGCATAAACCAAATCTTGATAAATAGGTAGGCGAACAACTATGTCTCGTATCGTTTCGATATCAACTCTCATGAAACCATGGGAGAAGCCATTTCGATAATTATGAAATTCATTAACAACATTTGGATTATTTGGAATAGCCTTCCATTGTTCAACAGAACCCCATAATTGGTCAAAACAATCGCAAACCTGGTTGATTATCCCTTGCTGTGTCCGCTGGTTATTACGGTAAAATACCGAACCGAGTGCCTCCAGCGCAGACCAAAATGCGATTACACGATCTATTGGATCTTCGCTAACTAGGCCCTTTCGATACCAGCTAATTGCACGGCTAAAGTAACGACGATACAAGCTGTATTGTCTCCCGAGATGGAAAGCTTGTTGCCATTCACGTTTGGTCACAATTCGCCGAACATGGACAGATGATTGCCGATAATCAGGCTTGAACAGATTCAAGTATAGTGGTGTGTTTAGCCTCAGACTCAGAACATCTAATGCCTGTCCAACAAAATACACGGCGGCATCATTGGCATTCTCCTGGGTAAACGCCCTGGCAATTAAAATACACCGAACGCCTTGGGATACCTTCGAAAGTGAAATAGTGGTGGTAAATGGATTCGCCTCCCCTTTTTCAGCTAGGATATGCAAAACACGTTCTCCAACTGTGACCGCTCCAGAGATCGCCAATTCAACTTCCCATTCAGTGATTTCATCAATTCTGCCTAGCATAGTTCATCTCACCTCACCTTCTTCCACTCCACGCCCTTCCCGCCATGCTTTTCCTGTTCGTGGTTTCCCTTCTCAAATCCCATCACCATCTTCCCGCAGACTTCGCACTTGTACAGCCCAAAATCAGTTAATGTCGGCTGATCTGCAGGCGGATCGATCTCTTTTATCACCTTCGATGACGATGCCACTTTAGCAGGCGGTGTCACCGGCAAAGACGGCTTTGCCGATGCGGGAAGCTGGGTCTGAACTACAGCTGGCCGGCTTTCCGGTCTGGACTGCGCGACGGTAATCGTTTCTCGTCTTGTTGAAACTGCAGTACTTTGTGCTGAGTAACCATCAGGATTGCCAACTTCAACACCCTCCAATCGATCCCAGGCTTCTAAAACCAGCCGGCGCGTGCGGTACTCGCCAAACTGTCGGATTTCCTTTTCCTTCAACACACGGAAGGTCTCGCCGGGGAAGTTGCTGGTGTTGCGGCGGGTATCGTAACCCACCGGATCAAGCGGATCGACGACTTCTTCCCACGGGTCAAGGATATTTTCCAATTCGCGAGGAGTCAGTTCGGCCGGGTCGAGGATATAGCGCAATTGCTTGCGATTCAGGTCGTACAGGCGGGCATAATAGGCGTCCAGTTCTGCACGCAATATGGATCGGCGATTACCATCCCACTTAAATGGGGGAAGAGGGATGCCATGCTCATTAAGATCAATCCATCTGGGAGGATTCCATTCATGACCGCCTGTATCAATCTTGTTCTTCTCCCATTGTTCTTTTATCAAGGGGCGCATGTTTTGCGAACCATTTTCAATTAAAGATCCGCAATAATTCCAAATTTCATCTGCGAATGATTTCATATCCCAAGCAGTATAGACTAGTTCCAAAGTCCTTAGTAATATCCAAGGTATCGCTGCAACCAGAGAATCAGCTGAGCTTTTTTCGTAAACTTGAATAGGTATCACTGGCAATTGCTTTAGAGTGAAGGGCGTCATATTTACGCCACCGAGTTTTAGCCTTGTTATATAGTCAAGACATAAACTAGAGAAATTTGCCAGCAATAGCGAAACCAAAACAGATGAGGAATAAGGGTTGCGATCCTGAACGAGGGCAATATATAAACTATGCCCTATACCCACTTTCGATGAAATGAACGGAATCAATGTCCTTTCATTGGTGGGACTCGTAACTTGTTTCCAACCAAACAGCCAATTGTGGTTCCACTGACCGTTGATGCTTAGCTCTACATCGTTTTCAGATACCCAAAAACGAGGAGTGGGATACTTGTCTGGGGCTTTATGGTCAACTTCACTAAACTCATCTGGTTGTCCCTGACGTATCTGTGCCGTTTCGCTGATCACTACGCCAGCCGAACGGTGGTCAAAGAAATCGACCATTTTTGCCTCAAGGAGGGGCACATAAATTGACTTTTCATATAAATACTGACAAGAGGATAAGAGAGAACCTTGTACCTTTAGAGTTTCGGTTGTTACAAACAAACCTGAGTCATGGGTCATGTTAAATAGACCAGGTTTCGTAACAATTCCCCAAGGATTTCCATCAGATATGTTCTCATTTATCAAAATTGGGAAATTGTTGGAAATCTTACGCAATAAATCGACATCCGCTAATCTACGTAAAATAGGACAGGTTTTTGTATTCGGATTTATTTTTTCTATTTCGTTGAAAGTTAAGGTGAACCGTCGACCACTGTCGTTGACATCTGCAACTTTATGGGCATAGAAAACAAATTCGGCACCTTTGGATCGTGATAACTTACTATTAGCTTTGGCTGCGGTGAGTAAGCAGAACTTGTAACTACTGTGAACATTTGGAAAAATGCCTTCGCGATTTTCAAAATCATATAAACTTGCCAGTAGACCGTTTTCCATTATTTTTTGAAAAAATAACTTTGTACTATCATCCGTAGCAATTCCTGATGGAATGATTACACCAAGATTTCCGCGTGAATTAACAATGGCTAAATCACTCTCTGCAAAAAGAGCGTAAGTGTTTATACGACCAACAGCTGTAGTTGGGTTTCTTCCTGAAACCTGAACGAAATTCCTTATATTATCAACACTGGCCTTACTAGCTTGAAACTTGTAATAACTCTGGTAATCGATTGCCTTCAATTTATCAATCAGTTTTTTTCGCAATGAGCCTGAATTTGCCAGGGCAATATCTGGGTAAGAAAAAGCGAAGAATTCCACCTCCCGAAACTGTAGTTGATCCCAAGGTGGATTACCAAGTACGCAATCAAATCCAGGAGTTTCCCCCAAAAAAACTTGGGGAAAAGCTAATTGCCAATGGAAGAATTTATTTGTAACCGCTACATCAGAAACCTTATTTATTAGTAACTGATCTAGTTTCGATCCGCTCCGTAATAGCTTGAGTTCTTGCTGGGTAGGAGCCAAGTAATCTTCCGCATTCGTCTTTGGGATCTCCCAGAAAAAAGCAGCAGTCCAAAAATCTTGCTCAAGTCGGCCTTGGATGTATTCGTTTGCTTGCTGTAATTCAGCAAATGCCTTAACCTTTGCATTTACTTGATCAGCTTCGTCTTCTGGCATCGCGTCCAGTCGAACCGCCTGTTCAGCAAGCTTACGTGCTTGATCTTCTGAAGCGTCTAGCATAGTCGCATCCCAACGGAAACCCATCTGGCCAGTTCGCTCACGTTTATTTCTTCGCTTAAGAGCGGTGGAAGTAGCTTCATCATCTCCAAAGGCGGGATTAAACGCTTCATCGGGAATCTCGCTTATGTCTAGCCCTGGTATGACTCCCACCAGGCTATCGCCACACTGAATGTGCGCGTCCAGGAAGGAAAGCGGCTTGCCCGGTTCGAGCGATTCAAGCCACAAATTCACCTTACACAGTTCCACCGCCATTGGGTTGATGTCCACACCGTAAATACAGTGGCGGATCACATCCCGCAATGCCCGGCGGGTCTCGTTGGGCGAGGGTTCGTTATCAGCCGCACGCACCTCCGCCAGCCGCCCAGCGATACGGTGCGCCGCCGCGATCAGAAAATGCCCGCTGCCGCAAGCCGGGTCGCAGACTTTCAGAGCGAGCAGGGCTTGCTCCTGTTGTGCAGCATCCTGCTTTCCCCTCAGGCGATCTTCAATAACTGGATCCAAAGCCGAGTCCAACAGGACCCGAATCAAACTGGTCGGTGTGTAATAACTTCCGGTTGTTTTCCGTTCGTTTCCGGCGGCGCTGGTTAACTGGAAAGTGCCGGCATCGGTATTCAGCAGGGGATGCAGTTCCAGCAAGGATTCGTAAACGCTGCCCAGCTCTTCCGGTCCCAGGTTGCGATAATCCACTGCCCGGCGGGTGTTCCCTTCCGTGATGAATGCCAGACTGCGTACAGCGTGAAAGAATGCCTGGTTATCCAGTCTGGCGTCATTGAGGTCAGCTGTAGAACGGGCATCGAACAAGAATCCGCCCAAAGCGGGAATGGCCAGCTCCGGGCAGCCTGAATCAGAACCCAGCAAGTTCATCACCAGGCGCAGTGCTTCATAGCGGTCGTGGTGCCGGCTGCCGCGTTGCCTTTGGGCTAAAGCTCGTAAACGGGTTGTGGAATAGTAATTCTGGAATCGCTGTCGGGCTTCCACCGCTGCACCCGGTAGAAGCAGCAGATCGCGGTCTTCAGCAGCAAAGAGAAAAATCAGCCGATAAACCAGGCGCAAGAGCTGGCGATAATAATCCTGGGCTGATAGGGCGCCATTTTTTAACCGGTTGCGCAGCTCTCCATTCAATGGATGCTGTAAAAATCCATGCCCAAAGCTGACAATAGCTTCTTCCACCCCACGACGAAGGTCATCCAGCGCACGCGTACCCCTCTCCTGGGCGCTCTTTGACCATTTCTCCAGAAGGCACTCCGCCTGTTTTTCCGTCGATTTTTCGACGGTTTCAAACCGGGATTGATGACACATCAACCACAATAAGACAAAGTCGGAATAGATCTCACCATCAAACATCGATTCAAGGTCAAATTCAATATATGCCTGGCGAGTGAGGGTGGCATTATCACGTAGGATACGCAAACCTAACCCATTCGAAATAACACCCCATTGAACATCATCTGACCGGTTGAGGTATTCCTGCATCAGGCTGTGCGGGCTGGTTCGAGAAGCACCAGCCGCGCCTGGTGTGCGTTTATCCAATTCAATCCCACAGCCGACTAAATGAAGGGGGACATTTTGCCAGCGATGAGAGATCGGATAAGATTTCCCTTCAATTTCAACCGATTTTGACGTGCTCAAACGACCGAAACCCAATTCCTGAAATAATGGCAGCAGCCAACGTTCGCGTGTCAATGTTGTGCCTGCGTCCGTTGCGCCTAACCGACCCCGCGCCGCCTGGAATGAACCCCATAATCCGCTTAACCGGTTCCATGAACGGTTGATTGCTTCATTGAGTTTTTCACCTGGCGCAAGGTGATAACTCTCCGGGTTGAGTCCTTCCAGGTTTTTATCGTTCTCACTGATGCGTTGAAGCAAATCAACAGGAAGCAAGGCTCCCTCGGTATGGATGGTGGTAAATGTGTTTCGGTTACGAGTTTGCATAGGTCAGAATCGCTTCCCTTATTAATTAAATTGCTGGCAGGAAAATGTAAATTCCCAGGATATCTGGGGGCAACTGTGGTTCCACCCGATAGCGTACATTTCGGGTTCTGGTCGCCAAGCGTACCCGCTGATGTGCTTCCAGCAATTCCTCACCCCGCTGCATGGCAGCTTGATCCAGGTGAGAGCGAAGGAGTTCAAATCCATCGATCACTCTTCCAACAAATTCGGCAGCCTGATCAGCAGCGATATTGCCATCCGGTTGAGCCAAAAGAAGTTTTTCGGCTTCGTTTTCTTCTAACCAAACCGCGCTTTGTGGACTCCCAGAGAAAGCGAGCAGCCGGCAGTCTTCAGCAAGCAGAGGTTTTTCAACGTTATTCTGAGTTTGGATGATGTGATAACGGAACCGTACCAACAGTAATGTGGTACGGTTATCCACTGCTTTGGTACGGATGGCTCCGCAGCGGCGGGCAGCCGGGTAACGCACCGCATCACCCGAAAGAGGATCGAGGGCAGTTTCAAGAACGTGATTTGCAAGCGTTTCCACAAAAGGATGGGTACGTTGCAGGTAGTGTTCATCTTCCTGGACTGGCTGATTGAATCGGAATCTGAATTTCGGATTGGTGAGATCAAACCCTGAGGATTGCGCCAAAACGTCTTTTAGCGCAGAGGATGCTTCTGTCAGGTTCGTGTCCAGAGGATCAGTTCCGTTGGTTTGAGCGCCAAATACAGCCAATGTTCTACGGGTGAAATCAGTAACATCCACTCCGGACCCAATGGCAGCCTGAACAGCGTGCAATTCACGGGCGACTTCATCCACTTTAATCGTTTCTTGCGCAAATAGAGTTCGCGAACGTTTTTCACGTTCCGAGGCGGCTTCCCATTTTCCGTACAGGTCATCTTTTTGCGGTTTGATGTACTCATCGAAACCAGGCAGATAGCCTTGCAAGACATTCGGATTGGATTTCAGAAGCAATCCTTCGAATATCGCTTCTACTACTTGTTCTGTATTTACCGGGACTGGCACTGATATGCCTAATGAGCTGCGAATTGTTCGATGTTTTCGCAGCAATACGTCCAGAACAACTCCGTCGATCTGGTTATCCAAACCATAATAAGTTAATACACGTACCGTTGAACTGGGCTGACCATATCGGTCTATCCGGCCATCACGTTGTTCGTGGCGAGTAGGATTCCAGGATAGGTCATAATGCAGGATTGCATCAAAATGCTCCTGCAGGTTGATACCTTCGCTCAGGCAGTCCGTTGCAACCAAAACATGTTTTTTGGATTCACACAGCTGTCGTATTGTCTCCACGCGTGATTCAGGGGGCAATAACCCGGTGACCGCCATTACCTCTACATCTTTTGGTAAACGTGTGCGAAGTTCAGCAGCAACATATTCAGCGGTAGGGATGAAGCGGCAGAATATTATCGGATGGTAACCTTCGCTTAGCAGACCTTTGATCAGGTCAACGGCTTTTTTCAGCTTTTCGTCTTTCTCACCTAATAGATCATCAGCAGCCCGGGCCATATCCAATAAACGACGGCGGTTTCGTTGTCCTTCATCCTCTTCTCCACCAGGATCAGAGCCGGGGGTGACATCAGAACCATCTGCAGATTCATCCACAATGATATCGAGAATCGTACGGCGACCAATTTCGTCGGCTTCTTCCGGATTTTCAGCTTCGGCTGGCGCGGCACGGTTGCGCAAGGTTGCCGCTGCTGCTGCAGGGCTGGAGGCCAGTGAGCGTAACAATGCCAAAGCTGACCACCAGCGTACTCGCTGATGGAATTGCCCACCGGTGGCATCCAAAACAGATTCTCGGGCATAATCCAGCACCCGTTCAAATAACCGCTTGTAGTCCGGACTGAGCTTGTAAGAGTCTTCGCGATCTTCACGCTTGGGGAAGGGGGTTTTGGAGTCCAGGTAGTTCTGAATGTCACCACGCCGGCGTTGGATAAAGTGCTGGGCAAGGCGTTTACGGTAACGTAGGTTTTCTTCGCCGGTCAAGTCTTCAGGTAGATCATCAAATTCTTTATCCAGAAAGGTGAGTAAAGAACGGAAAGCTTCTTCTTTTCCACTGTGAGGTGTGGCGGTTACGAGAACGATGTGCCGGTTAGGATTCTGAGCCAACCCCCTCACCATTTCAAATCGCTGGTGGCGTCCACCTCTTTCGGCACCGTAAGCACAAGTATGGGCTTCATCAACAATGATAAATTCGGGGCAAGCACGCTTGAATTCTTCTCGCCGACGATCGGATTTAATATAGTCCATCGAGACGATTACGAAGTGATAACGTTCGAAAAGTGATTCACCCAGACTGAGATTCCGTTCCAACCGTGCTGCGGTGGATGGGAGAACCAATTCCGCTTCGATATGAAACTTGTCTCGAAGTTCAGACTGCCATTGCTCAGCTAGAGGTGGTGGACAAAGAACTGCCAGTCGCTCTATTTCTCCACGATCAAGTAATTCGCGCGCAATTAAACCCGCTTCAATGGTTTTGCCAATACCGACATCATCCGCGACTAACAATCGGATCGGGTCTAATTTGAGTGCAATCAGCAATGGAACAAGCTGATAGGGACGAGGTTCAAAGCCGACCCGTGCAAAAGAGCGGAACGGACCAGCGCTGGAGCGAAAACCAAGCCTGACCGCATCGCGCAGCAATCGAGCTGAACGATAATCGCCAACTTGTGAAGGATCAGGGAGATCAAAGGTAGCAGGGGTCACTGGCTCCAATGGGATATAAATACCGGCAATTTCATCATCAGATCCACCTAAAGGTCGTAATACCAAGAGATCATCAATGGAGTCGGGTAGTACGACCCATTCACGGCCGCGCGCTTTGACAAGAGAACCAACAGTGTAAGCCATGATTATGCATTACCTCCGAAGATGGAGGGGTATCGCTTGGTTATTTGATCCCAATCATCTTTTATTGAGAAACGAATGACAGTGTATCCGGTATCTTCCATACAATCCTTCTGAGTCTGGTCACGCTGTTGCCTTTCGGGATAGTGGTGATGGGGACCGTCAACATAGATCGCGGCGTGTGCTTGCTCATAAAAGAAATCAGGACGTGTATGACAGGTTTCCAAAAGAAGCTGTGCATGGCTCGGTAATCGCAAATTGCTTTTTTCAATGAAAGTTAACCATTCTCTCTCAAGATCCGATTGGCAGAGATTCAGCAAGTGTTGATAATGTTCGGCTCTGGAGATGGTCTGTGGAGAGGATGTTGATGTACTTTGACTGCACTGCAGTAGATATTCTTTGATCGTCTGCCGGTCTAAATGTCGGTGATCCATTTGATTGTAATAACTCATCAGGCAGTCATAACAGGCAGCTTCACAATCTTCTTTGGCATTTGGCGCATGTCGCAAATCTTCACCAGTCTGCGGATCAAAATGGCAAATTTGCAAAGCCTGAGCAGCTACCCTGGCAAACGCACCTGGATCATCGACCAACCGCCGCAAAACGCCGGCGCCTCCTTCGGCAGATTCGTAGAATAGAATCGAATGTCGCTCATCACCGCTTGGCAAAGGTTCCGCTGCGACTTCGCTGTCTTCAAGCTGGTATTCCACTTGAATTGCATTCTTTAATGCTGCTTGCAAAGATGCCATCTGTGCAAGCTCTAATCCTTCATTCGGCTCGAAGAGTAAACAGTTCTTGTGATCCTCGACAAAAGGAACCACCCGCATCGTCCGAGGAGACATGGGATCGTCCGCTTCGAGTGTAGTTTGATCATCTTCCTTGCGCGCCCAGTAGCCTCGCTCGGTGTCGAGAATAAATCCATATTGCTGTGGATTAGCGCGTCTGCGCCAGCCCAAATTGATACGCCATAGCGTAGCTGAATTACCATATGTCAATTTACCAATTAATTTGCCTTGGAAATGGATTTCTGCATTACGGGCTGAGATGACGCCGCCATGATCGGCAAATCGAATGGCTGTGCGCAGTTCGTACCCTT
>CAYOHX010000069.1:0-25240 GCA_964403875.1 uncultured Anaerolinea sp. | reverse complement strand
GGCCGCCGCGCCCCTCCAGTTCAGCTTGCGCGTTTCCAGCGATAGCGAGAGGTTCTTCGCGTGTTTTTTCCATCGTGCGTACCACCGCCCCATAAATTAGAAAGGCAGAAATCGCCGCCAAACCCATTCCTAACATTATTTTCTTAATCATCGAAAATCTCCTATCTTCCTTGATTCTGTTAGACAGCAGGCTGATCGACTGCCGGTTGAGACGGTCCAGATGTCTTCTCAGCGAACAAACCGGAAAACACCTTCCCAGTAACCTTCATTACCCAACGCCAGTGAATGGCAAAGTGAACAATAGCCGCGATGATCATTGCCACGCCCGACCAGGTATGAATCACATCCCAGGTAGTGCGGCTAAATATAATCATTGGGTCCGGGTTTGTTCCACCATGACTTCCACCCACTACGAGGAAATACACACCCGAAATGGCCGCAAGAAAAAACCCGACCGCGATAATGATATCCACAGCAACATTGAATCGCCCATAAGCATTCATGATTGACGACTTGGCGGTCAGTTCTCGCCAGACTCGTTTCGCCATCGAATTCACCCAATTCCAATGAACGAGAAAATGAACCAATGCCACCAAGATCATGGCAATGCCCATCCATGTGTGAATTATGTCCCAGGTGTCGCGGTTAAAAAGGACCACGGCGTTGTAACCAGGATTTCGCCCGCCCTGATATCCAGCGGACGGGAAATACAAGAAATAGGCGCTTGAGGCTGCAACAAAGACCGCGCTGATCAATAACACGGCATCCAACAGCCAGTTTCTTCGTGTTTGATCCGATACAATTTTTCTTTGTGTCATTAGACCCTTCCATTGCAATATGATTAGATTAATCAAAGGCGCGGCAACCTCTTTTCCTTGTAGATGAACAGGATGTTTCTCATAACCTTTGATCTACGGCTCATCATAGCAACTTGTTTTGAAGATCTTATGAAGATTTGTCACAAATTTTGTGTGCCAAAATCGAAAAGCATAGCGCCTTCGAAACACTACCGAAGCGACTTTTCGAATGGAGCAGGCCGGCTTGCCCTAACCCGAAACCAGAATCAAAAAAGGCAGTGGCATTACCCACTCCCTTTTTTGATTCGATCTATACCAACGTTTCTTCAAACCTTTCTATTCAACAATTTTGGCAAGAACCACGGATTCCGAGCCAGGTATTTGGCGATCGGAGGAGCCTCGGGCGGGTCATTACGAACTTCTTTGGGATTCTCGGGCCAATCAAAAGGCAGATGAACCACCTCGCCCGGTGTTTGGATACTTTCGAGAGCTTGTAAAGTCGCCTCCAGTACTGCCAACTGCCCCACCGCGTCTCCGGGCTGCCCCAATGTGCGCCCCAAAGGATATTCTATTGCGGCAATCCGCGGCGCGCCAACCGAAGCGGTTAACGCAGGCACCGGCGTCAGACAGATCGTGGAAAACCCTGCCGCTTCTAATTCTCGTTGAACCAGTCCAACGGACCAGCAGCACACGGGTCAGGCTGGCACCAGCACGACTACATCAGCCAAATCTGCGCGGAGGTCGCGAATGATCGCAGGAACCGTATCGCGAAGAAGCTCTTCTGGATCAAGAATATAGCCCATCATCGAATAGTGTCGCTGTGCTGATTGGCCCACCCTTCCAGCCTCAACCATTTCTCCAAGACGCTGCAGTGGAAATAAACAATTCAGGTCTTGTTGTGCATAAGTCGAGTCGATGTGCATGTGATAAAGGCGGACGTCTTTTTCCGTGGCCGTGTTGGGAATCAACCTGTAGGAAGGATCTCCCCACCAAGGTTGGCTTCGTTCGGTTTCCTGGTCGAAAGGCGGATCCGTCTTTAGAGCGATACCCGCGGAACTGAGCAAGGCAACCTTACACTGAGCTAATGGCGTACGTAACGGAGTCCACGGAATTTCCCGCGGCGTCTCCATTTTGATCCAATTTTGGATCATCCTTTTGGTGATCCCGGAGATAAATTTATAAGAATCGACGGTTTTCAATGATACCCTGCCTTAAAGTTAATCTGACAAGAACATTTCGATCTGTCGGTAACGGTTCTCCCACGGTTGGTTGTCTCGTACCACCAACGATTGGATCGGCAACCGCTGCAAGAGATCAAGCTCCATTTGCTGCCGTTCTTCGTAGAACAGAATGACACCTTCAAAACCGCGCAGACCTCGCCGTTTACCATAATTCTGGCTCGTAAGATACCAGGTGACATATTCAGCCCACTGCTGTGGCCGTTCTTCCCGTGCCTTTTCCAATCCGGCGCGGACATCACTTTTGTGCAGATAAACAAGCCTGGGATTAAGCGGCGCCGTATAGTCGCATAGTGTCTGGATATGGCGAAACACGTCCGCTAATGGGAGATCGTGTCGAGCCAGCAGCGTGGTCACCGGATTTTGCAAGAAACAACACTCAAAAATGTAGGTGTGTTCATCCACATATGCCTGGTGGGCGAATTTCAGCCAGCGCTTTTGTAACAACCGTATGTGTCTTGACGGTGGCAAGTCATATATTTCATAAGCCGCTAATTCCTGGATCAAACCATCCGGTATATTCGCCCCTTGTTCGTGTTCCAACTTCCGATATGGAATGAAAGTTTCGGTGTCCTCCACCCAACCCCACGTCTCAACCATTGGAGCGGCAGTCGGAAACCGCTCCTCAATTTCTACCACCTGGTAAGGGTCCAGGCAAGCTACCGATTCAAAATCTGCCGGATGGTCCCAATCTCCCTCCAGGAAGAGCATGGGCTTCACCCCTCGCTTCTCGAGCATTTCTTTCGCGTGTCGAGCCGTTGATGTTTTCCCTGATCCAGGAATGCCCTCGATGAGCACGAGCATGGTGTTTTTCATAATTGAGCCTTCTTCTTTGCAACCCATATAATAAACGGCTCTTCTCCTACAAGACAACGGAATGATTTTTTGAGAACGAATTGCTGCTTGATGAGTATTTTTTGGATATACGCAGTCGAGTGAGAATAGATCTCAAAATCGCCCACGCTCTGGCGCGTAACCTTACTCGCGCTATCTGTCAAAGGAGGAACTTTGGTTGTGAAAGCAAACCGCCCATCCTTCCCCAGAATCCGAGAAACCTCAGCCAGGATCGGCTCCAGTTGCTCAATAAAGTGTAAAACGCCGCAGCTCACCGCGAGGTGAAATGTTTCGGAACGGTAAGGCCACGGGATTGACTCCAAATCATGCTGCTGGAGGTCCGCCGCTACGCGCTTTGCGGCACAGACTTCCAGCATCACCGGCGAGAAATCAAATCCATAAACGATTAAGCCAGCCTTTTGAAACAGCGCTGCGCACAGTCCGGTACCAATCCCAATATCCACCAGCCTTTGTCCGGGCTGGACGTCTTCGAAACACAGGCCAAACAACGCTTCAGCAATAAAGCAATTGCTCTCGTTAACCTGTTGATCGTATTCCGAAGCATATTGATCATGCAAAATGGCCTTTTTCAATGCTCTACCTCCTGGAGAAGCGGGTCCAAGAGCTGTCTCGCATATGCCGCAGTATGATGTTCGCCTAGAATCTCAGGCAGATAGTGCCATTGGGCTGCCGTCTCATCTTCCAGGCGGCGAAAGATATCCATTGTTACCAGCAAGGCCCGGGCAACATCCTGGGCATCATAGTGCGCAAAGGCCTGACACAATTGCTCGACAGCCCGCGGATCGGCCCACTCTTCCAGGAATCTACCCCGCAGCCACACCCCTCTCGCACTTCCCCGCATCGCCTGCGCATGCCATTCCAACATGCGCTGGAGCAATCCTTTCAAGTGCATGTCGACGCCTGTCTTTGCCCACCACAACTCACCGCGTCGCAAGTGCTTGGCGCTCCACACAGTGTGATACCAAAAATCCTTAGCAACATTCAGGAATTCGTGTTCAGCGGGCCGTTCAAAGGGAGCGGTTTTTCCGAATGGCAGAGTCACGATTTTTGCCAGCTTCCCATCCTTGTCCACCAGCACCCGCACCCCTTTTCGCAGGATATCCTCTGCGTCGCGAGGCATTTGGTGAAGCATGCCATCCAGCCATTCCTCAGGATTAAGCGCAAAATCCACATCCAGCCCACCTTCGTACATGCAGCGCCGCTCCCAGGCCCGTCCATCCCCGGTTCGCTCAATGAATGTAAGCCAACGCGGGGCAATCTTCCCGGTCCAATCGCCGCCGTGAATATACTGGTCCGAATTTCTGGCGAATATGACGACATCCAGATCCGCCCACTCATCCGCTGGATGATCCGTCCTGGCCCGTGACCCAAGCATCATTACTCCACGCACATCCTCTTCGGACTCTGCCCAGGTAGCAATTCGAATTACTAACTCATCGTAGGTTAACATAGGACCTCTTTTGCTCATTTCCATTCAACAACTTAATCATATCCCAGACTCGGTTTTCTGCCGCCCCACCGAGAAGAGAGTCTTTACCTGTCCGAACGGACAGGATGATCCAGGCAGCCACGAACCCTACACTAGCTATACGAGCCCAAAAGAGATTCTGCCGGAAACCGCTTAAAACAAAAACGGGGCGAAGGCCTGAGAACCCTCGCCCCGTTCAATCTTCGGACTACATGCTGCGGGCTTGCATCAACATTCCGTCGACAATTTCCTCGGGCGGCATGGTCAGCGCGCTTTGGTTGAACAACAACACGCTCAACAAAGGCATATCCAGGAACATCTGCATAATGTCCATGCCAATTCCTTCACTGCTGTCATCACCGAAGGTTTGCTTGCTCATTTCCTGCATCTTTTCCAAGAGCGGAGCGATCACCAGGTTGCCACGCGGATCCGCTGTCCACTCGCGAATCGTCGACTCGCGGTCCAAGATGAAGGGCAGTTTCAAAGTTGACTCCAGGGTCACGGTGAGCTTGGCCCGAATATCCGCAGCCGAGGCCGCTACCAGAATTACAAACTGACCATTTTCGGTGATCCATTGCTTATATTCAGGGTGGTAATAAGCAAAGGAGCGGAAATCGAGCGGGATAGAAACCGATTTTGTCTCGCCTGGCTTGAGTTCGACTTTAGCAAACCCCTTTAACTCTTTCTCGGGGCGAACCAACCCAGATTGTTGATCGTGCACGTAAACCTGCACGGTTTCCTTGCCCGCAACTTTCCCTGTGTTGGTTACATCCACGGTGACGATCACGCCGTCCACATCCTTGAAGGATTTCGCCGAAACCCGCGCGTTGTTATAAGCAAAGGTGGTGTAGCTCAGCCCGTGTCCGAAGGGGAACAAAACAGGCGTTTGCTTGGCGTCGTAGTAGCGGTAACCGATATACAATCCTTCACCGTAACGCACTTCGCCTGCGCCACCTGGCCAGTTCAGGTACGCCGGGGTGTCCGACAGCTTGAGCGGGAAGGTCTCGGCTAGTTTACCAGAAGGATTTACTTTTCCAAAAAGCACATCCGCGATGGCCGCGCCACCGGCCTGGCCCATCATGTAGGCTTCCAGGACCGCGGCAACATCATCCAGCCATTCGGTCATGGCCACTGGTGAGCCATTGTTGAGCACGACTACCGTCTTGGGCTGAACTTTCGAAACCGCCTTGATCAACGCGATCTGCTGGGCTGTCAAATCCAGGTCAACCCGATCATAGCCTTCGCTTTCCTTATAGCTAGGCAGGGCAATGTATAGAACTGCCACATCCGCTTCCTTGGCTAGCAAAACTGCCTGCTCGACCATCTCCGGTCGCAACGAGTCATCCGCCGGGTAACCTTCGGCGTAAGTGAACTCCGCATCCCCAGCCCGAGCCTGTAATTCCTTGAACGGAACCACGACCTTGGTCGGATTGATGTGCGAACTACCGCCACCCTGGAAGTGAGCGGTTTCAGCGGCGCGGCCAATCACTGCCACGTGCTGAATATCTTTCAACGGCAAAATGCCGTTATTCTTCAGCAAAACCATGCCTTCCGCGGCAATCTGCCGGGCCAGATTATTGTGCGCCTCCACGTCAAACGTCCCATTCTTGGGAGTTTCGGCTGCCTTGAAAATGATCCGCAGCAAGCGGCGTACCGCGGCGTCCAAGACTGCCTCGTCGAGCTCGCCTGAGCGCACCGCATCAACAACAGCCTGCACCCGCCGGTCCATAGGACCAGGCATTTCCAGATCCAATCCGCCCTTGAGAGAGGCCACCCGATCATGCACCGCGCCCCAATCGGACACAACGAACCCCTCAAATCCCCATTCTTCCTTGAGAATTTCAGTTAAGAGGTAATGGTGCTCGGACCCGTACACGCCGTTGATCTTGTTATAGCTGCACATCACCGTCCAGGGTTGTGCTTGTTTAACCGCTTTCTCAAAAGCAGGCAGGTAGATCTCTCGCAGGGTACGCTCATCCACTTCGGCGTTGATACTGAAGCGCTGAAATTCCTGGTTATTTGCCGCATAGTGCTTGAGCGAGGTGCCCACGCCCTTTTCCTGAATGCCGTTGATCAGGCTGGCGGCCATTTCGCCTGCCAGGAAAGGATCTTCAGAGAAATACTCAAAATTACGCCCACCTAAAGGAGACCGTTTCATGTTAACGCCCGGTCCCAAGAGAACATCCACATTGAGCGCGATGCACTCCTCCGCCAAAGCCTGACCCATCTTGCGAAGTAAATCCACATCCCAAGTCGAAGCCAGGCAGGAAGCGGTGGGGAAACAAGTTGCCGGTAGACTTTTCTGAGCAATCGAGTTCACATCCGCCACACGGCGCACGCCGTGCGGGCCATCCGAAACAACCATTTCGGGCACACCCAACCGCTTGACGGGAGCGGTCGTCCACGGAGAGGCTCCAGTGCACAAGGCGGCCTTTTCTTCCAGGGTCATTTGGGTCAGAACAGATTCGATCTCTTTCATTTGTAACTCCTCATATTGATTGATCAGGCTCTACCAGACTTTTCTATTCACCGAGAGCAACCGCAGAGGTTGCCAACGACTTTTTCGGACGCACGGACAGAAGATAAGTAACCAGTAAAACCGCAAACACAGTAAACTGCGTGTAAGGAATGACTTCCAACGAAACCTGCCGCGCAAACACCCCCATCAATCCAGGGATGACAGCCGTTCCAAGACCCGTCGAGGCCATTTGCATACCGATGGTATTCGCCGCGAACCGCTCTCCAACTCGCGCGCTGGTACCGGACATCAATGCCGGGAAGATGGGGGCAATTGCCAAACCGATGATCGCGACTGCGATCACGTTCGCCACCGGGAAGGGATTCCAAATCAACAGCGCGGCGCCAATCAATGCTCCCACAAGACCACCGATCACCAGGCCCCGCGCGCCCACCTTTTTGGCGACGACGCCAGCCACCACCCGACCCACTGTAAAGGTGGCCCAATAGCTACCTGCAAAGAAACCCGCCACCGTAGGAGCAATTCCACGAGCTTCGGTCAGCAGCGAGTAGGTCCAGGTGCCAAAGGAAGTCTCCGCGCCCACGTAGAGGAAGAACAGGAGCATACTCAGCCAGACCATGGGCTGCTTAACCGTCTCTGACATGGGGGTTTTATAATCCGTCAGTACTTTCGGCGCTTCGCCTTCGCCGGTGGGCTTCTTATTGTTATTCCACATCGAGAGAGTCAGGACAAACCCGAGCGCTAACAATATCTGGAATATCCCTACCGCTCGATATCCTGTGCGCCATGTGTCGGTCGCAGAAAGCCCAATAGTCATGATGATTGGGCCCAGAGTAACACCAATGCCCCAACTGGCATGAAGCCACTGCATGAGCGTCTCGCCGAAGTGCGAGGCTACATAGGTGTTGAGCCCGGCATCGATGGCTCCAGCGCCTAAGCCAGCTACCACGCCTAACAAAACCATCATCGGCCAAATCGGAACCAGAGTGTAACCAATCAAGGCGATTCCTGTGAAGGCACAACTGGCCGCTAAAATTCGCCCCACTCCCCACCGCGCAATCAGCGGTCCATTGATGAAGCTGGAGGTCATATAGCCCGACACACTGGCAAGCAAAAGCATACCCAACGCATCCAATGGGATACCGAAATCGCCACGGATAGAAGGCCAGGCGACACCCAACAAACCGTCCGGCAGCCCCAGCGCCACAAAGGCGATATACGCTAAGAGAACTAAACCGAGTCTGGGGTACTTTGTGATCTTCTTCCAAAGGGTCATAAACAAATATCCTTTCAGCATGGATGGTTGGAGGAAATTTTTAAAGAAACTACCAATAAAACTACCTGTAAACGATCTATCATAGAATACATTCCTTCGGGGCGATTGATAATAAGGCATTCGGTTGATTTTGTGATCGTTCTCAAGTGAAATTCGCTGCTCATTCGGAGGATTTGTAACTTGATTTTGTTACCCAACGGACTATAATGATATGTGTTGGGTAACTTCATGACTATAAACGAGGAAAAATGCCGACAAGGTTAGCCAGTGTTATCATCAATAATCGCCTTCAAGACCAAGAGATCATACTCGAGGTTGACTCCATCGAATGGTTCACCTGGTTAGCCGAGCACAAAAGTTTTACCTTCTACGGCACAAACGGGCATTTTACTGTCCGGCGCGAATCCCGCCGCCAGAAGGATTTTTGGTACGGGTATCGCCGTAGAGATGGCAAGCTGCGGAAACTATACCTGGGGAAAGGTGAGGAATTGACTGCTGAGCGGCTGGAACGAGCCAGTTTGACTCTAGCGGGCCAGGATCTCTTCGAACGGTATTCAGCGGACGCTGCTGTCAACACCCAAAGCGACAGCCCACGCATTGATACATCCTTCATCCCGATGACAAAAGTCAACCTGCCTGTATTGCCCCCGCGCCTGATAACTCGCCCTCGCCTGACGAGCCTGATCCACACCCCGATTACAGTGGTTACAGCTCCGAGCGGCTTTGGCAAAACGACGCTCTTGAACGATTGGGCTCGATCTCGCTCTTTCCCGATTGCCTGGCTTTCATTAGACAAAGACGATAATACAATCCTTCGTTTTTGGCGTTCGATCATTGCCTCATTCCAACACATCTATCCCGACTTTGGTCAGGAATTATCCACTGCTTTACAGAACCTTGCCTCCTTTCACGCCTCAGACTTCGTTCCCCAGCTCACCAACCAGATTGTGGGATCGACGCTCCGTACAACCAGTCTCGGTCTGGTCCTGGATGACTTTCATCTCATCACGCTTCCAGAGTTAATTGCCACCATCCAGGAGTGGCTGGATCATCTCCCGCCCAATTTGGTGATCGTGCTCTCGGGCAGCACCCGCCCACCTTTAGCCCTCGCCCAGGTTCGTGCCAGAGGTCTACTCACCGAGCTGGACACAACCAGCTTACGCTTCACCCTCGAAGAAGGCATCCATTATTTACGCCAATACCCCCAATCAACCCAACTGGCCGATTCCGACTTGGAAACAGTAGTTCGCCGGGCTGAAGGTTGGGCATCCGGACTCACTCTGGCAGCGCTAGCCCTGGAAAAGCAGGAAAACCGCCGCCAATTTATTGAGTCCTTCAGCGGCGCGCACATTTACCTGCGCGAGTACTTTCTGGAAACAGTTTTTCAGCACTTGTCTGAATCTACCCAAGAGTTTCTACTCAAGACGGCCGTGCTCAAGCACCTCAACGGCAGCCTATGTGACGCCGTATTGTCTAAAACCGGTTCAGCGGATGTTCTATCACGTCTCTGGCAGGAAAATATGTTTGTGGTCCGGTTGGAACAACCTGGCTGGTACCGGTACAATGATTTATTCGCCGAAATGCTCGTGAGTCAGCTTAAAACGCGTTATCCGAATGAAATCCCCATCCTCCACCACCGAGCGGCAGCATGGTATAAGCGCGAGTCCGCGCTCGCAGACTCTATTTACCACCTTCTGGCGATCGATGCCTGGGATGAGGCCGCCGAAATCATCGAGTCGATGGCGCTCCGTGAATTGGAACAGTTCGGTGAAGACTCTCGCCTTCTGCGCTGGCTGCAAGAACTTCCCGAAGACGTGATTCAAAGACACAAAACCCTCCTGGGCATGTACCTGCGGCTGGCTTACATCGCGCTACCCAAGCAGGCTATCGAACGAGTAATTGCCCGCATTGAAACGAACCTTACCAATAAAGATCATACACGCCTGACGCCAGATGATCTCGATGTACTGGCGGAAATTCAAGACGTGCGATTAAGTTGGGCGCAGGGACTACTCTACCCAACCACCAATAGCCAGACGAACGAAACTCGCTGGGATCTCCTCAATGGTCTGCAAATACTCAGGTTGGGCCATGGCATGGATTTCGCTCTACTTCAAGATCAGCTCACTCATTTACTCCATCAGGCACAGGCGCAAAAGAATCTGTTTGTGTTGTTAATGGTAGGCGGGGTCCTGGCCCGGCAAATCTTCGTAACCGGGCAGCTCCGAAAGAGCGAAAAACTGGCCCGGCAAATACTGGAACAGGCTTTGCTTCAACGTGGGAGTCTCCCTGAGACCGCCAGCATCACGCTTGTGGTCCTCAGCCACATCCAACTGGAACGCAATGAGTTGGCTCTGGCGAACAGAACCTTGGCCCAAGCGCAGGAGGTGGATCCCAACCCCACCAGCACCAATATGGTGGTTCAATTTGCCATTCTACGCGCCAAGATCTTAATGGCCGAAAACAATTCCCATGAGGCAATCGCTACCCTGACTGCCATCCGTGATTTGCACGCCCGGCGACCCTCGGGCATGTGGACTGATGCGGACCTCTCCGCCCTTCATGCCCAGATATACCTACGGAGCGGCGACATCACTATGGCCGAGCAAATTCTCAGTGGCTTGCCCGACGACTCGCACGGTTACCTACTAGACCTCGCGCAAGCAGAGTTGCTACTCCAGAATAACCAAGCCGTTCGCGCCGAGCAAATGGTTCGGCAAGTCCTCGAAACCTACCCTATCAGCACTATGTACGATCCAGCGCTTTATGCACATCTACTTTTGGTCCGCGCTATGTTAGCCCAGCACAAGGTAAGTCAGGCGCTGCAACAACTGCTAGATGCCGTCAGGCTGGCAACTCCCGAACGCCTTCTCCGCCCTTTTCTAGACACCATATCAGACAACATGCCCCTTCTCAAACTAGCCTTGGAAACCGAGAGACTCACCCCCGACGTTCAGGCATTCATCCGAGAAATCCTCATCCTGGGTGGTTCAAACACGATCACACTTCCCGGAGACCTGGCGGCACTGACGACCTCCGCCTCGATCACCCAACGTGAACAGGATCTGCTTCGTTACCTCAGCAAAGGGCAAACCAACCGCCAGATCGCCAATCAACTTTCGATCTCTGAAAGCACCGTAAAAACCCACCTGCAAAATATCTTCGAGAAGCTGGGGGTCAACAACCGCTTGCAAGCGGTGGCTCAAGCGAAAGAACTGAAGATTATTCTCTAACATATCCTCAACAAGACGATCAATTAAAAGAGCGATCCAATAGGACCGCTCTTTATCACTCTAGCCAGTCTGATCGTTTATACGGTGGACAAATCCCACTCTTCGTATATCTTGGGAACGTCACTGATCAAGCGCCTGGTATAGGGTTCTTGAGGATTAAGAATAACGGCATCTGCCGTACCCCGCTCCACAAATTTCCCTTTTTCCATAATGTATACGCTGTCGGACACGTAGTAGGCCAGACCGATATCATGGGTAATAAAGATCAGGGTCGTGCCGATATCATCCCGCAAGCGCATGAGCATGTCCAGGATGGTAGCCCGGGAGCAGGCATCAATCATGGAAGTAGGTTCGTCAGCCAGTAAAATTTTTGGTTGAAGCAAGAAAATGCGCGCAATCATCAAGCGCTGCATTTGCCCACCCGAAAGTTCAAAGGGATACTTGTTGGTCAACTCTTCGAACTTTAGATTGACAAAGCTGCACGCCTGCGTCATCATCTCGACTTTGGTCTTGTACGACAGATGACGCCCGCCGCGCATATGAATACAATCCAACAAAACGGCATCAATTTTGTTGAAAATGTTGTAAGATGAGAACGGGTCCTGGAAGATCGCTTGAATATTCTTCCAATACTCCTGCTTTTTCTTTTGGGTGCTGATGTCTCTTTTCTCACCCTGGAAGTAAATTTCGCCTTCCGTGGTGCTGATCAAACCCAAAAGCATTTTTGCCAGAGTTGTTTTTCCACTCCCCGACTCACCTACAATGGAAATGATCTCACCTTCGTAGAAATCAAAATCTACGCGGTCAACCGCGACGGTCCTGGTGCGACCAAAACCAAAGACTTTGGTCACCCCTTTACCACTGAGGCACAATTTTCGTTCTTCACTCATTTTTGTAAGCCTCCCTCAGTTCTTCTTCTTTAAAGATACATCGGTAAGTACGCCCATCCCCCACCTCGCGCAAATTCACCGAGATGGTCCGGCATTCCGGTTTCACATATTTGCAACGCTCTGCAAATCGGCAACCCGCAGGTGGTCGCTTGAGGTTGGGCGGCACGCCAGGGATGGCGGTCAATTTGTGTCCGCGGAGTCCACTCTCCGGAACAATGATCGAGCCCATCAAACCCTTCGAGTATGGGTGGAGCGGATCAAACACGGCATCATGCGCCGAGGCTCGTTCCACAATTTGCCCCGCATACATCACCATAATGTCATCGGTTACGTTGTACAACAACGGCAGCTCGTGGGTAATAAAGATCATCGACTTGATGATCTCTTTCTCCATCAGGTCGCGCAACATCTTGATCACCATCTTCTGGGAGGTAACATCCAAAGCGGATGAGGGCTCATCGGCGATCAAAACCTTCGGCTGTAAAATCACCGAAATTGCGATCACCGTGCGCTGCTTCATGCCGCCCGAAAGCTCTACGGAATACTTCTGCAGCACTTCAGCGGGAAGCCCAAGTCGCTCAAAGCTGAAGCGAGCCAATTCATAGATTTCTTTCTTGGTGGTCGTTGGGTTGTGCGCCTGGATCACATCCTCAATGAAGCTAATCACTTTTTGGGTGGGATTCAGAGCGTTCATGGCCGCTTGGGGAATATAAGAAATTTCGGTCCCCAAAATCGACTTGCGAATATCATCGGGCTTCATTCCGGAAATGTTGCGCCCGTCAATGATGATTTCGCCACCCATATAATGAAGCGGCGGGAAGTAATATCCCATGAGGCTAAGCGCAAGGGTCGACTTGCCGCAGCCCGATTCGCCAGCAATCCCCAAAGACTTCCCCTCTTCGACCTTGAGAGAAACGTGGTCAACCGCGTATACATCCTCACGGAAGCGAGTAATATACTTGGTGGATAATTCTCGAACGTCTAAGATGACTTTTCCCATGTTGACCGCCTAGTCTCGCAGAGCCGGGTTGAATATCTGGTCGAGACCAGTATTCATCAGGTTCATAGAAAATGAAATCAGCGCAATTGTTAAAAGTACTGGCAGGTAGGCCCACCATTTGTTCAAAATATGCGCCTGGTAAATCATCGCCCAGTTCATCATCAAGCCCAGGGTCGGCACTTCAGTGGTTCTTGGCCCCAACCCCAACACGGACAAACCCGCTTCCGCCAGAATACCCGATGAAATTTGGAGGATCAACGCCATCACCACATACGAAGCAATGTACGGCAAGATGTCAAAGATGATGATATGGGGGATGGTGTGCCCGGAGAGTTTCGAGAGGTTGACGTGGTCGCGGTTACGTAGCGAAACTACCTGCGCGCGGACCGCTCTGGCGGTCCATACCCAGGAGGTAAAACCGATCACGACAGCGACTGTAGTTGCTCCTCTTTGCTCCTGGCTAATGCTGAACGAGATCAAGATCAGCAGAACCATACTGGGGATCACGGTAAACAGATTGGTGATGAACATGATGATGTCATCCACCCATCCGCCTATGTAACCTGCCAACAATCCCAAGGTGAGTCCGATCAAGGTTGCGATTAAACCGGCAACCAGGCCGATACGTAAGGATACCTGAGTAGCTTTCACCAGTTCCGTCAACACGTCCCGGCCAAAGTTGTCCGTACCAAGTGGAAGCCAGCGCACATTGGCCACATGAGCAACATTCACATAATCTTTTTGTTCAACGGTATCAACCTGCTCAAGAGCGCCTGTATCGGCATTGGGAGCGGCAATCACTAACGCTTCGGTTGCCAGCAAACCGTCCAGATTATCGTCTAGCCGCTGGAAAAACCGTTGGCGCGCAAAGGTCATCCCTTGGATCTTCTTGTTGGGATCATAGTTTGCATTCCACAAATCCAGCAGTTCCTTGGTATCTTCAAGGTTAATGTCTTCTTCCGGTATTCCCGCGCCAACAAGCCACTCTTGCATTGCCACGCGATCATCCGCGGTTAATTTGCTGACGATTCGTTTATCACCGGCGTCCCGAAGATTCAGGGTGAACGGCTCAGCGCTGATGCTGTCGTAAACGCTCACGTAAATCCCAGGCTCAAAGAAGGTGCCTTGAGCAATGATCTGCAAAGGTGGGTCTTTGACGAAAACCGGGTAAATGAACACAAACAGCAAGATGGTCACAAAGATGACGAAACCCGTCTTGAACTTTCCGGAGTTAAAAATCTGTTGTAGCGTGTGTTTCATTTTCGCATCTCCGCCTTAATCTGCCTGCGCGGCTTTGATCCGCGGATCGATGACACCGTATAAGATTTCGATCAGGAATGTCGCAATCAAAACCATGACGGTAATGAGGAGTGTGGATGCGGAAATGAGTGGATAATCCTGGCCCATAATCCCGCGCAGCAGCGTGGTGCCCAGGCCGGGGTAACTAAAGACGATCTCGGTCACCAATGCGCCACCGGCCATGGTTCCGATCGACAGCGCTAGACCGGTAATTTGCGGAAGCATAGCGTTCCTGAATACGTATCCGACAATTTTCTTGTCTTTGATACCCAGGAAACGAGCATATTTAACGTAATCTGCGTTCAATTCATAAATGGACATAGAACGCATACCAATCGCCTGTCCGCCGACGATCACCGTGACAATCGACCAGAAGGGCAATTGGTAGTGAACAATGACGGACCAGATAAATTTGAGGCTAAAATCTGGCAATAGATCAAAGCCGTATCCACCCGAGGTTGGGAACCAGCCCAAACCCACAGCAAAAATCACTACAAAAATGATCGACATGCCATAAGCGGGGAAGTTGCTCAAAAACATCGTCGCAGGCATGAGCACTTTATCAAAGCCGCCCTTCAAGTAGGCAGCTAATGCGCCCAACACATTCCCGAGGATCCATCCTACGATGATCGCCGGGAATTGGAGCGCAATGGTCCACCAGATGGAGGAACCGATTGTATCCGCAACCGTCCGAGGATATTGGCTGAACGAGAAACCAAAATCCCCTTTGAGGACATTCCCTATATAGATAAAGAACTGCTCAATGATAGGTTTGTTTGTACCAAACAGTTCCGTGTATTGTTCATAAATTCTTTGTACGCCAGTGGCATTGCTCAACCCTTGAGCCATCCTGGCCACAATCGCAGCTACCGGATCGCCCGGCATCAAACGAGGAAGCGTGAAGTTCAGAATAAACGCAAATACCAAGGTAACAAGGAACCAACCCAGCTTGTTGAGGAAATACTTTCGATAGCCTTTCAACTCAACACCTCCTCCTTCTTCATGTATACAATTTTTATTATTAAAGGCGTTACTTTATTATACAGACAATTCACTTGAATAAACAGCCATGTTCCGGGGTTCGCGGAACATGGCTGTTTATTACAACTTACGGATTACGGATTGACCAGCTCTAGGTTATAGAGACCGGCAATGCTCCATCCGTCAGTCAGATCCAACGGCGGAACGGGCGGGTTGGTGCCATCACCCTCGTGGGGGAAGTTGGTCCAAACGCTCTCGTTCACGGTGTGGAAGGACTGCGGGCGATACATCAGGGTGAAGGAAGGAACCTCGGTCAGGTAGATCTCGACCAGTTCGGTGTAGTATTCCTTCAGTTTGGCCTGATCGGATTCGCTGGGGATCAAAGCAAGCAGTTCATCAACGCGAGCGTTGGTGTACTGACCCCAGTTACCGTTCCAGTTGCTGGCCAGGCCGACGAACTCAGAGCTCATCAGGCCACGAACGCGGCCCCAAGGCATGGTCGGACCAGCGCCGCCACTCCACATCATGAAGATTTCATAACCTTCGGGGAGCGGAGCGTCGGACTTGGTCACAACGGTCTGATAAACGGACCATTCCGGGTAGTTGGTGACGATGTCGATGCCGATTTCCTTACCAGCGGCGGCAACAACCTCGATCGCAGCCTGCCAGTCAGACCAGCCGTTCGGGCAGGTCGCGGTGTAGCGCAGGTTCTGGCCATTGAACTCGCGGATGCCATCACCGTCGGTGTCGACGATGCCAGCTTCGTCCAGGAGCGCGTTGGCGCCTTCGATGTCATTACCGGCCCACTGCAGATCAGCAACAGCAGCGTGGTCGTAGGCGGCCTGTTCGCCGGGGGTCGGGTTCATCAGGGACCGCGGAACCTGATCAAAGGTCGCGGACTGATTGGTCATCGCGTTGGCGATGATGGTAGGATAGTCGACAGCCATGGCGATCGCTTTGCGAACAGCAACCTGGTCCAAACCATTGGCGGTCAGGTTGAAGTAGGCGGTCGGGAGGCTGGCGCCGATGCCGTAGGGGGCCTCGGGCAAATAGGTCGAGATGGGCAGGTTCTGCTTGAGCCAGAAGTCCTGAACATTGCTGTTGAACTGCTGTGAAACATCCACCTCACCGGCCTGCAGCGCGGTCGTACCAGCGGCGTTGTCTTTGTAGATCACGTGCGCAAGGTATTTCGGAGCGGGCAGCTTGCCGAACATGGAGGCGTCCTGACCCCAGTAAGCGTCATTGCGAACCATGACAACCTTGGTGTCATCAGCGAAGAAGGGACCGTAAGGACCAGAGAAGACAACGTCTTCAGCAACGTCAGCCTTGAAGGCAGTCGCATCGCCGGCAACGCGCTCTTCCAGCGTCATGGTCCAAGCTTTCTGCATGATGTACTGGCTGCTGAGGTAGGCCTGAACCATCAGGGGGTTCTTGGTCTTGCCATCATCGCCCAAAACGGCTTTGACGACAACGGTCGAGGCGTCAACGGCTTCGAAGGTATCAACATAGTCTTTGTTGCCGGTGTAAGCGCCGGTCTCGTACTTCTTGTTGGCTTCCCAGGTGTACACAACATCGTCGGCCGTCACGGGGGTACCATCGCTCCACTTGGCAGCGGGGTTGATCTTGACGGTGATCTGAGTCATGCCCTCGTCCCAGGTGAAGGGGCCGTCAGCCAACAGCGGATACTGCTGACCATCGAGCATATTGTACAGGTACAGGGTTTCGAACATGGTCACACGGGCGTTATCGCCGGCGGCCAAGGCCATGGCATTGTTGCAGCTAGAGCCGTAGGGGTTCCAGCAAACAACAGAGCCCCACTGCTGACCGTTGAAGTACAGTGTCTCGTTGCGGGGCAGAGAAGCGGCGATCGACGCAGGGTCTGACGGAGCTTCGGTCGGAACAGCGGTAGGCTCTTCCACGGGGGCAGCTGTAGCCTCGGGGGCCTTGGTGGGCTCGGGGGCCGTAGTCGGTTCGCCAACCGGTGCGAGGGTGGAGGCCGCAGGTTGGCAGCCAACCAATGCTGTCGCCAGGATGATCATGGCGACTGCTACACCAAAATACTTGTGTAGGCTAACTTTCATTTTTCCCTTTCTCCTTTAGAAAATCGACATTGTTTATAGCGCTAACCGACCCACAGTTAACGCCATATAACCAAATAGAAATTGCGCCTGCTCTGGTCAAGGCGCATAAACCCTCTTGCTTTTGAGGGGATATTGGAACTCAACAGTTGGTGAACTTCCAATTTGCGATTAGTCATTGCTTTTTCGGGAGCGCTCCCACTTTTTCGGCGAAAAATTCGAGAGGGTTGGATGCAAAAGATCTAACGTGTGTCCAGAGGGGGAAGCGAGGGTGTGCCTCGCAAGCGATTTTGATAACCTGATATTTCAATCTATCTTGGTTATACATGCTCTCTTTTTAGCGAGCTCTACAAAAAAACCGGTAAACGATAATTTTCAATGCTTCTGGATTTATTGCTCCATTTTGCCTGCTGAAGCAAATCACAGAGTTAAATTTGAAGAACTACTTACTGCTAGTTATCATACCATCAATTTGTGATATTTACAACGACTTACAAGGTTAAATCTTTATATCAATTGTTGTTTATCTCAATTTCTCCTTATCTGTCTGATTAGAAATGCTTCAGTGAGCATTTCAAAATCGAGCCAGGACAAATGCTAGCAATCCCAAGGTCGCGCTAATATACATCATTCGCATCGCACTCCTCCCTTCTGCCGGTGTTTGGCTTCGGACCAGTTTGCCGGAGAAAACAACCAGGACGAGATCCATCAAGGCAATAGGAATCAAGTAACTCCACCGGCTCTCGCCTAACGCCAACGGAACGAGGGTTAACAGAACCACCCACACGAACAATAATCTGGATACACGCAATGCAACAGGTCTTCCGTGTACGATGGCTAACGATTTAGAACCGCGCTCCTGGTCGCCCTCCATATCCATTGCATCACCCGCTATTTCTTCTGCCAGATCGAAGAAGAAAGCAATCGCGCTAAAGATCCATACCATCGGATTGGATGCCCCACCCACGCTTAACCCACCGATGAGGATGGTCATTGCCACATTGAGACTGACGATCAGATTGCCCAACAGGCCAGCGGCCTTCCAGCGCCAGTTGTACAAGAAGCCCAAGCCCCACAGCACCAGGCTGCACGCAAAAACCAAAGGATGAATGAACATCGCAAGCCCAAGGGCGATCACCCCGGTCAACAATCCCCAGGCAATCGCCTCACGCTTTGTTAAGTCACCGGCAGGCAATGGTCGCCCAGGCGCATTGATCCTGTCCACTTCTAAGTCAAACAGATCGTTAAAAACCATCGCCGAACTGGACAGAAAGAAGCCTAACGCAAATCCCATTCCTAACGGTGTGAGCGGTGGAAATTTCCCGAGCGCAATCGCCTGTCCCACGACAACACAAATCCCTGCCGCTATGGGCAGTTCGGGGCGAATAATACGAATGAGCGCGGCAACCTTTTTCATAACAAATCACCTTTATCATAGCGATGTTCGTCGTCAGTCGAGCAGTGTACACGTTGACGAAGACATGGGAACCCACTATTTCGAGCAGCGGCATGTCGCTCATGGAGATCATCGAGGTTCCAGGATACGATTTATAGTCTAGCACTCTAATACGCTGCATTCAACATTCCAAGAAAATCCATAGTTTTTGGGGCAATGAGGGCGAAGCCCGGTAGGAAGCAGATTGCTACGACATCGGCGTAGCAGATTAGCACAATCAAATAGATGATCCCAATACTAATCGGTTGTGCCGTAACTTTTGAGATGGTCTTTCTCGGTCTTGTTATAGCGACCATCAAGTCGCCAGGCTTTCGTTTTTGGCCGCCGCCATCGTGACATTCGTGGCAGTTTTTCACTCTCCATGGCACAGCCGGAGACATTCGCCATCTTAATCAAGATGAGGTTGCGCGAGAAATTGATCATCAAACGCTCCCCCCGGATATTGAACGCCTCTGGCGCACTTTTCTGGCAAACCAACATGAATTATGATTCGCCTCGCGCTCGCGGTCTGCTACCACACATCCAATAGACGTTTTACCGTCTTTTTGCAACCCTCCCGGATCAGGAACAGTTCTTTCTCATTGGGAAGCGCTCTTGCAGGTCGAGGATTGGGCCGCAAATCGGCCAAAACTACTTGGAGCACAAACATAACGTAGCTAGATTCTTCAAACGTCCAAGTCATACCGTCTTCTTCGTGTCGGCTATTGCTTTTTCCACGTATAATTCAATGAGAGAACTCCGTCTTTATTTTGAGGTAGCCATGTACAGCCTGTCCAAAATCCCCCTAACGCACGAACTCGCCCAGAGCATCATCGCCCACCACTTTGGATCAAAACGCAAAGTCACCCTCTTTGAAGAATTACGCGAAGGCTACTTCAATGCTGCGGCACGCCTCAAACTGGATGATGGTTTCCAGTGCGTGCTCAAAGCCGCGCCTCTGGAAAACGTTAAAGGACTCCGCTATGAAAAAGATATCATGAAGGCCGAAGTGGAGTCGATGCGCCTGGTGAAATCCAAAACCAGCGTGCCTGTTCCAGATATTTACATCTACGATACCTCCCGAAACCTGCTTCCTTCTGACTTCTTCATCATGAAAATGCTGCCTGGCAGCCCGCTTCATCAGGTCCGGCAGCAAATCCCTGCCGAACAGCAAGTTGAGATCGAGCGCTCTCTGGGGCGCATGGCCTATGAAATGAGCCAGATCACCAATTCGGCGTTCGGATATTGGGCTCAACCGCAACAGCCCGGTACCTCCTGGCGAAAGACTTTCCTCGAAATGGTCGACTGGGTCATCGCCGATGGAAAAGCGATCGACGTCAAACTCCCCCTGCCCTACGATGAACTGTATGGCCTCATGGAGAAGCACTTCGATGCGTTGGATGAAGTCAAGACCCCTCGCCTGGTGCATTGGGACATTTGGGATGGCAATGTGTTTGTCGACCCGGCAACCGGAAAAGTCACCGGTCTGATCGATTTTGAACGAGTAATGTGGGCCGACCCACTCGTGGAGTCTTTCTTTGGAGATCGCAACCCCAACAGCCATTATTCCGAAGGGTTTGGCCACGGAGCGCTGTCTACACGAAATCAAGTTCGCCGGCGAATGCTTTATAACACCTATCTTTGGATGATTATGATCATCGAAACGTTCTATCGCCAGTACGACAATGATTGGCAAATCAACTGGACCTTGGGACGCATGAACGAAGAAATTCAGCTTCTGGCCGAAGTGTAAGTCTTTCTCAGCGCATGGACTATACCCTTTCGATTAAAACCCATCGACCCGCCCCACCTACCGCTCGCGTAATACGACCTTCCCTAATCCAGCGCCTGAACGAAAGTCTCGCTCGCGGCTGCCCGATGACGCTCGTCTCTGCGCCTGCCGGTTTCGGAAAAACCACCTGTCTGGCAGAATGGCTGGCCGACATCCAGTACCCCGTGGCATGGATAACACTGGACGAAAACGACCAGGATCCGGGACGCTTTTTCACAATACTGGCATCGGCCTTACAAGCTGTCGCGAACCGCGAAAATGCAAGCAGTTATTCCAACCTCGGCCAAATTGGCCGCGTTTTGCGCGCTGGCCAGGTTCCTCCCCCACAAGCCATTGCCTCCGCCTGGATTGCCGATGTGCTGACCCACCCAACCCCCATGTTGCTGGTATTGGATGATTTCCATGTTGTCCACGACCGCTTCATTCTGGAAGTATTCGAAATTCTTCTATCCAACCTATTCCAGACCCCCGCACCCCAACCTTTCCATCTGGTGCTCTCCAGCCGCGAGGATCCCCCCATTCCCCTGGCACGCTTGCGGGCCAACAACCGCCTGACCGAAATCCGTGCCGAAGATTTGCGCTTCAGCCAGGATGAAGCCGGACGATTATTGAATGAGATACTCGGCTTGAGTCTCAACGATGATGACATCCGCATCCTCAAAGAACGCACCGAAGGGTGGCCGGCAGGATTACAACTGGCCGGGTTATCGATTCGGGGATGCGCCGACCCTTCCGCCTTTGTGCGCGGCTTGAGTGGCAATCAGCGCTTCATTCTCAATTACCTCACGGAAGAGGTGCTCAACCGGCAATCTGGGGAAATGCAGGAGTTTCTTCTGCACACTTCGATCTTGAATCGCTTTTGTGCCGATCTATGCAACGCTGTAACCGGACGTATAGACAGCCAGAAGATGCTGGAGCAAATGCTGGTCTCCAATCTGTTCCTCGTTCCAATGGATGAGTCACAGCGCTGGTACCGGTTCCACCACCTGTTCGCCGACCTACTGAGAAACCGCGCTTCATTATTGCTCCCCGACAAAGCCGCGCCATATCATCTCAAGGCGGCGCAATGGTTTGAGCAAGCTGCTCAAGCCGCCCAAAACGCAGGGGACCGCGCCGATCTCATCACTGCCGGGATTCGCCATGCATTAGCCATCGAAGATTACAACCTGGTGGTGCGTTTTATCGAAACATACGCGCTAGAATTACTCAACCAATGGTATGCGAAGACGATCGAGGCATGGCTAGCCAGTCTCCCCCCGGAATGGCGCATGAAATCGCCATTATCAGCGTTATCTTTTGCCCGGATGCATTTGATGAGAGGCGATTTCGTCCAGGCAACCCCCTACCTGGAACGCCTGAAAGCCATTTTCTCCATCCCGCCTGCCGAACGCCCCGAATCCATCTCTCCTGCCCTGGAAGCCGAATGGCTGGCCTTACAGGCTTCACTCCTGTTGGGTCAAAGACAACCCCAAGCTTCCCTGGAGCTTGCCGAAAAGGCGCTGCAGATTGCGCCGCCCGATCATCCCAGGGTGCTCTGTCAGGTTTATTTATCGATCGCCAATACCTATCGGGAAATGAATGACACGCAGCATGCCGAGGAGGCTTTCCTGCGCCTGATCCAGATTGGAAGAGCCGCTGCGGATACCATCACCGAGATCTGGGGCTTATCCGCTCTGTCCTTGATGATGATCGAGCAAGGGTATCTGCGCCGCGGGTATGACCTTGCCGTGCAAGGGGCTGAGAAAATGGAGCGGTCCGGCATGATGTCGCCCATCTGCGCCGGGATTTATGGCGAGATCGGGCAGGTGGCCTTCCACTGGCATCATCTCGACCAAACCGAAACCTACCTGCGAAAATCTGCCGAGTTGAGCGCCCTGGTGGGCTTTAGCGACTCGGAAATCTATTACGCTGTCTCCCGTTCTCGTCTGGCGCTGCTGCGCGGAGATATCGATACCGCGGCCACGGAAATCGAACAGGCAGCCGCCCAAATGCGCGTTGATTCGCCGGCGATCATTCGAGAAGAAGTAATCTCCCAGCGAATTACGGTCCATCTGGCGCAAGGCAACTTTTCCGATGCTGAGGAAATCTACCTCAAAGAAATATCCCTGCTCCAGGGTAGCTATGCGTATCCACAGTTCTCGCCCGGACAAGATATTCCTTATCAACAAGGCTTACTTTTCCTTACGGGACTCCGATTGTTCTTGTACCAGGCTCGCCACCCAGGCACAGCCTCTACCTTTCCACGGCCCGATTTAGCTGCCGCCTGGAAACAACAAGCGAACAACCTGCTGGCGGTTTTTAACAAGCGCCACTATGTGCCATTGATCCTGCAAATCCTCATCCTGCAAGCCCAATTTCATGCCGCCATCCATCGGCCCGACTCTGCGCTGTCCGATCTGACCGCCGCGCTCGATCTGGCTGAACTCGAAGGCTACCTCAGCGATTTTGTGATGGAGGGCAAGCCGATGGCTGATCTGTTGTCCTTAGCGTTCCAGTCCAGTCAACCAGGAAGTTCACGGGCAAACTTTATTCAAAAGATCCTAGGGTTATTCCGGCTGTCCTCAGAAGCTCTGCCCTCCACAGAATCTCCCAGCACGACCGAAGCGCTCACCGAACGCGAATTGGCCGTGCTGAGGCTGATTGCCGAAGGGAAAACGTACGCAGAAATCGCCGCTCAGCTCGTGGTTTCGATCAATACCGTTCGCACCCATATCAAATCGATCTACCGGAAATTCAACGCCAACAACCGGATTGAGGCGATTCAAGCAGCGAAAGCCGCAAATCTCCTTTAGCCCACCGAAATATCACATTCTTCAAGAGGTTTGAATCACATCTTTATGTGATCCAGACCTCTTTTTGTTCCGATATGATCACGGTATGGATAAGGAACAAAACAGATGAAAACAAACAGCACTTACATCATTGAAATCCTAGGTCAGATTGACATCGCCGAGCTCAACTCCATGAGCCCTCATGCCATGACCGCACTGGAAGCAGACGGGCAGCACACCTCCTTCACCATCCAAACCGACCAGTCCGGCCTCATGGGGCTGCTGGCTCATCTGCATAATTTGGGCCTGCAAATACTACACGTCCAGAAAGCCGGGAGCATCGATCCCGCTGGCTAACCGTTCTATCTGTAAATATCCATTAAGATCACCATCTTTGAAAGGAATCCGAATGAACCAGAAAATATTAGTTACCTATGCCAGTCGCAGCGGTTCCACAGCCGGGGTTGCCAAGGCCATTGGCGAAGTGTTGGCCGGTCACGGCGAGAGTGTGGACATTCTGCCCATGACCGAAGTCGCTGTCCTCACCCCGTACAAGGCCGTGGTCGCTGGAAGCGCCGTGCAAGGCCAAAAATGGCTGCCAGAAGCCATGCGTTTCATCAACCAACGCCGCCATGAATTGTCTCAAAAACCATTTGCCGCCTTTATGGTGTGTATCACCCTCTCTATGAAGAACGCCGAGCAGTACAGCGCCGGTGTCTCAGGCTGGATGGATCCCATCCGCGCCCTGACTCGTCCTGTGAGCGTGGGTCTGTTTGCTGGAACTCTGAATTTCAGCAAAATCCCCTTCTCCCTCAATGCCCTGGCCATGCGCGTGCCGGTGATGATGGGCTTATGGAAAACTGGCGACCACCGCGATTGGCACGCGATTCGTGCCTGGGCCGAACAAACCTACCCCTTGTTGGTCAATTAATTGGCAAAAGCAAAATGAACACCAATCACTCCCTTACCCGCCGGCAATTTCTGGTCGCCACAGGATTATCCTTATGCGGCGCCGTGCTGGCGACCACTGCCTGCACCCCAGAAACGATTCAGACTGCTAATCAAATAGAAATTGACACCCCATCCTATACCTTCGAAACGGACGTGACAATGAACGAACGAGTATTGCTTGCTTATGCTACCCGCACTGGATCCACGGTCGGCGTTGCGGAAGCCATCGGGAAGACCCTTGCCGAGCGCGGCTATGCTGTGGACGTAAGACCCATGAACGAAAACCCTGATCTTAAGGGCTACCAGAAAGTCATACTGGGCAGCGCGGTCAATGGAGCCAAATGGCTGCCGGAGGCTGTTGAATATGTACAAAACCACCAGGACGCACTCCAAACAATGCCCGTGGCGCTGTTTTGTGTCCATATCATGAACCTGGGAGACAGCGAAACGCACAGGAAGAACCGCCTGGCTTACGTCCAAGACGTGCGCGCATTGGTGAAACCTGCCGCCGAAGGATACTTTGCCGGCATGGGCATGAAGCCCGAAGAAACCTCCGCGTTCGTGCGCTGGATGTACCGAACCTTCAAGATCGGCGGTGAGGGCGATTGTCGCGACTGGGATGCAATCCGGGCCTGGGCCAGTTCCGTGCCCATCTAGGTTTGCCCACTATCCACCAAAAAGCGGCGCGCTTTTTCTG
>CAYOHX010000068.1:0-25264 GCA_964403875.1 uncultured Anaerolinea sp. | reverse complement strand
TCGGCTCCCTTCCACTACTGGCTGAATACGACACAAACCGGCCGTATTGAACTGCTTTTTTAACGTGAATTCGGGATCATTCACTTTTTCCTAAACCGAACTGACTGATTAAATTCCGCGGGTGTAGAGGAAATACAAGCCGGCGATATACCCCAAGATCAACAATCCCGCGTCGATCTCAAAGATCCAAATCTTTCGCTCAAACTTCCCCACATTCCCAACCACCGCCAGCAGGGTCAACACCAGCCCAACCAAACCGGTCAGCGTAAAGGTCGGATCAATTTCGCCCAGGAACCGCCCGCTCGTCAGGAACAAGTCACCCAGCCCGATGGCGAAGACATTAAACATGTTGCTGCCGAACAGGTTCCCAACCGCCATGTTGAAAGCCTTTAAGCGTACCGCGCCGATGGTTGTGACCAATTCGGGCAGCGAGGTGACCAACCCGACCAGGGCGATCCCTACGAAGCCCGTGCCCAACCCGGTAATCTCCGCTATTTTGACACTGCTCTCCACCAGCCAGGGCGTCACCACCACCAACAGGCCCGCCGCCAGCACAAAGCCCACAATTCCGGCGGCCAGCGACATCATCTTGGGGTCAATTTCCACTTCACCCACGCTCACCTTATCTTCGCTGTTTTGCAAAGAGTAAACCAAACCAAGGTAAGCCAAAATGATAAAGATGCTGTCCAAGCCCACCCAGCCAACCATCACCTTGATATCGGCCAGCAGGAAAAACAAGACCAGGGCGATGAGCAAACTGGCAGCCGCGCCAGACATGGCATGGCGCAAGCGGATGCGCCGCAGCACCTGTTGCCTCCAAAAGACAACATCCAGCACGCCCAGCAAAAACATGTTGAACATATTACTGCCGAACAGGTTCCCCGCCGCCAGGTTGACTTCATTCAATTGGAAAGAATTAATAGTGGTCAACAACTCGGGCAGCGATGTGGAAGCCGCCAACAAAATGGCTCCCACAAAGGCGCCCCCTAACCCTGTGCGGATAGCAATTACATCCGCGAATTCGGCCAACTTGAGCCCAACAACGACCAGAATGGCCGAGCTAATCAGAAATTGCAACCAGACCATCTTACTCAGCCTTTCCCCAGGCAGTGGCCTTGGGAATGCCTTTCACAACACCCAAAGGCCAGGAAGCAAAGATGCCGGTATAAGGCTGGCTCAAATCGCCTACGATCTTTTCTGTGGCGGTCATGCACTTTTGAACCGTCTCCTCATCGGGGACTATCGCCAGCACGGTCCGGTTCCCTTCTAGCGAATCGCTCACGTCCGGCAGCAAGTACCGCATGGGAATGCTCAGCCGTTTTGCCCGGCGGCGATGAATGCCTGTGCTTTCAAAGATCGTCGCCCCACCAATCCCCAGGTTGTACCAGGTTTCCAATACCTCATCCAGCAAAGCCGGGTCATCCAAAATAAACATAATCATGTGCATCGTGATGCTCCTTTCGTTTGATCAATGGCTTTATGGCAATTCTTCGTCTACATTCCTGCGTTCACGCAGCGCGCCATGAACGCTCGCAGCGCTGCCGCGGTGGAGGCTGGCATTTCCAGCATGGGCATGTGTCCCGCCCCAGGCAGAATGGTCAGATTCCCATTCCAAAGGGCTTCAGCCATCTCTTGCGACCGCTCTACGGGGATGAGGACATCCAAATCACCGGAGAGGATTTCGACCGGCACGCGCAGCCCGGCCAACACGGCCAACCGGTCGGGGCGCTCGGCCATGCCCATCAGCGCGCCTTTCACTGCCGCCGGCCGGCTGCGCCGCATCCAACTTCGCACCCGTTCGCGGACTTCCGCCACGGGCGAATAGCGTTCCAGGCTGCCTTCCAAAATTCCAATCCCTTGCCGGTCGATATCTTCGGCCTGTTGATAACGGCCCGTTTTGCGCTCCGGCGCATCGGCTGCCGCCGCGCTCATCACCATCGCCAACCCAGCCAGGCGCTCGGGGTAGGCTTCGGCAAAAGCCAGGGCTACATACCCCCCCATTGAATGGCCCGCCAGCGCCTCCCGCTGAACACCCATTCGATCCAAAACGGCCTTCAAATCCGCTGCCATTGCCTCCATCGTATAAATGCCCTCGGGAACGGGCGAAAGGCCATAACCGCGCAGGTCAGGCAGCAGCAGGCGCGTTTCGCTTTCCAGCAAAGCAGCCACTTCGTTCCACAAGCTGTGCTCAAAAGGAAAGCCATGCACCAACATCAATGGGAGCGGTCCCTTGCCGCGATCCTTGCAGTAGAGTTCAACCGTTGAATCCATCATTCCACCATTCCTTTTGCTTCATCCTCCCGCCAGTGGCGCAAAAATTCCAGCGCTTCTTCTGGCGTGGTCACCCAACCTTCCGCCTGGGCTTCGCGCAGCGCTTCCAGGGCTTGCCCAACCACCGGGCCGGCTTTCACCTTCAACTCGCGCATCACCTCGGTTCCGCTCAGCAAGCGCGGCGGCTGCACCACCGCCTCGGTTTGCTCCCAGCGCGCCTCCAACAAGGCCCGGCACACCCGCAGTTCTGCCAACCAAGCATCCTGCGGCAGGGTGTGGCTGTGGGTGGCCCAGGCGTCGGCCAGCGAAAACAGGCACAGGTCAATGCCCGCGTCTCCCAGGGCTTTGAAATACCGATAGATGGCCCGGCGAGTGGGTGGTTCAGGTTGGTCGGCCAGCGCGTGGATGCGCATGTGCCCGCCGATCAGCGTTTGCAGACGGGCAACTTCATCACCGCTCAAGGCCAGCGCTCGGGCTCGCCGCGCCGCGACAGCCACCCCCCGGTCGTCGTGCTCGAAGAAACGGATCCGCCCGCTTTCATCCACGCTGCGCGACTCGGGCTTGGACACATCATGGTACAGCGCCGCCAACATCAACAGACCACGCAGCGATCGGTCGGCAACCAGCCCGCCGGTGAAGTGCGCCGCAAGCTGTTCTCGGTAGCGGCCCAACCAGGCGACTGCCGTGGCCAGGGTCAACCCTTCGGCGCTGCCTTCTTTATAATCTCCAACCAGCACTGCCCAAAGCTGATCCAGCCGTTTCATCACTTCCAGGGTATGCAGCCATACATCATGAACGTGCGGCGGCGATTGGGTCACCCCTTTCATCCCTTGCAACTCAGGCAGCACATATTGCAGCGCCCCCATCTGGTCGGCCACCTCGATGGCAGTGGCCGGGCGCGGTCCTTCCAGCATCTTGAACAGCTCATCCCGTTGGCGCTCGGCAGAAACCCGCGGCAGCAGCGCCGCTGCTTCGCGCATCCAGGCCTGCGTTTGGGGCTCGATGCGAGCCGAAAGGCTCAGCGCCAAACGCACCCCGCGCAGCACGCGGGCTGGGTCATCGCTCAGGCTGGATGGCCCGCAAGCCCGCAAGCGCTTTTCGCGCAAATCCACCAGCCCCCCACACGGGTCGATCAACGTCATGGGTGGGCGCGCATCCATCGCCATCGCATTAACGGTGAAATCTCTGGCTCGCAAATCAGCTTCCAGGTCCGCCGCCCGCAGCGCTGAAAAATCCAGGATCAGACGCTCGTCGCCATCCATCAGCACCACCCGGGTAATGTCCCGCTCGGCGTCCATCACATACAACCCGCCCCCCAGCTCGTCCGCCAGCCGTTTGGCCAGCGGCAGGGTCGGCGCGCTCATCACAAAATCCAGGTCATGAACAGGCTTACCCAACACCCGGTCGCGGACGGCCCCACCCACCAGGTAGACGGGCTGCTGAGTGCGCGCCGCCACCCGCGCCAGGATGTCATCCACCACCCACTTCATGTTGTGTTCCTCAACCTTTGTCTCCGCTGGTTAATTTATGATACTTCGCCAAATCCACCACGCCCACAAAGGGCAATCCGCGGTAGTAATCATCGATGTCCAGACCATACCCAAAGACAAACTTATTCGGAATCCGAAAGCCCACATACTCTACCGGGATATCCACCTCGCGGCGCTCGAATTTATCGAGCAAGGTGCACACACGCAGGCTGCGCGGCTTCCGCACCGCCAGCAGATCCAACACCGATGAGAGGGTCAGGCCGCTGTCAATGATATCTTCTACCAGAACCACGTCCCAATCGGTGATATCGATATTCAAGTCCAGGGTGATCCGCACTTGGCCAGAAGACTCACGTCCACCCACCCCATAGGACGAAACTGCCATGAACTCGATGGCATGGGGAATCTCAATAGAGCGCATTAAATCGGTCAGGAACATGACCCCGCCGCGCAAAATGCACACCAGCAGGAGGTTGCCATCCTTGTAATCCTGGGAGATTTGTTGGCCCAATTCGCGAATGCGGGCTTGTAAGGTCGGCTCATCGATCAGCACTTCACCCAGAAAATCACGGTAATCCCACATGGTTCCTCCTTAATCTCGCGGCACTTCGTGATGCTTTCGACAGCGGGCTTCATACATTTCCGATGCGCCCACAATCACCACCGGGTCGCCATAACGAGCGGGGTTGCCATTCACCAGCCGCTGCGTGCGGCTGGCCATCTCGCCGCACACCATGCAAATGGCCTGCAACTTATCGACTCGTTCAGCGATAGCCATGAAAACGGGCATGACTCCAAACGGCTCGCCGCGGAAATCGGTGTCCAGGCCGGCCACAATCACTCGGATGCCCCGTTCCGCGAGCCGCCCGGCCACCTCAACAATACCATCATCAAAGAACTGGGCCTCGTCAATTCCCACCACCGACGTATCCCCATCCAGATTGACAAACACCTCAGCCGAGGACTGAATTGGTAGGGCCTCAAATTCGTTCCCGGCGTGCGAGGTGACTTTCTCAACGCTGTAACGGTTATCAATCACGGGTTTAAAGACCTGCACTTTTTGGCGAGCTATCTTTGCCCGCCGCAGACGGCGGATGAGTTCGTCGGTCTTGCCGCTGAACATGGAGCCGGTTACAACTTCGATGGAACCTGTGGTGTGCTTCACGATTTTCCCTCTCTAGGTTAAGCTTCGGATAAGGTAGTCTTCAAGTAATCCAGCGCGGGCGTCGGCGTCGGATCGACCCCGTATGCCATAGCTAAATAATACGCTGTATAATCCCCAAAAAGCAAGGCTATCCACTGTTGAGTCAGCGGATAGCTCCCCCGCGCCTGGAACACATCGGTATTGAGGCCCTGCTCCATAAAAATCTCGCGGGTCAAATCCAAGCGCAGGCGATTACGCGGGTGATTAGCCGCCGCCGTCAAAAAGACAGCCGCCAGGCGAGTCAGGCCCGCCTCGGGGTTCTCGACCCCCGCCAGCAAATTGTGATCAGCTTCGGGCAGTTCTTCACTCTGAGCCCATGCTTTCGCCATTTCATTAATCTGACTCTTCCAACGTCGGGCCACCGGGGCCAGCAGATCGGCGCCAAAGATCACTACGTTTCGCCCCACCAACTGCCCTGCCAGGCGCTTAGCCGGATTCAACGCTACCGGCACGCCTGCCATCAAGCGCGACTGGAAATCGCGCAGGTCGTGCAGGGTGGCCTGAAGCGCGGCTGCAGGATTCTCGGCCAATTCCAGGCGGCACAGAGCGCTGTGAATCAATCCAAACGAATAGCCCACCGCCGCGCGCGGCGCATGACCATGCGCGAACCGCCAGACCGTTCCACCGGCCCGCTCGGCTTCTTCGGCCAGCTTCCCACCGGTCGTGATCGCCAAAATCCGGCAGCCGCGCATCACAGCGCCTTCCAAGCAAGCCAACGTTTCTTCGGTGTTGCCCGAATGCGAGCTGAGAATTACCAGGGTCTCGGCGCCGTTGGCCCACCCCGGCAGTTCATATCCCCTTCCAACCACCAGCGGGATCGGGCACGCGCTTGCTAGCGCCGCCGCCGCCAGGTCAGCCCCCGTGGCCGACCCGCCCACGCCTGCCAGAAACACGGCCTTCAAGCCCGCCATCTCTGGTAATTTAAAGCTTTCGCCCAATCGGTAAGCCCGCTCCAACTGACCCGGCAAGCCGTCAATTTGGGCAATCATCCCCTGAGAATCGATTTCGCGGAAGAAGGAAACATCATCCAGGTTCATTTTCGCCTCGCTTCAGGGCCAAAATGCGCTGGTAAACCACCTTCTTCTTCCACCCTGCCCGGGCAGCCACACTCTCCGCCAGGCTGCCGGTGGGCTCGCCCGCCGCCAACCCCGCCCTCAGAGCTTCATCCAGCCGCCCAGGCTCCCAGATCTCCTCCGTGGAAACAGCCCCACCCACCACCAGGGTGAACTCGCCTCGCGGCTCCACCTGCGCAAAATGGGCCCGCGCGCTGGACACCGTTCCACGTAGCAGTTCTTCGTGCAGTTTGGTCAACTCGCGGGCTGCCACCAGTGGGCGGTCACCCAACACCGCTTCGATATCCGCCAGCGCTTCGAGCAGGCGGTGCGGTGTTTCCAGGAAAATCAACGTATAAGGATAGGAAGCGGCTTCCCCCAGGCGGGCCCGTCGCTCTGAGCTGCGCCGTGGCAGATATCCCAGGTAGACAAAACCATCCGTCGGCAAACCGGAAGCCACCAGGGCCGCCAGCGGAGCCGAAGCGCCCGGCACCGGGCTGACTTCGAAGCCTGCCGCCAGGGCAGCCCTCACCAATTCATAGCCGGGATCGTTTAACCCAGGCGTGCCCGCATCCGACACCAGGGCCACATCGCCCGCGGACAACGCCACCAACACATCATCCAGGCGAGAAATTTTATTGTGCTCGTGATAACTGATCAGTCGTGGTGGGTGAATTTCATAACGCTCTAACAGCTTGTGAGTCTGGCGCGTATCTTCGGCAGCCACCAGGCTCGCCTCACGCAGGACCCGCACAGCCCGCAGGCTGATATCCTCGAGGTTACCGATAGGGGTCGCGACGAGATACAGCGTACCCACGCCACCTATTCTCCCCAGGTAACGAAGTTCATGTCCACCTCACTGCCGACCGCATCGACACGGGTTAATTGAATGTAAGCGGTGAGTCCCAAGTTGGTGCGCACGCACAGGTAACGCCCCACGTTGCCGCCTCCCAACGTCAAGGTATTGGAATTGGTCTGAGCCGCCCGGCATGCGCTGAAGCTGGGCGCAGACGTGCCGTAATCCACCAATTCTGCCCCGTTCACTGGCTCGAGCAGAAGAGAGCCATCTTGAACCCGCACCGAAAGATCATCCTCATCCACTGTGTCTGTTAAAGCGCTTTCCAGGTCAAAAGCCTGGGGCGCCATTAAGGTGACAAAGCCGTCATTGATGATCACCACTTCTTCTGTTGGAGCGGCCTGCGCCGTCGCAGTCGCGGTGGGCGTGGCAGTGGCGGAGGCCAGCACCTCGATCCGCACCCAGAAAGGCGCATTTCCGCCCGGACCGATACCAAACAGAGCGCCCGCCGGGTTGCGCAGCTTCCAGTTACTTTGGAATACCCCTCCCTGCGCGGGCGCGACCATATCGACAGACAGTTCAACCGTCTCGCCCGGCTGGACAGCGGCGCGCAAAAATTCTTCCCGGCGGCCCCCCAAATCATCTCCCGAGAACCACACCAGGGCGTACTCGCGCGTCCAGGCGCAATCACCTGCGTTGACCAGCCGCCAGGTCTTGGTGAATTGCTGGCCTGGCTGCATTTGCGTGTCGTCTGGGATCGTCACATCGATGGGCATGCCCGCCTGCGCCAGATCGCAAATCTTCTCGGGGGTGGCAGTTTGCGCGGCGGTTGGCGAAGGGGTGACCCGCGGAGAGGCAATGGTTTCCTGGGCAGGGGGTTGAGTAGTGGTCGCCGCCAGGGTAGGCGTCAACGTGGTGGCAATCTGCGGTGTTTCAATCGCCTGGGCCGTTTCGGTGAGCATCACCGCCACCGTCTGATAAGCAGCCAACGAGGGCGTGACATCCGCCGCAGTGGTCGGTTGGGCACGCAGGCTGCAACCGGCTAGAGCCGCCATCAAGAACAAGCCAGGAAGGATCGTTATTACAATACGCATGAAAATACCTTGTTCTCATTCTACCAAAAAAGAACCACATTGCACGCCGACCTTTTGTGGGTCTCCGGCAGTTGAAGAGGTTGGCTCCGCGTTCTGGGGTAACACACCCCATTGCCGACTTCACCACGTCGATTGTGAATACCTTCTTTTGAGCCCCGAAAGGAGCCTCCCTTGCAGATAAGTACCCAACCCACCATCCTGCCTTGATATTTTCTTGATTGGCTCCCTATTGACAAAACTACTAACTCGTTATATATTTATTGAGAAAACTAGTACCTCGTGGAGTATTTATTCCTATGTCTGTCCGCCATGCCATTCTGGGTCTTTTGGCCCAAAAACCCCGTCACGGTTACGAACTCCGCACCGCTTTCGAGGCATTGATTGGTGGCGAACAGAATTGGGAAGTGAAACCCGCCCAAATCTACACCACCCTCTCCCGCCTGGAAGAGAGCGGGCTGGTGGCGGAAACCGCAGTAGAGCAAGATGGCGGCCCCGAAAAGCGCATCTTCGGCATTACCCCAGCCGGGCGGGAAGAATTGGGGGACTGGTTCCAGGGCGCGGTTGAGGAAGTTCACCAACGTGACGAGTTTTACCTCAAACTGATGCTCAGCATCAATGACGCTTTTGCCGATCCTTACGCGGTCATCCATATTCAGCGCTCCAGCCTGTATCAAGGCCTGCACAATCTGACCACCCAACGGCAGGCGCTCAATGCCAAAGAAGACCTGGCTCAAATCCTGCTACTAGACAAGGCCGTGATGCACCTGGAAGCCGATTTGCGCTGGCTGGATATGGTGGAAGGCCGCCTGGATGAAATTCGCTCCCATCCACCGCCGGAGCCGGAAATGCGCCCGCGCGGGCGTCCCAAGAAAAATTAACGGTTCCCGATCGTTTCACAACCTCGTTTCAATCCATCCTCGTCTTCGCCAACAGGGACCCCATCTCTTGTTGCCTGTGTGTATTTTTTTAGAAGGAGTTGAATATGTCAATCGTTGAAACCCAAGCATTAACCAAGGTCTATGGCAGCGGGGATACCGCGCTGACTGCCTTAAATCACGTTTCCATCCACATCCAGGCCGGTGAGTTTGTGGCCATCATGGGCCCCAGCGGCTGCGGAAAATCTACCTTACTGCATCTGTTGGGCGGCCTGGACCGACCCTCTTCGGGTGGGGTCCTGATCGAAGGCCATCAATTGAGTGACCTCAACGACACCCGTCTGGCCGAATTACGCCGTCGCAAGATCGGTTTCGTGTTCCAGTTCTTCAATCTGCTCCCCGTCCTCAACGCCTTGGAAAACGCAGCCTTGCCATTGCTCTTGGATGGTGTTCCCCTGAAGACCGCCCAAAAGAAAGCCGCCGGATGGCTGGACCGTGTCGGTTTGAACGACCGCCATACCCACCGCCCCAGTCAACTTTCTGGCGGGCAGCAGCAGCGCGTGGCCATTGCCCGAGCGCTGGTCAGCGAACCCGCCATCATCCTGGCCGATGAACCCACCGGAAACCTGGACACGCACGCCGCCGATGAAATCGTGGCGCTGCTGCGCCAGGTGAGCAGCGAATGGGGCCGCGCGGTGGTCATGGTCACTCACGACCCGCGTATTGCCGCCTACGCCGACCGGATCATCTTTCTCAAAGACGGTGTGGTGGTGAACGAAACGCAACTGGAAGCCGGGTCACGCCCTGTTCAGCTCGTCGAAGCCTAGGTACCGGTGGATCTTGCGGCCCCATGCCGGCCGTAAAGGAGTCTGTCTATGAATATTCAATGGATTCTCGCTCTTCGCTATCTCAACGGGCGCAAACTGCGCACGTTCTTGACCACTTTAGCGGTCGTCTTTGGCGTGCTGGTCATCTTTGGTATGAACATCATGCTACCTACCCTTTTGAAAACCTTCCAGGCCACCATGCTGGCGGCTTCCAACGAGGTTGATTTAACCATTTCCCACCGCGCCGGGGGCCCTTTCAGTAGCTCAGTGTTGGATGAAGTGCGCGGCGTGGAAGGAATCCGTATTGCGCAGGGATTGGTCTCGAGGCCGCTGAATCTGCCCGCCGATTTTTTCGACAAGAACCCTGCCGCTCAAGACAAGATCACTGTCGTCACGATGGTTGGGCTTGACCCAACGCTGGCTTCCCAAATGCGCGCATACTTGATGGATCAGGGACGGTTCCTGCAGGAAGGGGATACGGGGGTATGCTTAATTTCCGCCACAATGGCTGACATGTTGGGGATGAAAATTGGGGACACGTTGCCGCTTCCCACCACCCAGGGGCTGACTAGCCTGAAAATCGTCGGGATTTTGCCGCCGCGCATGGCCCCCGGCAATGAAGAAGTTTTGGTATCGGTTACCGATGCCCAAGCGTTCCTGGAGATGGAAGGCAAAGTGAGTTCAGTGGAAGCCAATTTCAATACCACTGATGAGACACAACGAGCAGCTATCGAACAGACCGTCGCCAATCTCCTGGGGAAGGAATATCAATTAGGCGCGCTGAGCAGCGCATCCGAGATTTTCGGCACGTTGCAAATCGCCCAAAACGCATTCAACGTGATCGGCGCATTGGCTCTTTTTATGGGCGCTTTCATCATCTTCAACACCTTCCGGACCCTGATCGCCGAGCGAAGACGGGATATTGGCATGCTTCGCGCCGTGGGTGCTTCACGAAACTTGATCACCGGGGTCATCCTGACCGAAGGGCTCATCCAGGGTTTGGTTGGCACACTGACCGGAATGATCCTTGGGTATTTGTTGGTAGAGCTTCTGATGACCGTAGCTACTCCGTTGTTAGGGAACTTCATGAACGTTCAGCTACAAAAGCCCGTGGTCACCTTATCCATTGTGCTCCTCTCCTCCGCTCTTGGCATTGGTGTCACATTGTTAGCTGGTCTGCTCCCTGCCTTTGGCGCTGGTCGCATTACGCCACTCGAAGCGCTTCGCCCCTCTCCTAACGGAAAATCAACTCGGCGTTGGTTTGGCGCCGGATTCATCACGGGTTGCGTCCTGATCGCCTTAGCCCTGGCAGCCTTGTTCACCGGTCAGCCGCTTCTGGCCACTCCCGGAGCTTTGATCTTCATCGCCGGGTTGATTCTCATTACGCCGGCTCTTGTGCGCCCCATCGCTGTGGGTTTTGGATCGTTATTCTCACGCCTTTTGGCTCGAGAAGGCACCGGTTTTGTGGCCCAAGGCAACCTGACTCGACAGCCCGACCGGGTGGCCGTCACAGCCAGCACGTCGATGATCGCCCTGGCCATCATTGTTGTAGTGGGCGGCATGGCGACTACGATCGAAGAAACTTTCATGAGGGTGCTCCGCGAAAGCCTGGGCAGTGATTATCTGTTCATTCCACCTTCCGTGGGCATTTGGACCAACAATATCGGCGCGGACACTTCCTTTGCCGACGAACTGCGCGCCATCGAAGGTGTCGGTGCAGTCACCTCCATGCGTTTTAGCGGCGCAATCGCGGACATTCCGTCACAGATTACCAAAGGTCAGACCACTTCCACGGAAGGCGTGACCGTTTCTATGATGGGAATCGACCCGGCCAGCTTCCCCGAGGTAGGCGGATTGGAATTCACTCAGGGCGATCCACAAACTGCCTATCAAGCATTAAACAGCGAACGAACGCTCATCGGCAATGGGGTTTTCATGTCCACCACCGGGCTAAAAGTCGGAGATTCTGTCCCCCTGATCACCCCCAATGGCACCTACAACTACAAAGTGGTTGCGGCGGCAGGCGATTTTCTAAACGTCAAGCTCATCACTGCTTATATCTCACATGCCAACATGGAAAGAGATTTTGGGAAAACCGAAGACGTTTTTCTGCAACTCAACCTGACTCCCGGCGCCGACCAACAAACTGTGGAAACAGCATTGAAGCAGGTCAAAGAAAAATATCCGCAGTTCAACATGATCAATGGAAAAGCATATTATGAGCAAATGAGCAGTCTCATGAAAATGGCTTTCTCCTCCATGTATTTCGTCTTCTTATTCCTGGCCATCCCCTCCTTGATCGCCATGATCAATACGCTGGCCATCGGGGTCATTGAGCGCACTCGAGAAATTGGGATGGTCCGCGCCGTGGGCGCCACGCAAAAACAAATCCGCAAGATAGTCCTGGTAGAGGCTCTGCTCCTGGCGGGTGTTGGCGTTACTTTTGGTCTACTAGGCGGGCTGTACCTGGGCTATGTTACCACCAGCTCTTTGGGCACGGTCGGCTTCCCGGTGCAATACTACTTCCCGTGGAGCGGATTATTAGCAGCAATCGCAGTAGGCTTGCTTTTTGGCGCGCTGGCCGCGGTGATCCCCGCGCGCCAGGCCGCCCGCCTGGATATCATCGAATCGCTTCGCTACGAGTAATTCGAGCGCAGAATCCATCTAACAATGCGGCGCGCGCGCGCCGCATTGTTAGATTTCGGTATCCGCTCCTTCCATAGTTTGATACAATCCATTTATGCAAAGAACCGTTCCCAGCGCTACTTCTGAAGAAATTCGTTTATACCGCAGTACCATCTACTCCCTGCTGCGCTCCTCCACCGAGGTGCAAATTCGCACGCTCGAAGAAATTCATGCCGGGATGAACTCACTGTTGCACCCCATCGCCCGGCAGAGCGAACCCGATATTTCTGCCTTCATTTATAGTCTGCTGCGCCTGCCCGACTGCATGCCCCAGGTGCGTTCGGTAGTGCTGGGCCAAAGCGATGAGGTATTCATCCATCACGGCTACGCGCAAGTCGAATCCTGGCCCCCCGCCCCTGCCCGCGCTCGCCGCCGCCGCTGCTTCTTCGACGGACAATCCGTTCTGGCCTGCTACATCGCCTCGCGCTCGGATATCGAAGACATCATCCCCACGCTAACAGCCTACCAGATGGAATGGAACAAGCTGCACTACTTGCTGCACGCCAATTGGCCCGCCGATGCTCCCCTGGCTTCCTTGAGCCCAGGCTCCCCGGTCTTTACTAGCCTGGCCGCGGCGCTCAAATTGCCCGTCGAAGATCTGGAGCGTCTGCGCACCGTGTGGGGAGACGCCTTTGCCACCAACCTGGAGCTCATCCGCTCCCGCCGCTGCTCCTTGGGGGTGCGTCTGCTGTCAGGCTCGCTCAGCTCATACCAGCGCGCCACCCACGCCTGGTGGCAACCAGTCGCGGAGATGGCTCCCGCGCTGCGCTCGCGCCCTGTCTATTTTGTCTCCAGCAATACCCACGTTCTGCCCAATCTGCTCACCGGCTTTGCGCTCCGCCACGCAGATGAAATCATCGCCTATGTGCAGCGCGAGGGCGGCAGCGAGCTGCAATCGGAATGGGAGCACATCCAATCTGGCGCGATCCCCTCCAGCAAAGAAAACTTCCTTTACTATGTTCTCAAGAAGTACCAGCAAACGCCCGCTGGCTCAGGCCTTGTTCAGGCACAGCGCCTGGCGGAAGAAGAAGCCGGTATCGTCCGCGTACCCAGCGAGCACGCCTTCGATGTCGAAGCCCAGGTCATCGACCTCCAGCGCCTGAACCCTCAACACCTCGATCCGCGCCTGCTCGATAATGGCTTCGACTTCCTCAAGCGCACCGACGCCCTCATCCTCAACATCGATTACCCGCTGGGCCTGGCGGCTTATAACATCCTTTCCAAAGTCGCCGAGCAGGTTTTCACCGTTCTGGGGGTGTACGTGATGGGCAAAGCCGCCACGCTCAATGCGGTCCGCGGGGATGTAATGATCCCAACCGTCGTTCAAGACGAACATTCCCACAACACCTACCTTTTTGACAACTGTTTCAGCGCCAACGACGTAACGCCTTACCTGACCTATGGCGCAGTGCTGGACAACCAAAAGGCCCTCAGCGTGCTGGGAACCTTTCTCCAAAACGCCCAAATCATGGATGTGTTTTACACCGAAGGCTACGCCGATATCGAAATGGAAGCTGGACCCTATCTATCGGCAGTGTACGAGATGTTCCGCCCCAAACGCCACCCGTTGGATGAAATCGTCCATCTCTACCATCTGCCCTTTGACCTGGGGTTCTTGCATTACGCCTCGGACACTCCACTGGGCAAGGGGAAAAATCTAGGCGCGGGCACGCTGAGTTACTTTGGCATGGATTCGACCTATGCCACCGCACTGGCCATTGTTCGTAGAATTTTCAAGAAAGAGCGCGAGCGCAGCGCAATGGGCCGTTAAAAACAAACAACCCTCTGGGCGAGAGGGTTGTTTTTGAGTCAAAGGGGGTTGTTTACCAGTTGTTGCGACGATCGCCACCGAAACCACCGCGGCGATCACCACCACCACCACCGCCGGGACCACGGCGGAAACCGCCCTGGCCACCACCGGGGCCACCGGGGCCACGGCGCTCACCACCCTCGCGAGGGCGAGCTTCGTTGACCTTCAGGGGGCGACCCTTGAGTTCTTTCCCGTTCAAAGCGTTGATGGCAGCATTACCTTCCGCGTCATTGGGCATGACCACGAAACCGAACCCGCGTGACTGACCAGTGAATTGATCCTTGATCACCGACACCGACTCAACATCGCCGTAAGCCGCAAACGTAGAGCGCAGCTCTTCTTCACCGGTAGTGAACGGCAGATTCCCAACGTAGATATTCATACAGACAGATCCTTTCCAATCAAAAAAACCGAATTCAAATCTACCCCATCGTACAGATCGAGGCATGTATCCGGCATCCGAGTTCCGAGATGAACGCCCTGCCGTCAGTCATTTGGTTTGACTTACATCGCGTGGGAATCACACCGGGTCTTTGGGCTCGCCCATAGCCTACCGACTTGTTAAAACTCAGGCCCCCAACAGCTCTCTGCAACATCTGGGTCACAAGGCTTATCATACCATTTTATGTCAAGAATGTAAATATAAAAAGCGGTCAATTTCAAGAAAATCGATCATCTTGATCAAATCTTGACATCGCTGCCTCACTTTGGTTGCGCCCTCCGCCATTATGCGCTACACTCAATGCATGATGTCCTTCACCACTTTTGTGGGCGTATCGGCTGCCATCAACCGCGCCCACCTCACCTACGCCGCCCTCGACACAGACTGTCGATTGTTGGCAGTGGGCGATGGTAGCGCCGTAGATGTTCTCTCCTTCGCCGCCGGACAAAGCGCAGCCCTGGTCGCCATCAGCGCCCCCGCGCGCAGCAAGGCCGCCGCAGCCGTCCTCACCGCCCACACGCAGCTTCCCCTGGACCTCAGCGGCGAAACTCACCCCACGCCCCCCTCCGGTTCTCCAGCCGCCCTGCGCCACTGCTTCAGCCTGGTGAGTCAATTGACCGACATGGGTTACCGCCCCTTCCCTGCCGAAGACGCCCCTCGCCAATGGTTCGAGACTCAATCCGAAGCCGGTTTCACCGCTCTGCTTGGCCACGAACCTCTGCCCTCCGACACACTCGAAGGACGCATCCAGCGCCAGTTTGTCCTGGAAGATCTCAAATTGGATGTTCCCAATGGGATGCTTTTCTTTGAAGAGGTGACCCGCTTTCGGATTCTCAGAGGTCAACTCCCAATGAATTATGTGCTGCCCCAAGGCGAATTGGAAGCATGGCTGGCAGCTTTCTGCGCCTGGCAAGCCGCCCAAACCGGCCAGGCCGCTCCCAACCCTGGAGGCATGCTGCTGCCTTCTCCGCGCCAGGCCTGATTCGAGCCATCGCCGAGTGATGGTTCAACACCCCCAATATTTTGACAACAACTATCCGAATATGTTAAAATCCCCCCGCAAATGATCTTGCTTACGGGAGTTTTAACCATGAATGTCGCCATGTGGGCAAAAGCCTTGAGAATTATTCCCAGAATCACCAAAGAAGAATGGCTGAAACTGGATGTTATTTCGCGCTGGTTGATTTCCACCCGCGCCGCTGTACTAATCATGACCTTCATCTCCGCGGCCATTGCCGGACTGCTGGCGGCCCGCGCCGGAATGTTCAACCTGGGGTCGTGGCTGCTGTTGGTTCTGGGGCTGGTATTTGCCCACGCCACCAACAACCTGCTCAATGACCTGACCGACTACGAGCGCGGTGTAGATAAAGATAATTACTTCCGCGCCCAATACGGCCCCCATGCCATCCAGCAAGGCCTGATGACCAAACGCGAGCTGCTCATCTATGCCGGGGTGACCGGCCTGATTGCCCTGGCTGCCGGGCTGCCCTTGGTGCTGGAACGTGGCCTGCCCGCGCTATATCTGCTCCTGGCAGGGGCGGTGTTCGTGCTGTTCTACACCTGGCCCCTCAAGTATATCGGTCTGGGCGAGATCGCTGTCATCATTGTTTGGGGACCCCTGATGATCGGCGGCGGTTACTTCGTCATCACCGGACAGTGGGATTGGAACGTGGTGCTGGCCGGATTGCCCTATGCCCTGGGCACTACCACCGTGATTTACGGCAAGCACATCGACAAGCTGGAGGCTGACCAGGCGAAAGGCATCCACACCCTGCCCGTGATCATCGGCGACAAAGCCGCTCGCTTCAGCGTGCGAGTCATGATCGCCTTGATGTACCTGTTGGTCATCGGGTTGGTCGTCAGCGGCTACTTCAGCCCCTTCATGCTCATCGTCCTTGGCGCGCTGTTCTACGCCCGCCACCCCTGGAAATTATTTGGCGAACCTCGCCCGGTCGAACCCCCCGCCAGTCACCAGGGCATCTGGCCAATGTGGTTCGTAGCCTCGGCTTTCGTGCACAATCGCGCCTACGGAATGCTCTTCCTGCTAGGTCTGATCCTGGATGTCGTCTACAAACTGGCATTCTAGCCAGGCTTCTTCTCCGCAGGCCAACGTGCCAAACTTCAGGCGTCCGTCCGGCGGAAAAGCCGCATACTGGTTGTCGATCCAGATGACCATTCCCAACCTGCCCCGCGGGCTGACGGGCGTTTCAAAAACCGGCACGCCATCCACCGCGAAGCGCACCCGCTCGCCTTCCCATGCCATATGGTAGGAATGCCAGGCGGTGGGATCCAGGTCTAATCGGATCGCATCTTCCTGAATCAATCGACTCGCGGCCCGGCGCAACAGCCGGGCCGTTGGATTCCAGGCCGCCAGCGGCAGAGCTAAAACGGCCGGAGCCAGGAGCCAGGCCGGCCACAACGGCGAGCGGAATGTGGCCGCCAGCAATCCCTGGGCGGGGTGCGTGTCTCGAAACGAAAGGTGGTTGGGGGGCGAAGCATAGAAAAACCAGGCTGTATTCGGTAATGCGGGCAGCCGCCGAGCCGTGCCGCCAATCCCCAGGCTGGCGTTGAACGGATCGTTCCACAGGCCAAATCCCCACGTGCCAGGCAGGGCGCGCGCCGATACCCGCGCCTTCAAGCACAATTCAAAGGGCGCCGTCCAGCCAAAATCCCGCCGAGATCGGTTCAGGTAGTCGTCCAACTGCGCCCAGCGGTAACGGCCTGCCGGACCAGAGGGAATCACGAACCGAGCCCAGCCTTGTGACGCCCATTCCACCCTGGCGCCAGGTGTTACCCGCGCGTGTAATCCAGCCGTGTACGAATTCACAATCTTATTATAGGGTCATTGGGAATTTGCGGGGTGGAGGCGGCGCAATGCCACCGCAGTTCTCAGAGAGCTAGAGTTTATTTAGATGGTAAAATCGAAGCGAAAGGGAGTGTCGGCTCTTTGAGCGTTGCCGTGGGAGAGACTCACCCCGCCAATACCCAACGAGCTTGCGTTTCCACACCGGACCGTCTGAATGATACAGAACAAACAACCCTCATCCTGCCTTTTTCCAGGCGGAACTGGCAAGAGAAAACCCTTCCTGTTCCTCCCCTCATTCCTCCTTGCTGTTGCGATTCTTCTTGCCGGCTGCGGGCAGTTGCGAACTGTTCCCGTCATTCGTACCTTCTTCGAAACTCCCCAACCTGACACAGGCCCTACCCCCACCCCGCTGCCCACTTCCGTGGCCCCAGCCTTCCCTGTCGTCGCCCCCCGCGCCTGCAAAGTCGCCGAACTCGAGTCATTGCGCACCGATCTACCCCAGGGGGACTTGATGGCCTGGGCTCCCGGCGAGTCTACCCTGGCCTTTATCGGCCCAGCCGCCAACACCATCTGGTACACGGGCAGCCTACATACTGCATCGGCTCCCGATTTCACTGCTAGCGGCAACCTGGCAACCGATATTTACGTGTGGGGAGACGTAACCTGGTCGCCTCAGGCCGATGCGCTGGCATTCGTGGCCTGGCGCCCTCCCGACACCCACACCATCATGACCGTACCCGCCGCCGGCGGAAGACCCATCGACTTGCTCCCCGAAGAAGCCGCCGTGACTGATTCGATCGGCTCGTCCAAAGCCATTCAAGAATGGCGCGGCAGTTATATCTATGCCCTAACCGCCTGCGGGCCAGATTGCGACCAATCGTTGGTGCTCAATCCTTCTGGCGGGATCCTCTCTTCGGGCGAATTAGGCCGCCGTCGTCCCGACCGGCTGGATGCCGCCCGCCGTGTGTCTCCATACAATCAAGACACTTATCCCTCCATGCTGTTACCCAACTGGTCGCCCGATGGCAAGCAAGTGGTATATTTTGATGTCGCTGACCGGGTGTGGGTGCTCCTTACGCAAGATGCCGTTCAGTATATTCTCACCATCCCCGTCACCTACCCGCGCGAAACCAAGTGGTCGCCCGACAGCCGTTGGCTGGCCTTACGCAGCGATGATATGATCGAAATCTTCGACACTACCTGCCAGCCAGAGAATTAAAGTTCATCAAGAATTCCCCTGCGAAGTCCCGATCAACCACAATTGACCTCTTTTCTTTTCACCGTTATAATCGTCTCCATACAGAACCAACCTGGGGCCAAGTAACCGCGCCCCTTTCAGAGAGCCGGCGGATGGTGTGAGCCGGCAAGCCAGGCAGCGGTGAAATCCAACCCGGTCGCTCCCCCAAGGAGCGGGTTTGTCCTCGCAGGGATGGCTCCAACCATCGTAAGAGGACCGCTGGGCAGCGTTAGCGCCAAAATGAGGTCGCCCACAGTGGGGCGGCAAATGCAGGTGGCACCACGAGCGCCCCCTCGTCCTGCACAGACGAGCGGGGCTTTCTATTTTTATCTTGAAGGAGTGTGTGCCGTGTTAGATATCAACCTGTTCCGTCAAAATCCCGAAGTTGTCCGGACGGCCCTGCAAAACCGCCAGATGGACGCCAATGTTGTCGAGCGTGTTTTGTCCCTGGACGCCGAGCGCCGCGACCTGCTGGGCAAAGTGGAAGTCCTGAAAGCCGAACGCAACAACGTCTCCCGCGAGATCGGCAAGAGCAAGGACGCCACCGAACGGCAGGCAAAGATCGAGGCCATGCGCAAAGTCGGCGATGAAATCGCCGCGCTAGACGAGCAGGTGCGCAAGGCAGAAGAAGCCCTGGACGCCGAATTGGCTGTCATCCCCAATCTTCCCCAAGATTTCGTCCCCATTGGCAAAGATGAGCACGATAATCCGGTGGTGCGGGTGATGGAAGGCAAGTATAAAGACCTGGATTTTCCCGCCCAACCGCACTGGGACCTGGGCGGTAAATTGGGGATTTTGAATTTTGAGCAAGGTGTCAAGCTTGCTGGGACGCGCTTTTACGTGCTAAGCGGCGCAGGGGCTCGCCTTCAGCGCGCGCTCATCGCCTGGATGCTCGATCTACACGCTCGCCAGGGCTACCGAGTACAGTACCTGCCCTTCATGGTCAAGCAAGAAGTCCTCTTTGGCGCGGGACAGTTACCCAAGTTTCGTGACAATCTCTACCACGACGCGGAAGAAGATTATTGGAACGTTCCTACCGCCGAGGTGCCTCTCACCGGCCTGCACATGGGCGATATTCTGGATGAAGCGGCTCTGCCCCTGCGCTACACCGCCTATACTCCTTGCTTCCGCCGCGAGAAGATGAGCGCCGGGCGTGATGTGCGCGGCATCAAGCGCGGACACCAGTTCGACAAGGTTGAAATGTACACCTACTGCCGCCCGGAAGAGTCACCCAACGAATTGAGTAAAATGCTGGCGGATGCCGAAGCAGTCTGCCAGGGCTTGGAACTGACTTATCGCGTGGTGGCGCTTTGCACGGGCGACCTGGGCTTTGGCGCCAGCGTGACCTATGACCTGGAAGTTTGGGCGCCTGGATGCGGCGAATGGCTGGAGGTCTCATCGGTGTCCAATGTCACCGACTTCCAATCCCGCCGCGCCAATATCAAATACCGTCCCGCGGATGGTGGCAAGGCGCGCCTGCTGCACACCCTGAACGGCTCGGGCCTGGCCCTGCCGCGCACCCTGATTGCTGTGTTGGAAAATTACCAGCAGCCCGACGGCTCGGTTGTGATTCCCGAAGTACTGCGCCCTTGGATGGGCGGCATCGAAGTCATTCGGCCCGAGTAACCATGGACCCTGCTGAAATCGGCCTGCTCACCCTTCAAATCGTCGTCCTCAGCGTCATGCTCGTCGGGGTCGTTGGGCTGATCTTTCCCATCCTGCCCGGTCTGACCATCATCTGGTTGACAGCCCTGGTTTATGGCATCGTCACAGGCTTCAACTGGGTGTCGGGCGTGTTGTTCGGCATTATGACGGTGATCATGCTAATTGGCAACGTCATGGATAACTTTATCATGGGCGCAGCCGCCCGCGAGCAAGGCGCCTCCTGGATCGCCATCGGCATTGCCCTGGTGTTGGCGGTGGCAGGCAGCTTGCTGTTCCCTCCCTTTGGCGGGCTCATCGCCGCTCTGCTGGGCCTGTTTGCCTATGAGTTTTACCGTCTGCGCAACTGGAACAAGGCGCTCGAGTCGGTCAAAGGCATGGCTTCGGGCTGTGGTTGGTCCGCAGTGGCTCGCGCCGCGTTGGGACTGCTCATGATCGGCTTGTGGATGATCTGGGCCATCTTGACACAGTAGGTTCTCGTGCAATCCAAAAAGCCGGCGCGTTTCGCCGGCTTTTTGGATCGTAGTTTTTTGAACCGCTTGCTACTTCAACGAAAACAAGCTTTTAAGCAACCCCGCTTCACCATCCAACTGCCCCGGCAGTTCGTTGTAAAATCTACCCAGGTTCCTGGCTATATGCGCATCCGAGTTCGTCAACACCGGGATGCCCAGTCGCGCGGCAATGGCGCAAATTTCCGCCTCAAACGCGGGAGGGGTGTTCATCGAGTGTACTTCGATCGCATCCGGCGGATAGTGGTCGAGATCGACATGGATTTTTGGCGTATACCGGAACGGATGGGCCAACACCAGGAAGCCACCCCGCGCTCGCACATACGCGTGAAGATCCACATAGGACCAATCTTCGCGCTCCAGGGCAGGATCGGGCAGCCCAATCACCAGCCAATCCTCCTGGTCCGCGGTGATCTCAATACCCGCATAGATTTTAAAGGGGGCGTACTTTCGGTTCAGCTCTGCCAATCCGAGTTGGGCCGGCAGCCTGTGGTGGTCGGTAAAAACGATCCCGTCCAACCCGGCAGCCACAGCCGCCTTTACCTGTTCTTCTTCCGTTGTTACCGCGCAGCTCGAACGTTCGCTGCAATGAACGTGCAAATCCACTTTTGCCATGTTGTGCTAGACCTCGATGATGATGAATTGGTGCGCCCTCAGCCATTCCGCCGGGGGACCTTGCCAGCCAAAAACCCTCAAGTTCACTCGCTCTTTGGCGTCAAAGAGCACGCCTTCAGCCTCCAGCAGGCTGCGCTGCATTTGCGCGCCCGGACGCGGACTGATTTTTCCCTGAGCGTTGATCACCCGCTGCCAGGGCACGTCCTCAGGGCAAGAAGCCATTGCTGCGCCCGCCCACCGCGGACGAAAAGCCCGGTAGGTGTCTTCGGCCAGGCCGGGTGGCGCGGGAATGTGCGCCGCAATCTGCCCGTAAGTGCCCACCTTGCCCGCCGGAATCTGGCGAGCAATTTCCCACACAGCCTCCACAAACGCTTTTCGCGCTGCGGGCGTCAATTGTGAAAGGTCCATCTCAACCGCCTCCCACCCCCGTTTTACTTTCGCCGTGCCGCCAGGGCGCGGTACAACACGATCGAACCGGCTACCGCCGCATTCAAAGATTCTACCTGACCCTGCATGGGCAGCCCCACCAGCAGGTCGCAGGATTTGCGCACCAGCGGACGCATGCCCTCGCCTTCGTTGCCCACCACCAGCGCCAGCGCCCCATCCAGGCGAGCCCGGTCATAGGGTTCCGCGTCCGGCGAGCCTTCCAGCCCCGCCACCCACGCCCCGGCTTCCTTGAACAAGTCGATCGCCTGCGCCAGATTGGCCTGCGCCACCAACAAATGTTCGCTGGCGCCCACCGAAGCATGGACCACTGCCGGGGTCACCCCAGCAGCACGGGCCAAAGGCATGACCACGCCGTGCACGCCTACCGCTTCGGCGGTACGCAGCAGCGTGCCCAGATTCTGCGGGTTTTGGATCATATCCAAAATCAACACAAACAACGGCTCGCCACGTTTTTCCGCCAAGGCGATGATATCCGCCAGCGCCGCGTACGGGTAACCACTGACTTCCAGGGCAACGCCCTGGTTGCCCTCGCCCAGCGAATCCAACTGTTGGCGGTGGGCGCGTGTCACCGGCACCTTTCGCGCCGCCCCAAGCTGGAGAATTTCGGCCACGCGGCCTTTCTCTTCCACGCCTTGGGCAACCATCAATCGAAAAACTTGCCTCCGGCGGGCACGTAAAACTTCATAGACCGGGTTTCGCCCGGAAACCCACTCTTTCATTCCTGATAACGCCAGCTCGTGCCTTCTTTGCTGTCCTCCAGGGTCACGCCCAAGTCGGTCAGCCGATTGCGGATCATGTCGGACATAGCCCACAGCTTCTGCTTGCGCATTTCGGCGCGGACTTCGATGAGCAGATCGATGAACGGGGCGGCCGCCTGCGGCTTGCCCTCGTCGGTTATCAGGCGCAACCCCAGCACACCACCCAATTCGCGCAGCAGCGCCTGCCCCGCGGCCAAGTCGGCATCCGTGCCACCATCGGCGCGAGCCTGGTTGATGGCGCGCACCAGCTCAAACAACGCCGCCAGCCCACCCGAGGTATTGAAGTCATCATCCATAGCCTCAATGAAGGCAGCCTTACTGGCCTCGCCTTGTTGGGCCAAAGCCTGCGCGCCTTCTGCCACCAACCCTTTGGCTCCGGGCAAGGCAGGGCGCAGCGCCGACTTGAGCCGGTCTAGGGCGCGCTCCGTCTGTTCCACCACCTCGTCAGTGTAGGTCAACGGGTTGCGGTAGCCCGAGTTGAGCACCATCATGCGCAGCACGTCGCCGTCGTGTTGGGTGAGGAAATCTTCAATGGTCACCAAATTGCCCAGCGATTTGGACATTTTCTCGCCGCCGAACTGCAACATGCCATTATGTACCCAGTAACGCGCAAAGGATTTTCCGGTAAAACTTTCAGACTGGGCAATTTCATTTTCGTGGTGCGGGAAGATCAAGTCGTTGCCGCCACCGTGGATATCGATCTGCTCGCCGAGGTGTGAAAGATTCATGGCCGAGCACTCGATGTGCCAGCCCGGTCGCCCCTGGCTCCACGGGCTCTCCCAAAAGGGTTCACCTGGTTTGGCCGCCTTCCACAAGGCGAAATCCAGAGGGCTTTCTTTGGCCTCGCCAATTTCAATGCGCGCCCCAGCCCGCATGTCTTCCAGCTTACGCCCCGAAAGACGCCCGTAATCCTCGTCCTTCTCCACGCGGAAGTACACATCTCCATTGGATGCGGGATAAGCATACCCCTTTTCGATCAGCCCCTCGATCATGCGTATGATCTGCGGCATCTCCTGAGTGGCGCGCGGGTTCACCGTGGCAGGCAAGATGTTGAGGGCCGCAATCTGGGCCTGGAACTCGGTGATGTAATTCTGAGCCAGCACAAAGGGATCCATGCCCATCTGGTTGGCCCGGTTGATGATCTTATCATCCACGTCGGTAAAGTTGATCACCTGCCGCACCTCATACCCGCGATAGGTCAGGTAGCGGCGGAGTACATCAAACACCAGCGCGAACATGGCATGGCCGATGTGGGCCTTATTATAGACCGTCACACCGCACACATACATGCGCACTTTCCCCGGTTCAATCGTCTCGAACAGCTCTTTTTTACGGCTCAGCGTGCTATACAGCTTAATGGCCATACAATCCCATTCCCTTCTAATAATCTCGATCTGGGCGGGCAAAGATCATTCGTCCCGCCGCGGTTTGCAGCACTTTGGTCACCAGGACGTTGGTTTCCTGGTCAATATAATCCCGCCCGTTTTCAATCACCACCATCGTCCCGTCATCCAGATAGCCAACCCCTTGACCGGTCTCTTTGCCTTCCTGGATGACGCGCACGCACAACATTTCGCCGGGCAGCAGCACCGATTTGACCGCGTTGGCCAACTCGTTGATGTTCAAAATTGAAACACCCTGCAGCTCAGCAATTCGGTTGAGGTTGAAGTCGTTGGTCAAAATTGGGCAGCGCATCTGGCGAGCCAGAATCACCAGCTTGTCGTCCACCTCGCGCACGCCCTCAACATCGATATCGGTGATCCGCACCGGGATCGTGGGCTCTTTTTGCAGCGCAGCGAGCACTTCCATGCCCCGCCGCCCGCGTTGGCGGCGTAAACTGTCCGGCGAATCCGCAATGTACTGAAGCTCGTTCAACACAAAACGAGGAATCAATAACGAACCCGGCAGAAAACCTGTCCGGGCCACATCCGCAATTCGTCCGTCAATGATCACGCTCGTATCCAGCAAAATCGTGCGTGACTCGGCCCAATTGGCCCCACTAGGCTGAGCGGCCTCCGCCGATTGTGTCCCACCCCGCCCCAGACTCTGGAAAATGGCAAATAAATCTTCCTGGCGCATGACAAAGATAGCCACCCCCAGATAGCCCATCAGAATTACGCCAATGAAGGGAAGTATTTGTCCGAGCGGAGTAGGCAACAACGAAAGCGGAAATGCCAGCAGCGCAGCAATCACCATGCCCACCGTCAAACCAAGTAAAGAAGAAAACAATGATTTCGCCGACACCCGCGCCATCTTCGCGCGAAGTGCTTTTATAGGACGGGTGGTGATAAGCGGGGTTAAGATGAGGCCAGCCAGCGCACCCACCATGCCGATCGTGAACGCATATTGCTCGACCGTAAAGGCCACCAGGCTGGGAGTCTTGGCCGCCAATTGGCCAAGGTAGGTGCCCCAATACACGCCGAGGACGGAGAATGCGATCATGCCAATCAGGCGCGCAACAAAATCAGCACTCATTCGAAGTTCCTCCACCAAGGCGCCGCCCGGTCCAATGAATCCGGCGCGGTCGCCCTTTCTAAATTGTTAACGTGCAGGAAGAGGATAAGTCCACCTGTATAAGGATGATAGCATGGGAGGGGAGGTTCGTCAATCAATCCACCCGACGAAAATATCTATGGCGTTCTCAAGAAAGCTTGACAGATAGACAAAAAGATCCTCTTCGGTAA
>CAYOHX010000067.1:0-25274 GCA_964403875.1 uncultured Anaerolinea sp. | reverse complement strand
GATTGCGCCAACACCTCTTCCCACTCAGACAGCCGCCCCTGAACCTACGCAGGATCCCACCGCCACCGTTGTCCCGCCGACGGCTACCCAGGCTCCCACCAGCACGTCTATTCCTGTGCCCTGTGACGCCGCCCGCTTTGTCACCGACGTGACCATCCCCGACGGCTCTACCATTGTCGCCGGAGCGAAATTCACCAAAATTTGGCGTCTGAAGAACACCGGCACGTGCACCTGGACCACCTCCTATTCGCTGGTTTTCACCAGTGGTAACGCGATGGGCTCTCCCGCCACGGTTGCCATGCCCACCACCGTCGCCCCCAATCAGACCGTAGATATTTCGATCGAACTGGTTGCCCCCAACACCACCGGAGACTATCGCGGCAACTGGCTGCTGCGCAACGCTTCTGGTCAAACCTTTGGCCTGGGAGGGAACAATGAGACCTTCTACGCCGATATCAAAGTCATTTCGTCCCCGCCCAACACCGGCTCATATGATTTCGCCGCCAATTACTGCGCCGCGGAATGGTCTACTGGCGCGGGCGTCATTTCCTGCACCACGCCCGATAAAGACGCCAAAGGCTTCGTGCTCTATGTCGCCAAGCCATACCTGGAATCCGGCACGCAAGATGATGAACCCGGTATCGTTGTTGGCCCGCAAAGCATCAACGACGGCATCATTCGCGGCAAATATACCGCCTTCAACGTCAAAGCCGGTGACCACTTCAAGGCCGTAATCGGTTGTGAATACAACGCCAAAGATTGCGACGTAAAATTCCAGCTCGACTACCAGATTGACAACGGCGCAATCACCACCCTGCAAACCTGGAGCGAAACCTACGATGGCGCATTCCACCAGGTAGACGTAGATCTGAGCAGCCTGGCGGGCAAATCGGTAAAGTTCATCCTGACTATCATGGCCAATGGCTCCGCTACCGGCGATCGAGCCCTCTGGCTTGCGCCCCGCATCCAGAACGTTCCTCCCACAGCCACGCCTTAGGGGCGAATCCAACTCAACCTGATACGTACAGCGGCGCAATGGGCGCCGCTGTACTTTTAACGGATGATCGCCTCTTTTGTTGTTTGTACGCTCACCGATTGGGGGAGTTCCCTCTTCCACCTCTACCGTGAGGTATCACGTTCTGCATAACCCACCAACTCCGGGAACTGTGTGGGGCCAAAAGACACATTCACCGAACCCCGCAGGCACAACTCTTCTGCGCTGAAGTCGCACACCAGGGTGTAGTAGAAAGGTGTCTCGTAATGCCGCAGCGTCACCTCCAAAGTCGATTCCGAGCGCCAGGCGCAGCTTGCCGCCAGTTTTTCGGGGCGGTCACTGAACAGCCGCGTAATCGTCTTCTTCCAATCTCCCCAGCCACATTCAACCACCTCCACCCGCGTGCCCTGCTCCACGGTCATCACACAACCTTGCGCGCCAAATTCAAAAGTGAAAGCCTTCAACTTGAACGGGTTTTCGCCAAATAAATATTTCTTCCCCGAGAACTTCTTCGCGTTGCCAACCTGGAGGGCCGCTTGCGGTGGATCGAGCCGCAGCCCGGCCAACCGCTGGATCAATGCCTGCTGAGCACCCGGATCCTCGGGCAGCGCTGACTCACAGAAAGCCGGCAGCAGTTGCTCCCAAGCGATGTTCATCACCCCCTGCATATCTCCTGTTCCACTGGTGATAGCTAGAACAGCATCCTGCTCGGGCATCACAATGCAGAACTGTCCAAAAGCACCATCGCCACGGAAATTATTGTGCTTGCAGCGCCAAAACTGATATCCGTAGCCCTGCGCCCAATCGTTGAGCGGATCAGAGCCGTTGGAAACCTGCTTTTTCGAAGCCTCCACCACCCAACTCTCCGGAAGAATCTGTCGATCGTTCCATCGGCCCTTCTGCAAGTACATTTGACCAAAGCGAGCAATATCTTCGGTGCGCACGTGCAGCCCCCAACCGCCAATCTCAATTCCCTTCGGGCAGCGTTCCCAACGAGGTGTCTTGATTCCCAAGGGCTCGAACAAGCGCGGCTTCAGGTAAGCCTTCATACCCATCCCCGTCACCTTCTGCACGATCACCCCCAACATATACGAGGCTCCACTGTTGTAAACAAAGTGCGTCCCCGGCTCATGCTCCACCGGCAGCGCCAGGAATCCTCTCGCCCAATTCCCTTTCGAGTTGCGGATCATGCGGTCGGTGCTGTCTTCGTGATGACCTGTCGCCATGCTCAACAGGTGGTGAACTTCCATCTTCGCCAGGTTTTCATCGACCACCGCGGGCAGATCTTCGGGGAAAAATGAAATAACCTTGTCGTGAACCGTCAACCTTCCCTCGGCTACCGCCAATCCAACCGCTGTGGAGGTAAAGCTCTTGGTCAATGAGAATAAAGTATGCGGCAGGTCCGCTTCATAGGGTCCCCACCAACCCTCTGCAACTACCCTGCCGTGCCGCAAGAGCATAAAACTATGCAATTCTTTAACGTTCGCTTCAATCTTATCAACAAATGCCAGAATGGCTGCGGATGCGATGCCCATTTGTTCGGGGGTGCTGCGATCCAGAACAGTCTTTTTCATCAAAACATCTCCTTTGGCTCGCGAATTTTCCTTAAGCCTGTCTTTGGTCAACCACTCCTCATTCAACTTTCGGGAAGCGTTTGTTTCGATAAACTTTCGTCCCATAATCATCTAAATCATCCAACAAGAAGAACATCGCTCCGGCTCGCCAGGTCTTACCCGCCAGCAGGTATTCAAGGAAAGCCCGCTGCACCGAAGTGTTCCGCGGCGCGATTGTCAGGTCAATTTTATCCTGGTAGAACACAAAACCCAGGCCGTCTTCCGAGTCTGCCGGGTATGGGAACAAGTAAGCCTCGTGCATATTCTTCACCAGATTGCTCTCATCCGGCAATATTTGATCCAATACCGGGCTATATATCCACGACCAGCACACAAACGCATGGGGAGGTTGGTCGGGGAAGTACTGCGAGAAGAACGACCGGGCGCGCATCATCGACTCCCGGCAGGCTTCGGGTGTCATCTTTCCTCCCGCGGGGATGTGCATATCCAACACCCAACTTCCCGGCCCCAAGACTGGCTCCCACTCCGCCAGATTCAGACGAACGGTCTGTTTCACCCCTCGCCCGGTCGGCAAAATGGGATGACCCACCACCGTTCCTTCGCCCTCCTCAAAGACCGACACCCAGTCCCCATCCTGCGCCGGAACGCTTTCCACGGGCATGAAGCCTTCCTCGTTGAACCGCTCTCCGCCCGCCGCCAACGCCACCACCTCACCACTTTCTTTACGCCGGAAAACACGAAGGTCTTCCCCAAACCGCTTCAACCAAAACTCCAACCGCCCCAGGCGAAAGTAGGGCTCGCGGGTGTAATGGCGTAGCCAGAACAGTGTCGATCGAGCAATCCCCAATCGGCCAGCAAACATTTGGGTGTGGTTGTAGCAAAAAGCATTGGGTTCCTGGCATGTCTCTCGAGTCACCGCTTCGGGAATCCCCCAGGCCGTGTGAAGCGCGCGCATCTTGGGCACTTCGGCAATCCCAACCAGTAGATAAAAGATACCGCAATCGTTGCCAAGCGCCTTCTCCAGGGTGGGCCAATCATAAAACTGGGCTTCTTCCTGTCCATCATACAGACGCCACGAGCAGTGCCAGGCCAACCGGGCTAAAGCGGGATGCTCGACGATAATTTTAGCTACACGAAGCAGGTCTATCTCAACTCCATCATCAAACCCGCACCACAATCGGTTCTCCCGGATCGCTTCCGGCTGTAAGAATGCCGGCCCCCCTTCTGGATATTCCGCCTGGGACTCATCCCAAAAAGGTGCAACCGCCGCCAGATGATCCAGTTCACCGATCTCACGCAGCACCGCTTCAGCCGTCAGCTTCATAACCATCGTAGCTCCTTATTGTTCTGCCAAAAAACGCCTCACCTGACCAACGTTTGGACAGGCCGCCTGCGCCCCCCTGCGCTCGCACTTGAGCGCCGCCGCCGCCGAAGCAAACCGCCCCGCTTCCGCCAAGGGCTCGCCCGCCATCCAGGCCAGCAAGAATGCCCCGTGGAACACATCGCCGGCGCCAGTGGTATCGATCGCCCTCACCGGAAACGCGGGAAGATACATCTCCCCACGATCAGAGAAAATCCAGCAGCCATTCTCACCCAACGTCTCGACATACACGGCGGGCCCTCGCGTCAGCATCCTTCGGCCTGCTTCGCGGATATCCATTACCCCGTTATAAGCAGCGCAAAACCCTGCTCCGCCAAAGAAGATGGTTGACTGATCTGCCAGCGCGCGAACCACCGGGTCTTGCGCGTTTTCAGCCCGCCCGCCATCCACAAACACCAACTTTCCCGCCGCCCGCATCCATCCAGCCGCTGCCAGGGCTGCCTGTGGGTGGAATCCATCCAGAAACAGTCCGTCCGCCCCGAGGATCGCATCGCGGTCCAGTTCACTCGCCGTCAGTTGTCGCCTCCGCATTCGCCCTGTCGAGGCAAACGTGCGCTCACCACTGGATGTCTGCACAAAAACCAAAGTCACCGCGGGCTCGTCTTCTTCCAAATTCACCATCGACCGGATCTCTACCCCGGCGCTTGCCAACAGATGGGTCTTTAAAGCTCCCAATGCGCCTGCGCCATAGGTTCCAATGAGGCTAGCCTTTCCACCCAGGCGCGAAAACGCCACCAGTGTGTTTGCCGCCATCCCACCGCCGTCCAGGCTCAAATCATCCAGGGGCGCGCAGCCTTCCCAGCTTGGGAGCGCTTCGCTCGAAACCAATAGATCGATCGTGCTCATCCCCAATCCAACCAGGCTTGGAACCCCAACCATGCCATTATCCTTCCGCTAACACCGGTTTTTCGTTCTTTTCAGCCCACCGCGCGGCCTGCCACACCAGCCAGCCAGCCATCGTGAACAAGGCGATATTCAACAAGAAGGGGAAGTTCCGGTTCATGCCAGAAAGCTCTCCGGCGATCCAACCGAACGGTGTGGTGCAAATGACCACCAACAATAGCAGTATCGAAGTAATCCGCGCTCGTTCTTGCGCATCCACAGTCACCACCACCATGCGGTCAACCAATGTTCCCAATACCGCATAACTACACGCTTCCAGCAAGGTCTGCGCAAGGATCACTGCATACCCTTTTTCTGGGGCCAGGATCAACAACGACTGTCCCAAAATATACCCGCCCAACGCAACCAGCATGGGGTTGCGGAACTTCAATTCCTTCACCCGTGGCATAGCCAGGAAGAAGAACACCATCATAAAGATCGATCGCGCAAACGGATACAGCGCGATGTGCTCAGCAGGAATTTTCAACTTCTCGGTCACCAACACCGACCAGAACGATCCATTCACCGTGCCTGTAATGCTGATCACCAGCATCAATCCTAAGGTATACAGCGTGGCCGGTGTGCGTAGAATCTGCTTGAACACACCCCGATACTCACCCAGCAAACTAAAGATGCTTTGGTGCCTGGTCTCTTCCATGCGCACCTTACCCTGCTTGGTTTCAGTCGAGTAAAAGTACAGCACCACGAATTTAACGGTCATGGAAATTGCCGCGAAAATGTACAGTCCACGCACGGTTGGAATCAGCGAGTAACGATTGATCAACAAACCCGCCAGCGGCGCGAAAAAGGCCGATAGGAGGCCGGCGATGTAGATCCAGGTGTAAATATCCACCAACTGATCCGGGTCAGCATCCTCCACGAGTAAACAGGACCATGAGGTGTGCGTTATGCGCCAGGTTCCGTTGATGATCGCCGCTGCCAGGAAGTAGTTGAAGTCCTGCGCCACCGCCCAAATCAAGGTCGGGATGGTCCAGGCGACAAGATCGAAGAAAAAGGTCGTCGCCCGCCGCCCCAGCTTGTCGGTAATCGCTCCACTCAACGGCGTGGTAATGATCTGCATTACCAATCCAATACTCACCAGTAAACCAATTTGTTGGTCTTTCAACCCAAACGCCAGCATATACACCGACACATACGGCGCATACAGGTTATATGGAATTCCCCACAGCGGCTCGGTATAAACGCAGCTTCGTGGATTCCCTCTCAGCCCAAACAATAATCGAAACAAGGGATGTTTTAACAAGGATATTTTCGCCTGCTACGAAATGGGATACCAAGAACCTGTCTTAAGATTATTGGGGGAGATTGCGAATTTTAAGATAGGTACTAATGCTGTATTATAGCGGATTTTCCACTTCCCGCCATGTGATCGTTCCCATGAATTTGACGTGTCCAAATTAACTGGCGAATCAGAAAAAATCGGGCCACGCAGTTGTCCAGAAGGCCCGTTTTCGCGTAAAATTCACTCATCGAAACGTGTCATGACAAGGATTGCTATGAATTCACTGATCGGCGCAGTAGACATCGGTGGCACCAAGATCGCTGTCGGCATCGTCACCGCTCAAGGAGAGGTACTCAAGCACCTCTCCTTCTCCACCAACGCTCAGGAAGGCCCCCACATCGCCACCCACCGGATTGCCCAAGCCCTGGCGGAACTCAACGGCGGACAAACCTCCTCCCTGGTTGGCGTCGGCATTGGAGCCACCGGTCCGGTCGACCCGTTCAGCGGGCGGTTTGGCGCAGTAGAATTTCTCACCGGCTGGCAAGGTTTTGACATCGCTGGAGAGGTGGGCCGCGCCTGCGGGGTTTCTGCTGCCCTGGAAAATGACGCAGACGCCTACGCGCTGGGAGAGTGGCGCTGGGGTGCTGGTCAAGGCGCAAACCCATTCATGGTCGTTACCGTTGGCACTGGCATCGGCGTCAGTCTGATTGCGAACGCTCGTGTCTACCGCGGCGTGGATGGCGCCCACCCCGAAATTGGCCACCATATCATCGACCCCTCCGGACCGCTCTGTTCCTGCGGAGCGCATGGCTGCTGGGAGGTGCTGGCCAGCGGCCCGGCTATGGAAGAATGGGCAGCCGGGCAATCACCCAACCAGCCTCGCCGAACAGGCGGCCAGCTTTGCGAGGCAGCCCTCGCCGGTGACTCGGCCGCCCAGGCTGCCGTCCACCGCACAGCCCATTACCTGGGGCTTGGCATCGCCAACCTCATCACCCTTTATGCTCCCCAAATCCTGGCCCTCTCGGGCGGCATAATGCGTTCCGCCGGTCTGTTTCTGCCCACCATTCTCGCCACGGTACAAAACACCTGCGCTTATGTGCCCAAAGAGAAAACGCGTATCCTCGTCCTCGAATCGGATGCGTTGGCCGGCCTGCGGGGAGCAGCCCAAGTCTGGCTCTCCCGCGCAACCTAAATTTTCCGCCGGGCAATTCTCTCGTAAGCCGCCCTGATCAGGATCGCCCCACCGCCGTCCATAAGCTGTTCCAACTGCCTGGTAGCGATATCATCCATCAACTGGCCTACATCAGCTTCATCCAACAGCTTGAGGATCGCCCCACGGTATCCGCTGGCCAGGTGCGCCCACCGCGAATCCGCCGAGATGCGTTCCAAACGCTGCAAAAGCAGTTGAGCCTGGGTCCAAGGCGCCGCGTTCCGCATAATGCCTCAAGGCACAATCACCGCCCGCACATCATCGGAGAAGCGTTCCAACCCATCCAACACGGCATTAATCGCGCCGGCTTCCAGCGGAACTGTGCGTGTCACAACCTTGGAAAGGTCCAACACGCCGCGCCGCGCAAATTCGACCAGTTGCGGCAGCTCTTGCAACAGGTGGTCATTAGAACCAATCATTTCCGTCTCGGGACCCAACAGGTGATGGTAGGTATCTACCTCCAAAGGTCGCTCACTGATGCCCACAATGACCGCTCGCCCAAAGACGTTGAGTGAGCGCAGAGCCTGGCCCATCGTCACCGGCAAGCCGATTACTTCCAGGGCCACATCGACGCCCTTGCCACCCGTCAGTTCGCGAATGGCCTCCACCGGATCACAATCACTCGCGTTGACCGGCACAGCTCCCAGCGCTTCCGCCAATGCCAGCTTGCCGGGGTTGATGTCTACCGCGTACACATCAACCGCCCCGAGCGCCCGCCCCAACTGTATGGCTGACATACCCAGTCCGCCTGCCCCAAATACGGCCAGCGTCTCGCCACCTTTCAAACGCGATTTCCGCAATGCGTGCAGCGAGGTTGCCGACGCGCACATTAAAGTCGCGCCCTGCTCAAAAGGAATCTCCTCAGGCAGCTTCACCGCGTTGCGCTCCGGCACAGCAATGAATTCCGCGTAACCGCCAGCAGTATAGTGCCCCAACATTAAACCTTTTTCACAGAATTGCTCGTTACCCGTGGAGCAGTAATAGCAGTTACCACACGTCACCATGTAGTGTAAGCACACCCGGTCGCCCACCTTTACCCGCGTTACCTGCGAACCTACGGCTTCCACCACGCCAGCCACCTCGTGCCCCAGCGTCATCGGCAGCGGATACACGGGTGACTTCCCCGCCCGGTAATGCGCATCGGAATGACACATTCCGGCGGCTTTGACACGCACCAATACGTCCCGCTCACCATACTGTGGAACGGGAATCTCTTGCAGTTCCAAAGGGCTGCCTACCTTGACCAATCGCACTGCTTTCATTATGACCTCTTTGTAATACGAGATGATGAGTAATTCTACTCCATCGTTGCCGATTTCTCAAAATCCACGTACAATAACCCAAAACCAAATCCTGCTGAAAGGCCGAATTCATGAATCATCCCACCCCCGCCCAAATCGAACAAGCCTACGCCCTGGCTGCCGATCGCTATGCCCTCCTCGGCGTGGATGTCTCCCACGCGTTACAGCAATTGCAAGCAGTCTCTCTCAGTCTGCACTGCTGGCAAGGCGACGATGTAGGCGGGTTTGAGAATCCTGGCGGCTCATTAGGCGGTGGCCTGGCCGCCACGGGGAACTATCCCGGCAAAGCCCGCAACGCGGATGAACTGCGCGGCGACCTGGACCTGGCCTACCGCCTCATTCCTGGCACGCATCGCCTGAACCTGCATGCCATCTACGCCGAAACGGGCTCCGTCCGAGTAGATCGCGACCAACTTCGCCCCGAGCACTTCTCCGCCTGGGTCGATTGGGCCAAAGGCAACCACCACGGCCTCGATTTCAACCCCACCCTCTTCTCCCACCCCAAAGCAGAGTCTGGCCTAACCCTCGCCAGCCACGACCCAGCCATTCGCCGCTTCTGGGTCGACCACTGCATCGCCTGTCGAAAAGTCGGCGAATCTTTCGGGCGAGCCCTTGGGACCCCCTGCGTCACCAACATCTGGATCCCAGACGGTTACAAAGACATTCCCGCGGACCGTCTTACCCCACGCAAATATCTGGAAGAATCGCTCGACCAAATTTTTGCTGAAAAGATCGCCCCCCGCTTCCATTTGGATGCCGTCGAACCCAAGCTGTTCGGCATTGGATCCGAATCTTATGTGGTCGGCTCGCATGAGTTCTACATGGGTTACGCCACCACCCGCCACACACTGCTGTGCCTGGACGCCGGTCATTTCCACCCGACCGAAGGCATTGCCGACAAGATCTCAGCCGTCATGCTCTTCGTTCCCGAACTGCTCCTCCACGTCAGTCGCGGCGTCCGCTGGGACTCCGATCATGTCGTCACCTACACAGACGATTTACAGGCAATCGCCCAGGAACTGGTGCGGGGAGGCTTCCTGGCCCGCACCCACATTGGCCTGGACTACTTCGATGCCAGCATCAACCGCATCGCCGCCTGGACCATTGGTTCACGCAACACGCTGCGGGCTCTCCTCGCCGCACTCCTCGAGCCCATCGACACCTTGCGCCAGATGGAAATCAACGGGGACTTCACTGGCCGCCTGACCCTGCTCGAAGAGTTAAAGGCCCTGCCCTTCAATGCCATCTGGGATTATTACTGCCTCACTCTGAACGCCCCCATCGGCGCGCAATACCTCGACGAAATCCGCGCCTACGAACAACAGGTGCTATCCAAACGATCCTGAATCCTGTAGCCATTAAAAGACACTGGCTGGTGTTTCTCACCAGCCAGTGTCTCTTTTTATGACCCACACACCCAATGCAAGGCCTGGGTCACCAACCGCTGGTACGGAGCCAATGCCCACACCTCCAGCGAGTGTCCCATCGCCACATGCGCCACCCGCCCCCGGCCCTCATGCTTGCTCCACACCATTGGATAGGCCACCCCGCGGTCAAACGCTGCCATATGAATATCCACCGGCGTGGTCAACTTCTCCATGTAGAACTCGTCGTAGACGCAAAACGCGGGGATGCCCGCCGTGATGGGATGCTCGTTGTACATAGGGAACACCTGAAAAGCATAAGCCGGAGGGTGTTCGATGAATTCTCCCCCCAGCAAGCGTTTGTATTCCGATTTCGAATCCCCCGCTACTGTCGCGGCGTGCACGGCCAGCAAAGCGCCCCCCGCCTGCACCCATTGGCTCAATCCATCCACCTGGGCGTCCGTCAAACCCTCAGGCCCCGTATCATGGTACCCCTCGCGGTGCTTCGTAAAACAGGTATTGCTCAAGACGCAATCCACGCCATCTTGCTTCAACGTCAACAGGCGATCCATGTCATAGGTTGCTTCCACCATGTACCCCGCCGCCTGGAATATCGGTGTGAAGGTCCGCGTGAAACCTTCAAAATCATGCCATGTTCCACCCATTAAAATCAACACTTTTTTCATTGTACGCCTCCAGGTTCTATTATAAATTGGTAACTAACTGCTCAGAGGGTGGGAAAAGTGGCTCTCTAGGAGTTGCCGTGGTAGTTCCCAATGAGCCGGAAAAGTCCCCTTTATTTTAGCCCAACTCCGGTTTACAATGGGCCGTACTTAAGTTCTCCCCCGGAGAGAACCCATATTTATCTGGAGGGCATCATGCAGCATATTCGCCTCGCACTCATTGGTTTTGGGAACGTCGGTCAAGGTCTGGCTTCCATTTTGCGCGATCACGGCTCCCGCTATGAACGTGATTTTGGCCGGCGTTTCACCATAACCGCCATCACCGACGCGCTCAAGGGCGGCGCGATGGACCCCAACGGTCTTGATCCTGCCGCCCTGCTAGATACCGTCGAAAAAACCGGGGCCCTCGCCGGCTTACCTAACTTCAAACCCGCCTGGGACGTTTTGGACATGCTTCACGCTGCCCCTTGCGATGCGGTCGTCGAGCTCAGCTTCACCAATCTACAAACCGGCGAACCCGCCACCACCTACCTCAGCGAAGCGATCCGTGCCGGAAAACACGTGGTGACTTCCAACAAAGGCCCCATCGCCCTACATTTTGACCACCTGACCACCCTGGCTGCGCGGCATGGTGTCCAGATTGGTGTCGAAGGAACGGTAATGAGCGGCACGCCCGCCATCCGTCTTGGGCGAGAAATTCTCGCCGGCGCTGGTATCCAACGGGTCCAAGGCATTCTCAACGGCACCACCAACTACATCCTGACGAAAATGGAAGCTGGCGCCGCCTATGCCGAAGCTTTAGGAGAAGCCCAAGCCCTGGGTTATGCCGAAGCCGACCCCACCGGCGACGTGGAAGGCTTCGACGCCGCCGCCAAGGTGACTATCTTGGCTCGCTTGATCTTTGGCGCGCCGCTTTCCCTCGATCAGGTCGACCGCACTGGTATCAGCGCGCTCACCCCCACCGATGTTCAATCCGCCGCGGCTTCTGGGCAAGTCTGGAAACTGATCGGCGCTTTGGAGAGGAACAACGGGCAGATTTCAGCTTCGGTTCGCCCTCAGAAACTTCCGCTAACCCACCCTCTGGCTCGCGTCTCCGGCGCCACCAATGCCATTACCTATACCACCCAACTCCTCGACGAGGTGACCCTCATCGGCCCCGGCGCTGGCCGCCTGGCCACAGGGTATGCCATTCTCCAGGATTTACTGGCAATCTACAATGCTCACGCGCGGTAATCCTGCCGCCGCTACTTGTCCTTCTTCTCTTGGCCTTCTTCCCACTCCTCCGTCAGCTTGGAGGGATCGTAATCGCCCCACTTGCCGTTGAATGAGGCCGCGAAGGCAATCGCGTTTCCCAACTCCGTCTGGCGCTGGGCCTTGCGCAGCGTCTCTTCTCGCCGCTCTGCCACGCCCTCGCCGCGCTTCGCGCCTCCCGGCGTAATCCGCAAAATATGTACCTCCAGCAGGTCAGCCTGCCGGTAGAACACCCGCTCCCCTTCTGGATACCCCATTAGCGCTTTTGCCAACGGTGTGCCCACGCCCAGCAGTCCCTGCAAGAAATCGGCTTCATCATCCGCCACCAGGCTCAGCACCTGCGTTTCCCGCTCGCCCCCTTCATACACAAACTCCACTTCCACGGCGCAACCCGGTTCCACCAGGGTTGGTTTTCCAGCAGGCAAGCTCATTTCGCCTCCTTATTCCGGCGCAGACAACCCAACGCGCACATATTGTTCTCCCGGGGCGTCATTCTCGCGCATGAGCCCGATCATGAGATCGATCATACGGGCCTCGACCGCTGGATCGTTCAACGGCGACTCTTGCTTCGGATCTTGGGCCAGGTCGAACAACAGGGTTCCAAAACCATGCGGTCCACTGGACCCCCTCGCCGGAATGCGCATCACCGGGCAGCCTCGCGTGAAAGGCAGCGGTCCCACCATCTCCGCGCCCTTCATTTCGTCAATGCTAAACAACTGGTTCATATGCGCGGGCATTAACGTATACTCATACAATGGTGTGTTCTCTGGCATCACCGGCGCGCGCATGTATACATACCGCCCATCGGTCACATTGATATGTCCGCCATGCATCCCAAACAAAACCGCATCCCGTGTCTTCGTTCCGCTCGCCAGTGACTCGCGCAGGGGTATTCCCTGCATTTCAGCAGGTTGTTCCACCCCAAAATAATCAAGCAGCGTCGCTGGCAAATCGATCATCTGGGTCAGGCTGCCACAACGCGCGCCCTTCCGCTGGCTGCGCGGGTCCCAAATAAACAGAGGCGTGTGCGCCACCTCATCGTACATTGGCTGGATATTCTTGGCCCACCAATCATGCTCACCCAATAGAAAGCCGTGGTCGGTGCACACAATCAGCAGGGTATCATCCCACAAACCTTTTTCGTCCATCAAGTCCAGCACCTTGCCCAAATGCGCATCACACATACTCACCAACGCCGCGTATTCGAAGCGCATGTGCTGCACCTCCAGCGGCGATTGGCGCACCCGGTCATAATCGGGCCAGTCGAAATGCGGCCCATCGTATTCGTGCGGATACAGGTCCTTGTACTTCTGCGGGCTAAAGAAAGGCTCGTGCGGGTCAAAAGCTTCAATTTGCAAGAACCAACGGTCTTCCTTCGCATTCGTACGCAAGAATTCCAGACCATTCTGGAAGGTTAAATGCTGAGGATGAAGCGCTTCCTCGCCAATGTACTTTCGATTCACCCAATCCTGTCGCCAGTTTCGCGCGCCGCTGCGCCGGGTGGGCAGCGTCGGGGGAATCACCGGGTCGCGCACCTCACCCTTCCACAGATCCCCCTCCTGCCCACGCGCCTGCTCCCACGTACTGTACTTAGTATGATATGTCGCGCCTCCGTCTTCCCAATAATGAAAGTGATCGCTCACCAGGTGAGTATAAACACAGTTTTGACGCAGCAAATCAACCATCGAAACGTCAAAAGGCTCCAACGGCCCCCAACTCCGGTGCAAGAAATTGTAACGCCCGGTATGAAGTTCGCGCCTCGCCGGCATACAGGGCATACTACCCACATAGCAATTGTCAAAGGTCACACTGCGCTCAGCCAGCCTTTGAAAGTTCGGCGCGTACACGCCCTCCGCTCCATAAGGCGGCAAGAAGCGCCGATTCAGCGAGTCGAACATCACCAGGATTGCTTTCAAGCCGCAACCTCCAACTTCTCGACTCGCTCCATCACCTCAAAGCAACAGCGGCTGTTGTGGTAAGGACACTTCCAAAAATCAGCCAGGTTCAGTTCCACCACTTGCAAGTCACGTGTGCGTCTCGCGTACCACTCTCCTTGCTCCCGGTTGACCAGGTATAGCTGAATCCATTCCCAGGCGTTCAGGCTGGCCCGCCAGAATTTCGGGTCACCGGTCAGTTGATAGGCGTTCAAAAAGCCCACCACCGCTTCAGCCTGGGCCCACCATTCCTTGAAATCATGCGTCACCCGTTCTGATGTCGCTTCGTAAAGGATGGCGCCATCAGGATCCAGGGCTTCCGCGTATACCGCCTCTGCCATGCGGACGGCCACCGGGCGCACCCTGGTGATCAACGTTGGGTCGCCCAGCACATCCGCCGCCTCGGTCAACAGCCAACTTCCTTCAATATCATGTCCGTAAGAAAGCTCGTTTGCCGTCGGCGTCCAATCATCCTCAAAGAACAACAGGAAATGCGCATTCTTTGGATCGATGATTTTCTCCAGGAAAATCTCGATCATTTCTTTGGCTCTTTGTTTCAGCAGCGGATCATCCCACACCCGCAGCAGGCAGGTGAACGCTTCCATTACATGCAGATGCGTGTTCATCGATTTGGGAATGTTCAAGGCCTCTTTCTCCGAAAGCCTGGCATCGTTGATCAGTCCCCATTCCCGGCTGAAGGCCTCCAAATACCCTCCCCATTGGGCGTCCCGGCATTTTTCTTCAAACAGGCGGAAAATCTGGGTCGCCATTTCCAGCGCCCGCGGGTCTTGAGCCGCCCGGTAATATTCTGCCAGCCCGTACATCGCGAAAGCATTCGCGTACACGTGCTTCATTGAGTCTTGCGGACGCCCCAGATAATCGACGCTGAAATAGATGCCCCCATATTCCCGATCCCACAAATGATCGGCCAGAAAGCGGAAGGCGTGCGTAGCCGCATCCAGGTATTGCGCATCACCAAACTGGAGGTAAGCGTGCGAGAACGTCCACACGATTCGGCTGGTTAAAATGCCGCCCTTCTTAGCCTGCGGATGAACCACCCCATCGAAGGTCAGTTCGCCGAAGAACCCCCCGTTCTCCCGATCCATGACCTTGGTCATCCAAAAGCGCAAGATGTTTTCTTTTACTTCTCGTTCAGCCTGGTCGAAATATGTCTGCAATAATTCTCTGTCCAGCATGTCTCTCCCTCACAAATCCAGGAATTTGATGCACATCGGCGAAGGTATTGGATACACCGCCCCTGTGTGCGCCTGTCCGCTCTCCCGGTCAAACCGGAAAGCAGCCAGGTCCCCCGAGTTCTGATTCAACACATACAAATTGGCCCCGGACGGGTCGAAACCAAAGTTGCGCGGCCAATCGCCGCCGCAGGGCGAGTAGCCCAACCGCACCAACGAACCGCTGTCCGGTTCCGCTTCATAAATCACCAGGCTCTGGTGCCCCCGGTTTGAAACCAACAAATACCGCCCCGATCCGTCGAAGTGAATATCCGCCACCAGGTTATAAGAGTCAAAGCTTTCCGGCAACGTGCCAATCGTCTGCACCGGATCGGCAGTCCCCGTCCGCGCATCCCATTCATATACCGCTACAGTTGCATTCAATTCGTTGGCCACATACAGGAAGCGTCCGTTCGGATGGAAGGTAAAATGCCGCGGCCCCGCCCCCGGCGCGCACGGAATGCCGGCCCCGTGCGCGGTCAACTTGCCAGTTTGCCCATTCAAGCGATAGACAAAGACCTTATCCAGGCCCAAATCCGCCGCCAGCACATACTGCCCGCTGGGATCAAAATCGATCGAATGGGCGTGGGCGCGCTCCTGGCGATCCTTCTGCGGCCCCAACGCGCCCTCATGTTGCACGAAGTCACTCTTAGGGCCCAATCGTCCGTCCATTTCCACCGGGTACACTGCCACGCTCCCGCTGGAATAGTTCGAGATCAACACCCATTTTCCCTTGGGATCAACGCTCACGTAGCAGGGGTGCATTCCCTCTGTCGATTGAGCGTTCAAGCGGGTCAAAGTCCCATGCACCTGATCGATCGCAAACGAACTCACCTGCCCCTCCACCAATTCATTCACTGCGTAGAGGAACTTCCGACTGGGGTGAATGGTCAGGAAGGAGGGATTTGGGCCGCTCTCCGCCGTCGAAGAGAGGGTCAACTTGCCATCCGCCGGGTTCACATGGAATACATAGATCCCTTCTTTCCGATGCGGTTGGCTTTTATCGGTCGATGTATACGTGCCTACATAAGCAAAGCGTGTCATGGTCTTGTCGGGCTCCCATCAGGCAATCGAGTCTGTGTCCACCAATCCACCTCGTCGCGAACCGGGTACTTGGCGGCTAATGCTTCATCGAAATCTATTCCCAGGCCGGGCTTTCCACTGGGGTACATGTACCCGTTGCGCACCTCCGGTAAACCGGGGAACATGTCATACACCAGGCTGTCGAACCGGCACCATTCCTGGATGCCAAAGTTCGGCGCCCACAGGTCCAGGTGCAAATTGGCCGCATGCCCCACCGGCGATGTGTCACCCGGGCCGTGCCAGGCCGTGCGAATACCATATACCTGGGCATGCAGCGCCGCGTTCCTCGCGGCGGTAATCCCGCCCATCTGGCTGACGTGCATGCGCAAGAAATCCACCAACCGTTCTTCGATCATCAGTCGCCACTCCCGTGGATTATTGAGCAGCTCCCCCATCGCAATCGGCGTGGCGCACTGCTGGCGAATCATGCGAAAATACTCGATATCCTCCGGAGCCAGCGAATCTTCCAGAAAGAACAGGTTGAAGCGTTCCACGTCTTTGGCAAACTTCACCGTGTCAATGGGCGAAAGCCGCTCATGAACATCGTGGAGCAGTTCCACCTCGTCGCCCACGTGACCGCGAACGTATTCCATCATTTTCAACATATTGCGTGTATAAGCGCGCGGATCAAAGTAAGCCCCGTCAGCCGCGCCTTCGGGTTTCACCAGCGCGGCTTGCTTCCCCCCATACCCGCCCATTTGAATCCGCACGTAGCGGCAACCTTGCTCGCGGAACTTTTGCACATTCTCAAGGACTTCCTGGGGATCCCGCCCATCCGCGTGAGTATAAACGGCAGCCCCCTCGCGGCACTTCCCGCCCAGCAGGTCGTACACCGGCATATTCGCCAGCTTACCTTTGATATCCCACAAGGCCTGGTCGATCCCCGAGATCGCATTGTTCAGCACGGGCCCGTTGCGCCAGTAGCCCTGAACCAGGTTCATCTGGAACAATTCTTCACTGCGCAGCACATCTTTCCCCAGCACAAACGGAATCACGTGGTGCTTCAAGGCCCCCGCCACCGCCGCGTAACGCTGCGTGAAAGTCGCACAGCCCAACCCATAAAGCCCCGGCTCCGAGGTGAGCACCTTCACCACCACAAACCGCGATCCCGCTCCGGCAGTCTGTACCAGAAAAGTCTGAACATCCCGGATCGTTACTGTAGCCATGCATTTCTCCTTGGAAAGAATCACGCGCTATCTTGATTATAGACCAGCCCAGGTATAAACCCAAGCCAACCCGGCGGGGTTAACCCGACGAGACCTACCCTGGCAGCCTATCCTGCGCCCCAGGCGCTATGGCAGCAGCGCGGTGAGCAGGTCATCATTCCAATCGTCTTGTCCCAGATTGTAGACACCAAATCCCGAACAGAACTCCCAGTAAGCCCAACTGAAGTCGAACGCTTCGGCGGTCCGGGCCACGTGCTCCGTCCACAAAGCCCGCGATTCCATATCTGCCTTCTGGTATGCGCCAAACTCGCCCAGGAATATGGGGCGTCCATTCTTCTTTCCCCACTCGCTCACCGCTCGGAAGTTGGCCTGGATCATGGACCGCGATTGTTCCGACACCGGCCAGGTCTTGCCCAGCCACGCATCCGAGCCAGCCGCCCATTCCGCGCCTTGATGGGTGAACTCGAACGGCAGGTAATAGTGGAAAGTAACAATGATATTCCGGTCATCCTCCGGCAATCGCAGCGACTCGAGCGTGAACAAGCTATTCCAATCCGTTGGCCCCAACACCACGGTGCGCTGCGGATTGCTCTCGCGAATCACCGCCAGAACCTCCTCAGCATAGGTGTTCCAGTAATAATTCAACTGGCTGTTCGGCTCGTTCAGCGGCTCGAAGTACACTCCATCGTGCGCATCCGCGTACCGTTCAGCGATCTGCTTCCACAGCGCCAAATATCGTTCTTTGTGCTTTTCCGGCTCTTTAAAAATCTCTTCGTAGTGGTGCATATTCAAAATCACCACCAGGTTACGTTGAGTCGCATTCTCAATCACCCAATCGACCCGCTCGAAAAAGGCCTCATCGATGGTATACGGCGCTTCCGCCATCGCGTGTGTAGACCAGCGAATCGGAACCCGCACCGCGGTGAACCCTGCCTCTTGAATCAGATCAAAGTAGCGTTCTTCCAGCACCACCCCCCAATCGCCCTCTTTGGGCGCTTCCAACGCATTGCCCAGATTCACAGCCCGCCCAATGCGCTCGTTTTGCGCGAATGTGCGCAAATCTTTCTCAGACAGCGGACGGGGAACAGCCGTAGGTCGAGGCGTAAAGGTCGGATAAACTCGCCGGGTGGGCGTGGCCAGGGGCGTTTGGGTTTCTTCCGATTCCGGAGTAGGCATAGCGGTTGGCTCCGTGGGCGCCGAGGGAGGAACCTCAGCCGCGCAGCCCGTGAGCATAATCAACGCCAGTCCAACGCACAACAACCTCGCAATTTTCATCGGGTTCAACCTCTAATCTCAGATTATGAATGTTGAGGATGCCGGATTTCTTTCACTCGACCATCCGCCAGGTCGACCACCAGGTGCGCGTACTCTTCCACCATCGGGTCGTGAGTCGCCATGACAATGGTGATGCCTTCTTTCTCAACGATATAGCGGAACAAGGCCATGATCTGCCGCCCCGTGCCGCTGTCCAATTCTCCGGTGGGCTCGTCTGCCAAAATCAAATCGGGGTGCGTCGAAAGCGCGCGCGCAATCGCCACCCGCTGCTGTTGCCCACCCGAAAGTTCCCACGGACGATGATCCGCCCAAGGTCCCAATCCCACGATCTCCAGGGCGCGCAAAGCCAACTTGCGCCGGTCCGCGGTAATGCCCGCAATTCGCAGCATTAATTCCACGTTCTCCACCGCCGAAAAGGTGGGCATGATGGCAAAAGACTGGAACACAAACCCAAGTTGATGCCGCCGTAGGTCGGTCAGTTCGTCCTGCGTCATTTTGGAGAGCGCTTGGCCAAACAAATACACCTCACCACGGGTCGGCTTATCCAGTCCACCGATGGCATTCAACAAAGTGGTCTTTCCCGATCCCGAGCGGCCTTTCAGCGCCGCCAACACACCCCGCGGGATCTCAATGGACAAGTCGCTCAAAGCAGCCACTTCGTTCGATCCAACCTGGTAAATTCTCGAAACATTCTCCACGCGAACCGCGCTTCCATCGGCTTGCGCAACACTCACCGAGGCCTCTCCTTGCGCCGGTTGTCGAGGGGGTGTTTGTTCTGGAAGATTCTGGTCGTCCATGTCCGGTTCCTTTCTACCTTCTCTTCAACCGTTTCACGCTGCCGGCTTTATCCTGCGGACCGGTTTCCTGGGCAAACAACAGGCTGATCTGTTCCTCGATCGAGAGATGCTTCGGTTTGTCGTCACCCTGCCCTTCCACCGGGCGGATGATGATCGAATTCTCTCCCAACTCGAGCTGCGCCCGTTTTCCAATACCCAACTGCTCGCGCAGCTCCTTCGGAATCTGCAACCGGCCTGCCGAATCCAATACCACGAATTCCTGGAAGCTCACTTCCTCCTTGAGCTTTTCTGCCAGGATTTCGCCGGACGCTTGCCCAGATTCCTCCCCGGCAGACTGAGCCATGACTTGCTCCAATTGACTCACCTGTCGGATTGTTTCTGTGCTGATCTTTCCATCCCGAATCGCAACGACCCGGTCCACCTGTTCCGCAATGCGCGGATCGTGGGTCACGATGATCACCGTCAAATCCATGTCCTCGCGCAGCTTGCGGAAGGTATCCATAATCGACTGCGCTGTCACCGAATCCACCTCGCCGGTCGGCTCATCGCCTAGCAGCAGCACAGGCTTGTTCGCCAACGCCACCGCGATGGCCACGCGTTGTTGCTGTCCGCCCGAAAGCTGCGACAGCTTGTGCTCTCTGCGGTCATATAAACCCACCTCGTTCAGCAGCCAATCCGACCATTCCCGGCGCGCGCGTCGATCGGTGACCAAAGCCATCGTCATGGGCAGTTCCACATTTTCTTGCGCAGTCAGATAAGGAATTAAGTTTCGGGATGTTTGCTGCCAAACGAACCCCACCTTCGAACGCTGGTATTGGTTCATGGCCTGATCCGAAAGGCTCAACAGGTCGATTCCATCTACCAACACGCGCCCTGCCGAAGGCCGGTCCAGCCCGCCCAGGGTGTTCATCAGGGTAGATTTTCCCGACCCCGAAGTTCCCACAATACCCAGCATCTCGCCCCGGTCCACAATCAGGTCCAGGCCTTGCAATGCGACCACCTCGAGATCCACAACCTTATAGATCTTTACCAGGTTCTCGCAGATGATGATGGGCTTTTTCTCATTTTGCATATTCATCATTCACCTCACCTTTAAGCGGCTTCGCCCATCTTCACAGCCTGGAAGACCTTCATTTGCGCCAGGTAGTAGATAGTCCCGACCATAGTCATGAACAACACCAACCCGAACGCAAGGCTCAACCAGGCCGATTCCGCCCATCCAATCAACACCTCAAACGGTGGAATCGGCGTCCCGGTCTCCGTGCTAATTTGCAGGAAGGGGACAAACAACTCGCTGGTCACCAATCCGATCACCGCCCCCAACCCAATCGCCAGACCCATCAAGATGAACTGCTCCAGAGCCAGGTAACCGATCAACTGCTTCACCGACAACCCAATCGCCTGCAAGATACCCAGTTGAATGAACCTGCGCCGCAGCGAGGCATAGGAGTACAACACAAAGCCGATCCCCGGCATCAATCCGGTTGCCAGGAAGCCCACGTTCAACACACCAAACAAGCCCACGCGCTCCGGCTCATCCATCATCTTGCGCACTTCGCGCAGCGCATCGCCGCGCACTTCCACTACCGCTCCCGGGCTGCCAATCAACTGCTTCAACTGCTCCAGCAGCAGCGGCACGTCGGTGTCCTCGCGGATATTGAGCCACAAGTCATATCCAATGGCTGTGTCCGGATTGTCGAAGAGCGCTTCCAGGTTAATGATCAAGGTCGTGCGCCCATCAGGGTAGATCGTAGGGAAATAGTCGTACATACCCACGATAATCAGTTCGCGCTCCACCACCTGGTCCAGGATAATCGCCGAAATGTTCAACCGGTCGCTCACCTGCAAGCCATACTCTTCCGCCAGGGTTCGCGGAACGAGCACGCCCATCGGCTCCATGCCTAACAGGTTCATCAAAGCGCCCAGGGATTGCCCCGTGAAATCTTCCCGGTAGAAGGCCGCGTCAGGGAACTCCTGTCGGTCAATCCCCAGCAAGATCGCCCGCTGCTCTCCCGCTCCATAAGAAAAACTGGTATCGTACCGGCCCACCCGCGCCACCCCTTCAATACTGGGCAGCTTCATGTGCTCTTCGATGGTCAGGTAACCTTCCACATTGAGATCCGCCTCAGAAATGGTTGGTCGCGAGGAAGGGTCTGAAGGCGGGCCAAACATACTCCCGCTACCACCTTCAACCACGTACTCATGCACCACCAGGTCGGCACCGGACTTGTAGTAAATCGAATCGTGCAACCATTTATCCAGGGTCTTCGCGGTAGACGCGGAAAAGATCGAGATGCTCAACGACATCATAATCAACAGCAGCGCGCTGGAGTGATCCTGCGGTCGGCGAGCAATTTGCTGCACCGAAAGATAAGCCCACACGCCCGGAATATGGTCAGCCAGCCGGGTGAGCACCTTTAATAACCACGGCAAGATCCGCAATGAAATCATGCACACAGCCATCGCAAAGAGCGCCGGCGCCACGAACAACAGCGGGTCGCGATACTGTTCCGCTCCCTCAATCTGCAAACGGGGAATGAAGTTCGAAGGCTTAGCCAACCCGCTCATGGTCACATAGGAGTAAATCCCCGGCAGCAGCAAGATGAAATCCAGGTAGAAGCGCTGCCAGAAAGGTTTCCCGGTGGCGCGCGATTGCTCCTGCTTCACCCGAATAATCGAAGTGCGCGAGATTCCCAGCGTGGGGAACAAGCGCGCCAGGATGATGGCCACCGAGGCCACCAAAAGCCACGTCCCATTGATCCCTTGCAAGGTTAAGGCTAAAGGCTCGCGATCGGCAAATTTCAAGAACGAAAGTGTTTGCCCCATGAGCGAAGCCGCCCCCAGCCCCACCAAAATGGATGGCAAGATAGCCGCCAGGATGAGCAGCACACTCTCCAGAACGTTGAGAGTCACAATCTGCCCCCAACTGGTTCCCCGCCCGCGCATGGTAGCCGTCTCTTGCTGGTATTGCTGCACCGCAATGGTCGCCGTCAACCCAATGAACAGCAAGGCCAGAATTACCATCGGACCACCCACCGCATAAAACAGTGTGGTCAACGAATTCGCCCGCTGCTGATAAGCCTCGAGCTGCTCGATGGGCGTGTAATCGGTAATCATCCCCGGCAGCATCCGGTTCAACTCGAGGTCTAAACGCACCAAACCCTTGGCATAGTTTTCGGCCCCCGCGTACTTCAATTCCTCGTCGCTGGTCATCACGTACCAGGACACATAGAAGATGGGCCGGCTAATCACCCCGGCCAACCGCTCCTCAAAGATCTGCGGTGGGACCCACAGCATATTCGAATAGCTAACCGAAGGTAAAGCAAACCAGATCGTATCGGTTGGATTTTTGGGCTCCCAAATGCCTGCAATGACGATTTCCACCCCATTGCTTGTGAACCGATCCCCCACATTCAAAAAGGCCTCATCTGCCGTCGAAGCCATCACCGCCACTTGAATCGGCCCGTTTCGCGAGGCTTCCAAATCGGGCCACTGCCCTTCCAACAGCACACCATTGGCCGGCACGGTATCGATACCCACGAAGCCCATTTGTAACCAGGACTCTTTGGGAACTTCCGCGGTTTGCATGGCCACAGGCTTCCAGTTCAACGCGCTGGACTGCACTTCAGTCACCACCCGCTCCACATTGATGCCGATCAAAGCAGGAAAAGCGGATTGGATGTAATCCGACACCCGCTGCGCGTCCGCCAGACTGAGTTCCTGAGCAGACCCCTGGCTCATGTAATACATGTGCAAACTAAACAAGCTTCGGTGAGAACTGTAAGCCCGCTCCTCCAACTGGCTGCGCAGCACCTTGGCCGAAACAGCATGGGAAAAGACCGGCACACACACGACCATCCCCAAAACAGCCACAATGCCTACCACAGCGCTAATCGCCAGGCCGATATTATGGCGCAGGCGTTTGAAAACCACCATGAACAAAGACGTTGAGCCTGACAGCCAATCCCATAAGCGCGCCGACATCACCCCAATCAAACCTGGCAACGCAAAAATCGCTACTCCCAGGCAGCCAATGGCTTTTCGGGGCAAATTCTTGATGGTCTGAAGCAAATTGGTTAAAGTTTTTTGCATGCTTCAGGCTCCCATCAAGGCCCAACAACCTGGTCGCCCTCTTGCAAATCCGCCTTCACTTCCCATTTATCTAACGCCTTCAAGCCCACTTCGCTGATTTCCACCCGGCGCCGAACATCTCCATCCTGCACGATCACGAACTGGAGGCCTTTATACTCGCGGATCGCTGCTGGAGGCAGCAACAGAACACCGTCTTTCCTACCCAGAATGATCTCCAGCTTCACCGAACGACCCACCCGAATATCCTCTTTCGGAAGTTCCTCGGGAATACTAAAATAGAAATAGTTGGTAGCCGACAAACCGCTGGTGCTGCGCTCTTCCGAAGCCGTTACCGCCAGGAAATTCGGTAAGTACTCAACCGGGAAGAATTCCTTCGCATCATTCGTCAGGTAGAAATTGACTTCCGTGTCCTCGTTCAAAATCGAAGCCAGGTCATAATCATAGGGCCCGCGCACGACCAACTCAGTTGGATCGCCAACAACAATCACCACCTCATAAGCGTTCACTTGCTGCGCCGCCCGCAGTGACGTGCGCAAGACAATCCCATCATACGGGGCAATTACCTGCCGTTCAGCCAACAAACGCTCCAGGCGCTCTACCGAAAGCTCGCTGCGCTTAACGGCCTGCTCCATATATGTATCCGGGCTCTCCTTTTTGATTTTGAGAGTCTCTTCCGCCAGCAGCAGATTCTGCTCTGCGATTTGCAAGTTCAACTCAGCCCGAACCCGTCCCGCGCCCGTAGATTGTTCCACATCCATCCGGGCCAGCTCTGCCCGCGCGCGCAAAATCACCACATTCGCTTCGGCCTGCATCAAGTCAAACTCCCGCTGGGCCTGCGAATTTGCCAGATTCGCCTGCGCTACCTCAAGATCAATCTGCGCTTGCTGAAGTTGGCTAACCAAATCATCCACCTGCAGCTCCGCCAGGACATCGCCTTGCTTCACCTGGTCACCCTGTTTCACAGCGATCCGGGTCACAAAACCCGAAGAGCGAAAATACAGCTCGTCTTGCTTCGACGGGACAATTTCTCCCATGGTATTTTTCGATGAAACAATCGATCCACGCTCAACGGTAAATAGAGACTTCTCGTAACTCACGATCTCCGGCACGGGGGTCGGGGTTGCTTTTCCGCCGCTTCCTCCGCTGCAAGCTGAGAGCGTTAACATCATCAACACAAACACAATGAGTAGGGGGAATCGTGCTTTCAACTGGGCCTCTCCTGATCTAAAAGATTCCTCGCGGATTTTCCAGCCGCCGGGCCGGATCGTATTTGGAATAGGTTTTGTGGGAATTCATGCGCTTATGAAAGAATATTAAACATCAAAATACTAAAGCCAATACATCCTAAACCAATTAACCACAACTGCGTGGAAATATTATACCGCTTATCTTTACCGGAAAGCATACTTGGGGTGCGATCGAGCACGTTTCGGGACTCGCCCGGCCTTTGGACCGGCGCATCGTCTTTCCCAGTGAACGTCATCACCAACACCACCAACCCGCCGGCCAGGATCACCACCACTCCCACCCAAAAAAGCCGATCGCTGTATGCTAGCACGCTCCAAGGCCCGGCAACCAAAAATGAAGCCGCAATGAGCGCCACCAATGCCAGATCATATACCAATACTTTCAATAACAGATACTTCCCAAAACGGACGTACCAGGGGGAAGCTTTTTTCTCTTGAGCTTGCATGCAAACTCCGGGTCCAAAGGATATTCCTATTTTACCAGCTTGGCGCAATTCCGGCCCGAAAACCGGCTCATTGGGAAATAGCGTGGTGAAATCCGCATGTAGGGGTGTGTGAGTGGCGA
>CAYOHX010000066.1:0-26098 GCA_964403875.1 uncultured Anaerolinea sp. | reverse complement strand
CCATTTTTCCAGCCTGGCTTCTAGGAAAACGAAACCAAATCGGCAAACGTTGGCTCGCCTTTCTCCAGCGCCTCATCCACCCCAAGCGCGCCCTGCATGGATTGTGTCAAGCTGAACTCTCCCGCCGTCAAACCAGCAAAGGTTAAATCCTCCTTCAGCTTCTTGTAGTCTTCTTTGACCAAGAGACTGACCCGAATACGATCCGCGGTGGTTAATTCCGGAGCCTCCCGCACAGCCAGAAGCGCTTTCCGGTAATTGGCCTCCGCCAGTTCCTCATTCATCTCAGCATATGCTTTGCGAGCCAGGCTGAGGGGCTCCTGGATCCGCCCTAACGAATCCCAATCATTGCGATCCGTGGTTACCTCCACCCGGAAAAGCATGTAATCAAACCAATCGAACGGTCGGGTCTGGCTGCCATCCACGATCCGCAGGTGATTGTCGACTACGCGCAACTTCTTCTGATCCACCTGCTGTTCGGTCGCCCGGATGGCGACGTAATAGCCACCCTGGCTGTTCACCGAAAGGGTGTCGTTGAGGCCTAAGTGGAGCTTGCCGGGACCATTGATCAGGTTCTGCAGTCCGTCGGTCAGCGGCCCGGCCAGACTGAGCGCCGCGCTGAACTGGGGAACGGCCAGGAGCTTCGAGAACTCGCTCAAGGTGCTGATGAAATCCTTGAGGATATTGTCACCTTGGGCTCCGATCAGAGCCGCCGACAGTTGGATCACGCCGCTGTTGAATGGGATGAGCGGCGTCATGACATAATTGCGGGCAATCACATCTCCCGTGCCGTGCTTTTGCGCCCCTACCCGGGAAGCATCCGCCACATTGGGTACATCCACCAGCTCACTGCCCATCTGGAAGTTCACCAAAGACTGAACCAGTGGGAACCAATTGACCATAAACTGCACTTGGGTTTTTAGGTACATCTCGGCTAGATACAGGCGGATGTAATACTTGCCTTCTACCAGCTTGACGTAATCTTCCCGCCGGTCCACGTGTTCTGGGGGAAGGGATAAGTAGATCATGTGCTCCCGGTTCTTGACAACCAGGTCAGTGAAGAATTTCAAAATTTTATTCGTCATTTTGTTCCTCCAAACCTAGATCTCTTGGGTCAGGCCGCCATTTTGAGCATTGATTCTTGGAGCGCCTCCTTTCCATCCTGTTCACCCGATGAGACATACAAACATACATCCAGCGCGCACTCCCAGGCGTCCCCGCTGCCCGCGCCGCGCTTGACGATCAACTGCTGCGCTTTGCGCAATCCAGCTTGTATCTGCTCCAGGCGGGCCCCAGGTTTGCAGGCGCCTGCCAGCGCCTCTAAAACCGATTGGGCCAGACTTTGTTCCATCATGGGCAAATAAATGGCCACCGGAACGCCCTGCGTAACCAGTTCGCTGCACAACACCCGGCCCAGACCAGCTTCGCGGCGGTCGGAATCCAGACGTTCGCTTCCTTCCACCTGGGGCGTCCCCTGCACCACGCACAACGCAGCTCTGGGGAAACTACGGCGCACATCGATGGCAGTCACAAAACTTGCCCCAGCCGATTTATCCATCCGGCTGTCTGGATCAATCCGCAGCGAAATCGTGCCACGCCGGGAGTCCACTTTTCCAACCAGGTGCACGATGCAATTGGCTTCCTCGAAAATCCCATTCTCGATCAGATGCCAATCGCCCCGGCGAAGCTTCTTCCAGGCAGAGGACACCTGTTGTTGGGTGAACGCATCTCCCGCGGAGAGCCAGGAGAAGATGGGCAACGTCTCCCCCGGATTGGCAATCCGCCAACTGCGGAAATCCGGGGTGTCTACCTCGCCCACATCACCCGTCGAGAGATGAGACACATTCGCGCTCGTCTGGCGAATAAAGCGGAACGGCACCTGCCTGAGGTAATCGTCGCCCAATTTTGAATCCATCAATGGATACACCAAGCCAGCCTCCCAACACGGTTCGTGTCCACCTTCGGGAGGGTCTAAGACCACTTGCATCGTGCGGTTCTTCAGGGTCTGCCGGAGATTCTTTAATTCCTGAATGAACGCCTCACTCGAAAGGCCAGCAAAGCGAGAATACGCCGCGTTGCTCCTGGCTGCTTCCAGGGGCACATAATACGCAAACGGTGTCCTCACCTGCCTCAAGAGCGGGTTGCGGAAAAGGGCCAGCTTCAATCCTATCTCCGTCCACAGCCAGCGCAGCCCTTGCGCATCTCTACCCTGCACCGATGGCTCGTCTCGCCAATTGGGCTCTGAAGGAACCGCGGAACCAATCAGGAAGGATTTGGAAGCGAGGAAGGAGCGCACCCAACCCGGAAGGGTGAACAACCGGTAGAGTATCCCGATCGCAGAGAGAACCGTCGCAATGGCGATCGACCAACGCACAAACGGGCTGATGCTGCCCATCACCGCGCTGGTCTCCAATGCGATGTAAACCGCCCAGGCCACGCCGCCTACAATGCCAAGTATCCCCAAAACGCCAACAATTCCCAACCCCAAGTACAGTCCAGTAAAGAGGCAGCTTCCTTCTGTCTGTCCTTCTTTATTGCTTTTTGCCTTTTTCTTTGTGGAATCTTCCAACAATGTGACTGCGCCCGAAGCTAAGGCGATGACCACCAGGGAGATCAGGCTGCCCACAGAAACGTTTAGGCCTTTCAACCAGGTCGTCTGCGGCGTTGCCGCCAGCGGCGTGAGCCAGGTAAAAGACGACCGGATGAGCTCAAATACGATAAACACTCCAAACACTCCGCCTCCGCCGCCTAAAACATAATAAATTGCGCTCAACCACCACGGGCGCTCTCCTGGGGATGTTTCTGGAGTGGCTGCCTTACCTTCTTTAACGGATCCTGTTATCTCCAACCAATCATCCAAATTGACCATCTCGAGCGGGGCATCGTGCCCGGAGAGCCACGCTCCCCAACCGCGCAAATCGACGCTGCTGCTTGTCGCCATGGTTCGGCTGAGCAGATACACCAGTCGGACAAGCCACGGCCGCCAACCCGCCGGTCGCAAGGCCTCCAACCCAGCCCTGTCTGGCTCAAAGGCTAGATTCTGGAGTTCTTCGTAGGGGGGCAAGGAAACTCCGCTCTTTTCCTGAACCAACCGGTAGCTAGATTCAATCGAAGCCAGGGTGTCAACAAATTCTCCAGGACTGATCTGGCCTTTCGCAGCGGCAAGCTGACTCAAACCTACTCCAATCCTTGCGATGAGGGTCTCTGGCAGGCTGCCGCTGGCCTCCAACCATTCGGCTGCTTGCGCGTATACCCTAACGGCCTGGCCTGGGGCTGAGACAATCAGGAGATCCGCCTCTTCGAGGGCAACCTCTCCCGCCCTGCGCCCGCCGACCGCGGAAGGCAGCGGCGAATGGATGCGGGTCAGCATGTCGGCACTCTCCCCCAGTCGCCGGAGGGCCGACCGCAGCGCCCATTCTGGGTCTGTCGGGCCATCTTCTCCGAGCGGGACTCGCGATTCGTTATCAGGGGAGGATCGTCTCGCCATGATTTCACGGCTAATTCTGGGGCGTTGGGCAAAGGGATGCTCCACCAGCGCTCGATCTGCCGGCTGCGGGGAAGCGGCCAACTGAGCGCCGCTGGTTTCACCTTCCTCAGCCAGGCGGTAACGGCAAATCAAGCGCAGCAGCCCGCGTTCTGCGTGCTGGATGTCTCGGGTTTCATAGGCCTGAGATTGAAGCGACACCTGCTTCAAACGTGAAAGAGCCTCTTCAACCTTCCCCTGGGAGGCAAGCGCGTCGGCCTCCGCGACAAACAAGGGCGGAACCAGGCGATAGGCATTGGGTAAAGTCGCGCCATTGCCACTCAAGGAGCGTTCGGCGAACAACCCACTGGCCGGGTCAATCTGGCTGGGAGGGATCCCCCCGGCATTCGTTCCTAAAGCCAGGTTAAGGTTGAGAACGAGCGTCCAGAATCGATCCATATCGGTATTGGGCTGCGCGCTCGAATCGATCTCGTTGGTCCAAGGTTGCAAGATATCCAGAGCTTCGAGCGGAGAAAATACCGCCGGAGATCCCATTCGGGCAAGTTCCAGGCGCAAACGCGTGCGCAGCTCACGCGGCGGAGACCAATCCAGCCAGCGCCGTACGGGTGTGCGGCGGCGCTGCGGAGAAAGCGCCAGGGATCGTTCAAAGGCCTGGCGCGCATTTACAGTATTTCCAAGTACCAATGCCGCTCTAGCCGCCAGCATCCAGGTGAAGGCGCACAGGTCCTGCATGTCTCCGTCTTCTGATCGGCTCAATCGTTCGTCCACCCGTTCCGCCAACCAGAATGCATCCGGCGCACTGGAATCGCTTCGCGAACTATTCATTAGCGTTTCAGCCAGCGCCAAACCGCCCTCTCCCTTCTTTCGCTCTGCCTCTTCCACCAGCGCTTCTAATGCGGCGATCCACCCTGCAGCCAGTTCTGGATCGATCTTGTTGTTCCATCCCATGATAACTTGGTCCCAGAACTTTGTCGCCATCTCAGCGTCGATCGGCGCGCGGGTATATCCAGCCACCGCTACCTCCCCGGCGCAAGCGCGCAGCCAGATGGTCTGCGTATATGCCACACCAGCACTCTTCTGGGCAACCTCTTGCCAGACCTTTGGCAAATCGCGCGTGTCACCCAACTGTAGCAAAGCAGCGGCCTGAGTAGCCAACACCAACGGGCGGAGAGCATTTTCGGGAGGGGTTTCGGGGGGCAGGCCTACTTCTCGCAAGAAAACCGAGCCATCTTTTCCCAGAACATGGTCAATCGTATCCAATACCCACCTGGAATCACGCGCTAAAAACAGGCGCATTTCCAGAGAGCGCCACCAGGCAGCCGCCTCTTCGGGCTCCGCCTGTGAACAAGCCAGGGCCGCGTCGATCAACGGCCAGGAAAGCTGGTCGAGCGGGGTGTTCTTGATCTTTTCGCGCAAAATTCGCCCCGCCCTGCGACGCACCTCGATCACCTGCGCGCCCTGGTTCTGGTTGTAATAAGCCAACAGCCCGTCGCGAACGCCGCGCTCAGCGTGGAGCATCAGGCGATCAGCCTCTTCGGCGTCTGGTTCAAAAGTGTGCGCGACCCATTCTTGTTCGCTCAAACGGTCAAAAGCCTGTCCAATGGCTTCTTGATCACTGTTACAGGCCACCGCGAGCGTGGAGCGGTTAAAATGCCCCAGCACGGCTGCGGCCAGCAGCGCGTAATCGATATGTTCCTTGCTCAGACGGTCAATGATCCGCGCTTTAACGTAGGTGGTCGGCGTGGCCAACGCGATTTCCTCAGGATTGGGCGGCGTGGAGTCGCGTACCCAATCCTTGAACTGGCTCATCTTATATGGGTTGCAGCGTTGGATGGCTGCGGGTTGAACTTGGGCCTGTTCGCCTTGCCAATCGATTTTGTAGACCACATGAATATCGGGACAGCTCGCTCTCCAGATGGCCTGGATATACCGTTCTTCAATCTCCTCGTACTTCAAGAAGAAAGCTACTTCTTCAAACTCAAAACCGCGCATTTCGTGCAGGCGCAGGAAAGGGCGCTCTGGCAGAATGCAGGGAGACAGGCGCCAGGAGAAACGGTCCTCCACCCAATGACCAGCGCTGGCCAATGCGCGTCGCCCCGAAAGTACCACTCGCAAGGAGGGGAAACCGTCATGCAAGGCGTTTAGGATGCGGAAGGTCTCATCAATGGTCGCGCTGCCCTGGTCGCTGGCCTTGGCCAGTTCTTCGCAGGTGTCCAGGATCAGCAGCACGCGCCTGCCTAAGATTTTTAAGCCATCGATGTAAAACTGCATTCCTTCAAAGAACTCTCTCAGTTCGGTGGCTCGTCCCCCCATGCTGAGGAACTCATTATCCACCCGCTCACGCACTTCGTTGAAGCGGCTTTTGGCGTCGCGGAACTTTTCCACGGCGCGCTCCCCCGAATCATAGGCTTGAAGTTCTTCCGCCAATTCGTTCAGCAGTTGCCCTGGATCAATCCGGGGATAATCGGCATTGAGGTAATCAAAGTCCACGCGAGCCACCACCACGTCCGGTCGCGCTCTCACCTCGCGGATCGTTTCAGGGTAACTGCTGCCGACCTTAAGCGGGTCTTGCTCCCCGGTCAGGTAGAGGGTCAGGTCGCGCATGAACATGGTCTTCCCCGCTCCCCCCGCGCCCAGGTAATGCAGCGCCCACAAGTCATCGGGGCCGTCCATGAGCTCATTGAAAGCGCGCACCTGTTCTAATCGGCGGAAGTAGTCATCCAAATGGGTGCTGTCAATATTCCGCCGGTGAAGGAGTTCCATCCGGCGCTGCGCCAGACGGATCGAGCGAGTCAAAATGGTCACGTACGGATCCCGGGTATCTTTTTCAATCAGCGTAACCAGAGGACGGGCAGCCGTAACCCAGTCCTGGATCCTGCCAGCATTGCGTTGTCGAAAGGCCTCTTCCGTTCGCGCGTCAAAGGCAGCCGCTGCCTTCCGGCTGTCACCCGCCAGAGCAGCCAATTCGGCCCACAACAAGAGCAGCGGGGGCACGCCGTTGACCTTCCGGCCCGCCTCAGATATTCTCCAGCCCACCTCTGCGAACACCGAGCGTAAGTCATTCGGCGATCCCTTCTCACTGACGAACATTTGCTGGATGGTGTTACTGATGTTCTGTTCAGCCGGGTTGTAGGTGAAGGGATGCGAGGATAGGAAATAATCAATGATCTGGGCTTGATCGATGTCGCTCACCAGAAGCAGCTCGGTGGTTTCCACCGCCTTCCCAACTCGTTTCCTCTGGCGGTTGACCGTAACCAAACCGCGTTCTATTGCAACGCGAAAGAATTCTTCCAGCTTCCCCAACGGGCCAGGCGGAAACCCACAGGCTTCGGCCAACTCTCGCGTCCAGGCCGCTGGCAGCGCTAACCACAACAAGGACTCGAGACTGAACCCTTCAAAGCGCTGCCGCAGGCGCAATTCACGAAGCTCCTCGATCTTCTGTTGGGCCACCATCTGTTCTTCGGATTCGGATGCGCTACTTTGCATGTCTTTTCCTCGAGTTTCCTGACCAATCCTGCGATCAAAGCCAACATTTACTCACCGGTCAGCGCCAACACCTCATCGTCATTGGCTACGCGCAAATTTTGCTGGTATAACTCGTAATCGATCAGGTTATCCCCCATCCTCAGCCAGGACGGAATGCCCTCGATTTGCTTGGAAAGCTGGCGAAAGAAAGCCCGCACCTTCGTATCCTGCTCAGGTAAGGCAAAAACCAGTGATTGCCCCTTGCGGGTGCCTTTCTCCATCCACTGCAACAGGTACTGTTTGTAGACTAACTTGGCCTTGATCCACTCGTCCTCCTGCCAGGTATCAGCAAACGGGCTGTGGAAGGCATACAGTTGTGCCGGGTAAACCCAAAATCGCTTGGCATAATCCTCCAGCGTCGAACTCATCACCGGTTTGTTGTCCCCGCTGGAGGGAAGAATTTCATAGGCCACCACAATGCGCAAATCATGGATCATACTGCGCACATCGCTGCCACTAATTGCTTTCAACAGATCGCCGCCAAACTCAGCCATACGATGCAGGTCATCGAGCAGCAGCAGCAAACGGATTCCTGGGCGATCCTTTTCCAAAAAGTGGGCACGAACTTCCTCCAAAAAGCGCTTGAGTTCCATCGCCAGGATTTTGCCTACCATGGCTGGCTCAGTGGGATTATCTTTTCGAAAGGGTGGCCCTTTTGGAAAAGGCGTGCCATCTGGGAAGGATTCAGGCGGCGCATCGCCTTTGTTGAGGGTGAACAGAAAATCCAGGTAATCCAGACCCGTCCAGTTGATATTCACAAGCCCGCCCTGATCGCGCAGAATCTCATATGTACGGGTTAGGGAGACATAAAATAGATCCAGCAGGTAATCTTGCAAAGAATGCGGGTACGCGTTGGCCCCATTGATGCTAGTTTTCAGCGAAACAAGAATAGGCACATGCCCATCCCGAGCCGCCTGAGCGGCCATCTCCTCCAGCAACCAGGTTCGCCCAAATCTTCTCTCCAACTGCCCGCTGGCGCTTTCCTGGCGGACATTGTATACAGCCAACACCTGAATGGGGTCCTTCAGGCCTGGGAAATTCAGCCGCTCCCTACCCTGGTCATTCACCGTGGGCTGCATCAGGTATTCATACAGTTGAAGCATATCCAGACGATCACAAAAAGGCTCGGTGCGGTCTGGGGTGTACTCGCGGGCAGCTCGTTGGTGAAACAATAAATTTTGGGCAGACTCCAGGTCTACTTTTGCGGAACGCATATCCTCCGATACATACAGCACCGGCAATGCCCAATCGATCTGGCTGCCCGCATCCAATCCACCTTTCACGACGGCTGCGCGTCTGCCCAAAGAGGCGGCAGAAGCCAGGCGTCCATCCTTGAGCAGCGCGCGGTAGAACCCTTGGGTAAACATTCGGCAGGCCTGATCGGTGATTTTGCCCGCCATGCCCAATACCACCGGAAACCCCAACTCGACCAACTCTGTGGCGAAGGGACGCCCCACAGCTAACTCATCCGCCGCTGCCGTCGAGCAAGCATTCACCACCAGGATCGGGGCTTTCTCCATCTCTTTGAATACTTCAGCCAACTTCTTGGCCGTCACCTGGCCAGTTTCCGGCTTGGATGGATCACTTTTGAACATCATCAGGTACGGCTTTTGCCCGGGCACAGCCTGCCCGTGACAGATGAAATGCACCACGTGCGGCTGGTATGCAAGCGCCGCCTCGGAGAGTGTTTCCAGGTTGGCCTTGAACAATATCCGCGAGTGAATGGCTTGCCCATCTTTGGACAGTGACCGCAGCAGTCCCAGGTACTCCGCCCCAGGTCGAATGACATCATTGTTGAGTTCCGATCCGATCACGAACAAAACGCGCGGCGGGCTTTGGATGGTTTCGATCTTCCCCCGCGCGCCTTCTACCCGCCGGTACAGAGTCACCCGAGAACAAGCCGCCAGAAAGCGGTCCTTATACTGCCCATCCAGGGCAGCGTCTCCGCTGCCAGGGTGCATGGTCTCCCAGGGTAAGCGGTTCAGCGGCCAATCTGCCGAGGACAGGGAGAGGACCAGCTCGATCTCTTCCCCCGCCGCATCCACTACCATGCTTTTCCAAACATCCGCCCCCAACAAGGTCTCAAACAGATAGCGGCCCAAGTTCTTCACCGCCTCAGGTTCATTCTCGTGCTGAAGCAGATCCTCCAACAGATTTTCACGCTGCAAATCGTTTTCAGGACGACACAGAGCCCGGACCGCCTCCCCATCGGGGATACCATCCACATCTGCTTGCGGCGGCAGCGGAAACGCCCCCACCGATTGTGACAGACTCCGCGTACCGAGTGAATTTCCGGTCGTTAAGTTTTGGATTTGCGCCGTCCAACCATCCAACGCCGATACCACTTGAATGAGAAATTGTGTCATAGAGCCCCTTGTTATCCTTTGCCTTCCGTCGTTTGTCCGGCGTTCAGCACCATGGTCACAAGCGCATCTGTTTGGGCCCCCGCCTGCGCATCCTCAAACCGCCCGGCCCGGGTTTCATCGGTGGGGCCACTCTTGCGCATGGTAGCAACAACGTTTTTGTTCAGGATCTCCAAAGCAGCCTGGCGCTTGGCCCGGTCCGTCTCAGCAGATGAAATCGTCTGCCAGGCCACATAAGCACCCGCGATCAGGATACGCGGCAGGCGCAGATCGCGGTTCGGAGAAACCGCCGCCTTGGCCAAAGTGCGCGCCCATTGCCCTGGCAGTCCGGCTTGGTACGCCTGTCGCATGCCATCCTGATTACACAATGCAGGCAAAGAACCCAACCCACCCATCCAGGTCCCTGGATAGGCAGACCGAACCATCTTCAATGTGCCGGTAATCTGCTTGATTTCAGGATTGGCCTCACCCAACTCGACCAGACGGAGTTCGCCCGATGCCCGCAGCCCGCCCAAACTCATATCTCGTAAGATCGCATCGAGCAGACTCAAGCGCGCGGCTCGCGGGGGATATTTTTCTCGCCGAACAACCATCTCCGTGTCGCCAGACCATTCGATCTCCACCAACGCGTCCCCGGCGCTGTTCCCCAGGAGCAGCACCGAAACCAGGTCGGCGAATATTTCCTCGCTCCAAGCTCCCCAACGCTTGAGATACTCACCAGTAAAGCCGTTCTTCACAGCCGCCTCCCCGACCAGATCGCGGAAGCTCTTGGTCAAGGACAGATTGGATTGGATCACGTGCCCAATCTCATGCCCAACGAAAATCAGCCACCAGGGAGCTCCCACACACCAGGGGGGCAGCCGCAGCAGCGGCACGGGCATGTTGTTGATAAATTCATCCAGGCCCTGAATCACCATTCCCGCCGACAACCCTGCCGTTCCCTCCCGCGAGGCGTCCCACACAGCCGGTGAATAATCCGGCGCGATATAAGGCAGTGGTGGTGGTTTTTGAACGACGTTCGGCCCGCCCTGAGAAGGCTTGGGCAGTTGCTTATAGACTTCGCGGTAACAGCTCCACACCATTTCGTCAGCAGCTTGCAGCAGGGGTCCAACAATCTCTTTGTCTGTTCGTTGGTCGAACTTCTCCCGGTAATACATGAAAATGCGGTACAGCCAGACCACTGCCTGATCGAATTCGCGACAGGCTTTGTACACATCACCGGGCTTGAGCGTATCGCGGATGTCGATCGCTGCAATACGCGCTTCCAGCACATCCGCCGCCCCCACAAAGACCTGGCGGAGCGCGGCGATACGGGATTTTTGGAACCCCAGGTAGTTGCCCGCCTCATCCCGATCCCCAGCATCTTGCGCATCCAGCCAAGCCGTGAGGTTGGCTTTGAGCTTGATTAACTCAGTCAGTGTCTGGTCTCGGCGAACACGATACGCAGGTTTCTCCATCGCCTCTATTATTGCATATTAATGATCAAAATAAAACACTTTATGGACCGAAATCTACCGAATTTCGCAAACCCATCCCAGAAACTCTCCGAAACCTACCTGCCAACCTATCCCAAGGTAGGGGGCAAGTCCTCACCGAAAGCGTATACTCGAGAAGAAATAACAACCAAGGAGAAATCGAATGTCTGCCGTCCAACAAAAACCATCGACGAACCCATCCAGCCAAGCCATGTCCACCAAAACGCTGGCTCTGTTTTTGGCCTTCACCTTCCTGCTCACCTGGGGTCTGGCTGCCTGCTTCATGCTGTTCCCTGAATCAATCACTGCCGTTTTTGGCGAGCCTGGACTGAGCAACCCTCTGGTCGTTTTAGCCATTTACGCCCCCGGAATCGTCGGCGTCCTCGTGGTGATATTCCAGGGTGGCTTGAAAGGCCTACTCAGCTTCTTGCGCCGTCTGACTCTATGGCGAATTCCGCTTAACTGGTGGCTGTTCTTGCTGCTGGGCATCCCGGCTGTCGTCTACACCGGCGCGGCCATCAAGCGCACGCTGGCAGAACCTTTTGCTTTCAATCCTTGGACCCTGGTATTCCCTGCGCTGCTGCACGCCTTGCTCTTGGGACCGATCGAAGAGTTTGGCTGGCGCGGGCTGGCCCTACCGTTACTCCAGCGGAAATTCGCTCCCTTCTGGGCTGGCTTGATCCTGGGCTGCATCTGGGCTCTCTGGCACGTGCCGTCTTTCGTGATCAGCGGAATGCCGCAAAGCGCCTGGTCTGCCGGGCCCTACTTCCTGGGCATCATTGCGATCTCGGTGATCATGACTCCGCTCTTCAACACCTCCAAGGGCAGCCTGCTCATCGCTATTTTGTATCACTTCCAGATGATGAATCCCATCTTCCCGGATGCGCAGCCCTGGGACAACCTGATTTATGTGGGCGTCGCGATCCTCTTCGTTATTTTCAACCGCAGAGCATTCTTCAACCGGAACGGAGCAATGACTGAGGTCTTTATGACACAACACTAAGATTAAGCTAGCGGCAAAGTTGTCTGGTCGTTGGGGCTGCCATCTTGCTCATGTACTTTCTGCTTTCCGGTTTTGTGCGTCGGGCCAGCGACACCATCACCCAACAGCAAACCGAATTGAAACTCAAAGTAACGCAGCTGACCAACTTGTTGGCTCAAAATCGGAAACTCCGCACCCGGATACAACGCGCCTCAGCCAGCGTTGCTCAACTTAATGAAGCATACTTACACAGGGTTGGCGCAGAATTACATGACGGTCCAGCGCAAGATATTGGCCTGACCCTGTTGAAATTGGATACACTCAAAGGACGTCTGGAAAACAACGCGCATGGCGCAGAGGAAACACCAAATATCGAGCAGATTTCTAACATGGAGGCGCATCTCCAAAATGCGCTCAAAGAAATGCGTGCGATCGCAGCGGGATTGTCGCTCCCCCAACTGGTGGAACTAAACCTAATTGAGACTGTGACTCGCGTAACCCGTATCCATGATACATAACCATTATCTCTTGCCGATCCCTGCGGGTTCAAGCCAACGCACGAAGTTTGCTCGCCCTGGTGCGGGTTGCATTCGACGATCTTTTGCCGGTATCAACCACGCAACAACCGAGGCAAGTCACCCATCACTTCTAATCCGGTGTGCGCGCCAATTCCTTCAAACATCTTTTTGCCTTCCAAGGTTTCCAGGCGCACCTGAACGGTGGCATTTAAAGTTTCTAACACGCGTTGACCCATGTCCAGACGGGTAGGCCCACGCAGCAAGCCTCCTTGTACACGGTTCGCCCTCAAGAACAAGCGATGGTGGCGATTTTTCAGGGTCCAATCCACGTAGTCGTCATGAATTTGCAGCGATTCGATGCGCGCTCCGTTGTAAGTGGCGAACCGATGAAGTTTTCCATCCAACCAAAAGCCAACAATGAAACCCCGGAAGGCCTGCCCTATCCAAGGAATGATCGCCACGGAGGCGGTGATACAAGCATTCACCTCAGGAAAATGATTGCTCTGAATCCAAATCCAAGCCGCCGGAAAGGATTGCCCCCAATCCTTCTCGATGTATCCCCGCCCACCGCTGAAATCCATGGTCTTTCCATTAAAGGTCAGGGCGCCCTGCAACGAATGCGAAAAACTGAGCACGCCATGGTAGCATTCCATTCGCGGAACCCAAGCATACCACCCCATGATTCCTGGAGAAAGCACGGTTACCGGCCAGGGGCGGAGTGTTCCCAGGTGAATTTCACCAGCGAGTTGGCAATGGGGAGCATCAAGCGCTACATGTAGCTGGCCTTCATCGAACCGGTTTTCTCCGATCTGGATTGCGAAACGGCGATCGTCCGCCTGAAAATCCGTAAACGGGAATTTTAGATATGCCGTTGTTCCTTCTGTGCCATCCAACACCTGAATAAATGCATGTGTGTCATTACCCAGAATCACACCAGGGATCAGGGCGATTTTGTGCTTCTCGTCAGCACTAACCAACTTGTAGTACCAACCTTCGAAGAACGGCGGCTTTCTGTTCAAGCCATGATAAACACCAGGTTGTAACGTAGCATGGGTGGACATTAAGTAATTCCCTGCATTATCCGTTGACCAAGGGCCTCCCGTAAAGCCGCCTCTCCGTCTGGAGTGTATGGTCCACGAGTGCGGAAGATCTCATTTCCACGACGGTCGACCAACAGGACATAAATTTGCTCTTCGTCCGTCATATCCAAGGCAGTCCGGAAATCTGTCTTATTGAGGTAAAGCGTGATCGTTCGCTCACGCGTTTTTGGATTGGGAATCCCAGCTCGCATGCCTTCGTTTAGAAAAATCTTGTATAAGGACCCTCCATTCTGGAGCACAGGTAATTCATAATAAACTAAACCATCCTGCCTTTCCTCCAGTTCCTCAGCCAGAGCGATCCAGGAATCCACTTCCATTTGGTGCCACCGCTGAAAAGCGATGAACAGTAAATTGAGCTCGCCCTGAAAATCTTCTGGCAGTTTCAGTTTCTGACGCAGCAAATTCGAACCGGTCACTGTCGGAAATTTCATTTTACGCCCTTCCATTTTCAAGAGTTCCTCAGATTGTCGAGCAGAGAAGCACAGCGTTGCATCTTTTCATGGGAAAGCCTCAACTATCATTCCGCGGGATCGGCGATGGATCGACCTGTAGGATTAGTCCATGTCCAGCCAACCTTCCGGAGCAGCAGCCCTCCCGTGAAGTTGAAATCACAGGAGTCTTCCTAAACTGGCGCTAAAGTCCCGGTGAAGATCAGCCAACAAAGAACGGATTTGGCCAACAAACTCAAGACGATGTAAACCCGTTCACCGTAAAGGTAATCTTTCCAGGGGCCGATCTTTTTGTATTGCAGCACCATATTGATGGCGAAAATGTTAAAGAAGACAAACAGCGTAGGAACGATGGCATACACAAAGGCTGGGGGTTTGGCATCGCCGGACGAAACCGCTCCTAAGAAGTACAGCATAATCACCACCCACGGCACGATTCCCGCAAAGCATCCGTAGATAAATGCGGTCCAATCCGTCTTTTCTGTGTGCTGGTTATGGTACTCCATCATGATTCCAAACAAGTTCATCGTAGCATTGAGCGCAAAAATCAGGATCAGCGCACCCAGGTCCCAAAGTCCAATGAGCATACCGATGAGCACAATCATCAATGATGAACTCAAGGCATATTCATAAAAGCGAACAGGGTTCATCCCTTTCTTAAGATTTTCCACATAGCGCTTATAGCCAATGGTAGCCAGATAGGTGTGCGCCACGGCTGAGATGAGCAAAAACGCAGCGACTGCCGGACCAAAACGAAGTTCATACAAGAGCTGGGTGTTCGGCGTCAGCGATCGTGTCGCAAGGTCAAAACCCAGATAATTCGTGAAGATTGGGTAGGTCTTGTCATTACTGACCAGGATCATAAAGATGCCCTGAATGAAGTGCAAAAAGCCCATGATCGCATTGAAGCGTCGCAGACCTTTGAACTTTTTGTCCATTTCAGCAATATTATTCACAGATTGGCTCGAATTTCTCGTCATTTTTGATCTCCATAGGATTATAATAATCAGCAACCAATGCTTTTACAATAGCTTGTACAACATATCGGTTTATTCGCAAAGTAGACAGTGAAAACGCCATGATATTGCGCCCACCTCGCACGCGCACCAGAGCTATCGTTCGCTCCATAGCTCATTCACCCATTCTAGTCTTGCTGGGAATCCAAAAGAGCACCCTATGGCTCAGAAGCAAGGTGCTCTTCTTTTTATAGGCCTGAGCGGAACTATCCGCGCACTGCCTTAGCGAAGGTCGAGAAGTCTAACCCAGTCGGCTCTTGGAAAACCCGGAGATCGAACACCTGGGCGGCGCCTAACAGGTGCTCAAAGATTTCCGCTTGGATCGCCTCATAACCTTCCCACTGCGTGACCCGAGTAAAGACATACAGCTCAATGGGCAAACCGGTTGGGTTCGGTTCTAGTACCCGAACCAAGAACGGCATGCCATCACTAATGATATCCGGGCGACTCTTCAGGTACTCTGTAATGTAGGTACGGAATATTTCGATGTTCGTTATTTGCGGCCCATCCAAGGGTGAGTCAAAATGGTCGCTGTGTTCGCGTTGGTAAGCCTCCAGGCTTTCAATTTTTTGATTAAGCCAGGGGGCAACCAAATCCACTTTTCGCAGGCGAGCCAGCATTTCCGCGTCACAAAACTTGATACTAATCATGTCGACCGATAGAGAGCGCTTAATCCGCCGCCCACCGCTTTCTTTCATTCCGCGCCAGTTCTTGTAGGATACGTCCACGATTTTGTAAGTAGGGATAATCGAGTAGGTCATATCGAAGTTGCGGATCTTGATCGTGTGCAAATTAATGTTGACCACATCGCCATCCGCCTCGTAACTGGGCACTTCGATCCAATCGCCCTCTTTAATCAAATCGTTAGCCACAATCTGGATGCTGGCCACCAGAGAAAGAATGGTGCTTTGGAAGATAAGCAGCAGCACTGCTGTGATGGCTCCCAGACCAGTCAGGAGGACCACCGGTGACTCTCCAGTAAGCAAGGTGACACTAAGAATCAGGCCGACCAGCACCAACAAGATCTTAGTGATGTCCAGGTAGCTCTGAATGCTGACTCCGTTGTAATTCTTGCGAGCCTCGTAGATTTCATTGACAGCGTTGAGTGTGGAAGTGAGTGTTAACACCGAGAGCCACAGGATCAAGAACAGAGATATTTTCTCAATCAGCGCCTCGTACGCCGGGAATAAGTAGGCGTTGGTGTAAATCACAATCAGGGGAGCCAGCCAGGCCATGCGGTTGGGCCGTAAATTCCGCACCAAGATGTCATCATATTGAGAGGAAGTGTGTTTCGCCAGACTGGTGAGCCAACGGGCGATTCCATAACGAGTAAATACGAATAGGATCACGCTGAACGCAGCCACTACACCTGCCGCTAACGGCAAATCATCTTGCAATCTTTCGATCAACATCGGAATATCCATGTACCCACCTCCAGCTCTTGTTTAATTGTTGCTGCTCAGCCTTTTGGGTAAAGAGGCCGAATTTGTGGTGTAACACCACAAATTCGGGACTTTTCTACCAGGACCCGAGTAGTTACGCTTTATCTATTATTTATTTTATCTTATTTATCCGATAAATTCATCCCCCATTTCTCCTGGCCGCCCCGATTTCCAACGAGACACAAGTTCGATTTCTCAAGGTCAGGTACAATATTTATTATCCAATGACTCTGCAACAATGGCTGATCCTCGGCGTGCTGATCCTGACACTCTCCCTCTTCATCATCGGGAGGTGGCGGTACGACGTTGTGGCTTTGCTTGCGCTCCTACTCACCGTGGTCATGGGGCTCGTGCCCGCCGAGGTTGCATTCGCCGGTTTCGCCAACCCAGCGGTCATTTCGGTCGCCGCGGTGTTGGTTCTAAGCAAGGGACTGCAAAATTCAGGGTTGATTGAACTGATTGGCCAGTTCTTGATGCGAATTAAAGGCGGCGTTGTGCTGCAATTGCTCGCGCTTACCGGCATCGTTGCGTTGCTGTCCTCCTTCATGAACAACGTTGGCGCATTGGCACTCCTCCTTCCAGTAACGCTACAATTGGCCGCCAAGAAGCAAATTCCAGCCTCCAAATTGCTCATGCCGCTGGCGTTTGCTTCCCTGCTGGGTGGAATGACAACGCTCATCGGCACTCCACCCAACATGATAGCTTCTTCCTTCAGGGAACAAGCGAGCGGCACACCATTCTCATTGTTCGATTTTTCATTCGTTGGCGTAGCTGTCGCTTTTGCTGGCATTTTGTTTATTTCTGTCGTGGGCTGGCGGCTCATTCCGCTGCGCCGGAGCAAAGAAACCAACCAGCAATTATTTCAGATTGAAAAATACATCACTGAAGTTCAGGTTGGACCAAATTCCATTTTGGTCGGCAGGCTCTTACGAGATGTCAACCCTGTTTTTAAGACGCAAGTTAACATTCTTGGACTGGTCCGTGGCGCAGAGCGACGGCTCGAGCCATCCTCCAGGACGAAGATCCTCGCCCAGGACATTTTGATAATTTCAGCCAATACAGAAAATCTAAAAGCCCTCATCGCGAATTCTGGCGTGGGATTGGTCGGAAGCGAACCAATCGTCAGGGAAAACCTGGAAACGGACGAAGTGCGGCTGGTAGAAACGGTTGTCGCCCCAAACTCCATCCTGGTGGGCGGAACCGCGCGCAGCCTTAACTTACGGGCTCAATATGGTGTGAACCTGCTGGCGATTGCTCGTCAGGGTGACTTTTTATGGAACCGGCTGGACAAAGTCCGTTTTCGCACCGGCGATGTACTGCTGCTTCAATCGCATGTAGAAACTCTCCGCGAAGTGCTCAGCACATTAGGCTGCCTGCCGCTTGCTGAAAGAGACATTCGTTTCAACACTGCGCGTCCCATCCGGGTTTCATTAATGATCTTCATCGTCGCGCTTCTTCTATCGGCGTTTGGCATCCTGCCGATCCAGATCGCGTTCGCCGGCGCGTGTGTGGCAATGATCATCACCAAAGTTCTCACCTTACAGGAAGCCTATCAGGCCATCGATTGGCCTATCATCATCCTTCTGGGCGCAATGATCCCGGTGGGTGGAGCGCTTGAAACAACTGGCGCCGCTCAAGTTCTTGCGGGCTTGGTAATCAATCATGGCGGAGCGTTACCAGGCAGCGTGCTCGTTGCGCTTGTTCTGATGACTACCATGTTTCTTTCGGATATTATTAATAACGCCGCCGCGGTCGTACTGATGGCGCCTATTGGCATCAGTGTTGCGCAAGGCATCGGCGCATCCGTGGATCCGTTCCTGATCGCCATCGCTCTCGGCGCTTCCTGCGCGTTCTTGACACCGATCGGGCACCAGTCCAACACGTTGGTGATGGGTCCGGGCGGATATAAGTTTGGCGACTACTGGAGGATGGGTTTGGTCCTGGAGGTGATCGTCGCGGCCATCGCCATCCCGCTCATCCTTCTATTCTGGCCTCTGTGAGTTCGAAAGTCTGATATACAAGATTTAAACAATCGGCGAATATGGTCGTGCTATCCTCTGTTCATCAACGAGAGCGGAAACAACTCCGGAAAACGAGGTGAGCATGGTGAGATAAAAAACAGAATCTCTTAACGGATAACCTGACGGATACAGCGACTAATCTTTCTCCTCCTTTGATGAACCGCTGGATGGAAACTTTCTCCATCCAGCGGTTTTGATATATCGCTGCATCCACCATGAAATATCGACCCGTAAATCTCTTATACGCTGCCCTAAGCCCACTTGATATGTACGAGTCGATTTTTCTCCAGCTCAGAGTGCTGTGCTTGTTATTGGATTGGGCTTTATTCTTTCCTGTCATCGCCATGGGGGATTTGCCGAAGCTAGAACAATTTCCACCGTTTCAGCTCTTTAATTTCTTTTTCAATATTCTTCAGGAAATCTTTATTCGAGGATGGGTCCTTCTTGAAGAAATCCAACGCCATTTCATAGTTCTTCCGCGCTTCTGCCTTGCGACCGCTCAGCTTGTGCAGCATTCCCAGGTTATAAAAAATTGGCGCAGATCCAGGACGAAGCTCTTTGGCTTTTTCCATCGCCTTAATGGCTTCCTCGTATCGCTTTAGAACGGTGTAGCCCGCGGCCAGATAAAAGTAAGCATCCACCACTGTTGGGTCCAGAGCGATGGCTTGGTTGTAGTAATTGATCGACATCGCATACTGCTCATTCTTGTACGCGGCCATTGCTTCTTCTAACAAGAAATTCACATCATTATCGATCTGCCGGTATGCCAGATTCTTCTTTCCACAAAAAGAACACACCGCATCCGTGTCGGACACATTCGCTCCACAGGCATCGCATTGTCCACTCATATTTGCTCCAAATATTCAAGAGATTCGCTACCTTCACCATTTTATAACGCCTACCTCAAAATCACTTCCGAATCAAGGGGAGGTAGACAGAATGTCCGGATGGAAGAAAGAGTGTACGACTGAAAGCGAGACGATTCCGCGAACAACTCTACCTCGCTTGTTTCTGATGAGATTACTTGGATCTACTCTTAAATAGGGTAACGAAATAGATAACAGCCCAGCTAGAAGTTGAAGAGGCTAGCGTCATTTGGCCGATTCTAAGGCAAAATTCCCAGGTAAAGGCCTATCAGGTTGTTGGGAGAGTCCACGCTCTCAAACCAGTAATTCCACTCCCGGTATTCTCCTGTTTTCCGAAAACCGGCCTCGGCAACAGCTTTTTCCAGCGTCTGATGGGTTTGACTCATATACATCAACCCGCCCCACAGGAGTATCCCAGCGCAGCGATAGGGCGGCAGAGTCTTCACGCGGGCCTCCCCCACCGGTTCGGTCCCCCTGCTCACCGGGAAGCCCACTTCCATCCAATATAACCTAGACTCCGTGTCGTTCGCTGGATAGTAGCGCACCACGTCTGGACCCACCGATGCCAACCCAGCCAGCTTCTTGGCCTCTTCCAGCTTGTCCGACAAAATATTCAGATCCCGGTCCAAATTTTGAAACTCAGTAGGCTGGTTACTCACATAATAATAATTGATCGCGCCCATCGTCGCCACGCGCATCTGACCAATTGTAAACTCTCCGTTTTCGTTACTAATCATGCTTAATCCTCTCCAGGTAACTACTAAGGCGTTCGAGGCGAACCAGCCCCATTCATCACCTGCCCAACGGTCTTTACAAACTTTCCAGGATTGCATTTATCAGGGCTTACTTGATGACGTACAATCTCAGCTACGCCTCTTTGATAAAAATGTAGACTGGGAATTAGACGAAATGATATCATCAAATTTCTGCAACACTGTAACTCTTTGGTGCCAAGTTCAGGGAGGAAATCACCGGGACAACTGTTGGACTGGTCATTGAAGAACTAGAGACCGGGCGCAAACCCCGCGCTCAGAGCAGCAAAGTCACCGTCACCCACGGCGATTATGTTGCCGGAGACCAGAACAAGCTGGCGGTCAACGGGCCAATCAGCGGCAGCACCGTGACCGTGGGCACTGACAACGTGGTCAACACCCCCGCGCCCAACCAGGCCAGCCTCGCGGACCTGGTCGCCCTGGTGAAAGAGATGCGCGCGCTGCTGCCCCAGGCAAGGTTGGAGCCGGACGAGCGCGAAGTGGTGGACGCGGACTTCAAGGTGCTGGAAGCGCAGGTGGCCAAACCTGAGCCGAAGAAGACGCTGGTGCTGCCCAAGCTGAAGAGCATCGCCGAGGTGCTGGGCAGCGCGGTAGCCGCCGGCGAGGCCGTCTCCAAGCTCATGCCCATGCTCAACCAAGCCATCCAGTGGGCCACGCAGCTTCTCAAGTAAGCCCATGAAGAACTACAACTGGCGCTTCCTGGCGGCGGGCCTGCTGCTTGCCGCGCTGATCTTCGCGCTCAGCTTGGATCTGTTCCCGAAATGGCGCAGGGAGAACCTTTTGCTGGTTGCCCTGGCGGCGCTGGCCATCACGGTGGCTTTTGGCTTTCTGGCCAATTTCCGCCAGGTGACACAAGACCACTCGCCCGAGCCGCAGCCCGCTGGCGAGCGTGCCCTCACAATCAATACCTCGTTGGGATGAATAAAACCACGCGGGGCTTGGAGTCTAACTGAGTCTCCAGGCCCCGCGTAAATTCATTTCCCTCTCTGCTATCGTGTGAGCGCGGGCAGATAAACCGAGTGGGGAACCAGGGCTACGATCTGAATGCCGTAGCGGAAGTCGATCACCATGGCTTGCATCTCGTCTCCTTTGACGAGGAAGTTGGTATATCCGGGCAAGTCCGCGTACCCTACGCGAACAGGCGCCTGCGGTTCGGAGAGATCGTAATAATCCAGCCCGCTGCCGCCGTTGGCCGCCACTAGATATCCGTCGATGACCCTTAAACTCGACGGGTAGCCGAGCGTGGAAAAGGATGTTATCAGGCTGGGGACGGCAGCATTATCGTAAACGTAGATTTGGAATTGATCCGAAAGGTAAATCGTATCGGGAGCTACAATGATGAAATTACTTCTCGCCGTAGCTACTCCCAGGAAGGACCTGCCCGAGGGAGGGGCGATGGATTTCTTCGATGGAGAAGCCGGGTTAGTAACATCGATTACTTCCGCGCCGGCGCTCCCTTCGGCGATAAAAGCCATGCGGTGTACCTTTGGGGGATTGGGTGGAAGTAGGAATTGCAACCAGCTTTCTATTTGAAAATCGTAGGGATACCCGGAGAGGGCAACCCCTCCGGCGCTGAGGTCGGCTGGCGCTGCCAGGTCTGTGAGGTCATAGACGTATAGATAATTCGGTCCCTGGGCCGCGACATACAGGGTTGAACCGATTACCTGCATGCGGACTGGTCTACCATGATGGATGAGCGGAATGGGTCCCCAGATCTTGGTAATCGCGCTGGGGTCGCTGACGTCGTACATGGAGAGTTCCCCGTCCGACTGGCTGCTTACCACGGCGTAGGTCTTTGCATCTTGGGTAACGAGGGCAATTCGCTCAAGACCTCCGCTTGGAACGTCCGTCTTTCCGAGCAGATTTCCTGTTTTTCCATCCAGAACGGTCAGGCCGAAGCGGTTGGTCCCATAGATTTTTCCGTTGGCATAAGCCGCGTCGCTGGGAGCGGGAAGGATAGATGACAGCCCACCGTCCGCATCGCCCGGATTGAGAATAGTCAGCCCGTCAGAAGTGGCCAGGTAGGTTCTCCCCGAAGCGCTCGCGACTCCCCGGTGGACCGCCGGGCTACCGTACGGCTGCGGGGTACAGGTTCCTGTGGGTGTGGCAGGATCCGCAACAACAAGCTGGCAAAGTCCGTTAGTTCCCAACGCCAAGTAAAGTGACATCCCGCCCACAAACATGTCTTCGACCGAAGTACTTCCGGTATCCATTTCTCCCACATAGGTTTTTGATTGGAGATTGAAAATGGCGACAACCCCGTTGATATTCCCGGCATAGGCATAATAGCCGTTGGTCGCCAGGCTTTTGAAGAAGTTTCCGCCGCTCCCGGTATAAGCGATGATTTCGGGCGCGGGGATGGCGGCTGGATCGCCGACCGAGTAGATGAACAGACCGTCGTCATAGGACATAGCATACAGCACATTCCCGTACACCCGCAGGTTATAAAGGAGTGCGCCGTCATCTCTTGCGCCGAGCTGGCTGGGATGGGCAGGGTCGCTGACATCTATTATGTAGATTCCGTCATACTCGGTGGCTAAGTAAGCCCGATCACCGACCACTTTCAGGGCGGTTGCATCGCTGGGGGTTAGAAATGCGCCGATCTCGCGCGGGTTGAAGGGATAGGTGATGTCCAGAATTACCAGCCCGGCGTCTTCGGCGGCCAAGTAAGCGGTGTTGCCAACGACCACGATTTGTTGGATAATACCGCGCAGCGTCCCGGTCGAATGCCATTCGTGAACGTGCCCTGGAGTGGTGTGAATATCTACCGTTAGCAGGCGCGATCCGGTGCTCACGTAGGCGAACTGTTCGCCGGAATCCACCGCCACTGCGTAACTCTGTCCGAAGAATTCGTTCAGGAAAAATGCCTTGGAAGCCCAACTCTTTGAAATGCTGGCAAGCGATTCTGCCTGAACGCCTGGCAAGCACCCAAGCCAAAAAACTGCCAGCAACAAGACGCTCATCGATCTCCGCACAAATTTTTTGCTCATATTTTCTCCTCGATCCGGTTTGAATAGATCCGTTCTCAGTTCCTACTGAATCCTAACGGCTCATGGAAACTTCAACAGGCATTTTCGCGACCGCAGTCCCATTGTCATGGCGGCTGTGTAGGAGCAAGCCTGGGTTGTCCCGGGCTAGTTAGATGCTTAGACAATAAGGTATGAGGATTTTTTAGGGAAGGTTAATCACGGATAAGGGAAACGAGGGTGTTGGTTTCAACCCCATGAATTATAGTATATACCGAAAATCGGCGATAACATTTGCTGCCATTTGCATCCAGAAGGGTGAAAGTGGAGCAAAATTTCTAGCTTATAACAACTATCCGTTATTCTCGAACGGGCGGTTTTCGAATGAAGCACCACAAGAATGGCATACTTCGGCATCAGCCATGATTAACTCTGCGCATCGAGGGCATGGTTTTCTACTCGTGGTATCCACCTGCGCTGGTGCTGGTTTCTTCTTGCCAACAATAGCCATTCCCAAGAGAACGATGGTGAGAAGGATGTTAATCACCATCATTAATCCCTTCGCATCTTCGCCGATCACTGACCCCATCAATAATCCAAAGAAGTAGGTTGCTGCTAACAATATGAAGGGTAAGACCTTCCACCCTCTAACCGCTGCAATGATAGCGAGAAAAATCTCAATGATCTCCAATTTGACCTCCCAGAAGATTGAAATTTTGACTGTATAAACAGTTTTATTCCTACAGAACTTGACTCTGCTTTTTCAGAAGTTCAGCACTTTAAACAATTTTATAGTAAAAGTCCACAGTTGTCTGATTATAGAGTTTGCCACAACTCTTCATCAGGAGCAACCATGGCCCACCCAATTATCATCCAGAACAGCAGTCTTCGCAACTACCTGAAAGCCTTTCGGTCACAGATGCTATAACAACACCTGTATATGTGGTTCAATGATCCCAGCAACTTTTAGATGCCACCGAACGATATCCTCCGCGTTATCTTTGCTGCTTAGTTTTAACCACCAACTCGCATTCAGGCAAGCGTAAACATAGGCGAACGCAAGCACTCGTTCTAGCTCGAGCGCAAGCGCATCCGCAAGGATCGCAGCATTGTTCAGCAAACGAGTTTCATTGTGAACAAGTTCTGGCATAACCGGGTTACAGAGCGTATTGGCGCAGTCATATGTACGCTCGCCCACCACCCCTTTTGGATCAAAGGCAAGCCAACCGCGCGAACTATACCTGATATTGTAGTGTTGAATATCGCCGTGCAAAACCCGTATGTCCCGTTGATCAGCAAGTAACCGCTCAGCGAGTGAAGCGCTCCGCACATAGATCGACTCGAGGCCCGCTTGCCTGTCTGTTGCGGCCTTCTGCCACAAACCGCGAAACCAACGATCAAGCGTGAGCATCCCACGATTGGAAGCATCCTGAGTAACACCGTGAAGCTGTTGGATGACCTGCGCAATGATGCGAGTAGCTTTCTCATCTTCACCACGCTCGACCAGTTTTACAAGTTCTTCGCCGGCAGCGTACTCCATCAGTTGCGCGCCATCATCCGAGCAAAGCAATCGCACGGCTCCTTGACCACCAAAATAGCGCAAAGCCAGCGCGCCTCGCTGCTCGTCCACTTCTGTCGGAGACAACAATTTGAGAATTACCGTTTCGTTTTCGTGCAGAACCGTATAAATTTGACTGGTCATCGTCTGCTTGAGAAGTTGCGGGGCTGAAAGATGCCACAGCGCCAGGTAGTGAAATAGCTTTCCATTGTCTATCAAGGGTGTTCCTCATTTCCTCTAGTTTCTGGTGCAAAACTGGCGCCGCAGTTTATTAACGAGTGGCAAAACGAAAGCCTCATTGCTGAAAGATTGGTGAAAGATGGATGATATCAATTTTTGAGGGGTAAATACCCTCGAATGGTGTGCAATAAATCCATCAAATTCACCGGTTTGGTGATATGGTCATTCATGCCAGCATCCAAACATCGTTCGCGATCCCCCGACATGGCCAGCGCTGTCAGCCCAAGGATAGGAATCGTCCGCAATGTTGGGTTTTTGCGTATATTTCGGGTCGCTTCAAAGCCGTCCATGTCTGGCATCATAACATCCATCAATATTAGATCGGGCTGGATGGTATTTGCCTGTGATATGGCTTCTAATCCGCTGACCGCGACAACTACATTGAACCCAGCAGCCGTCAGGTAATCCTCCATCATCATCGTGGTACTAGCTGTATCTTCCACCAAAAGAATGGTATGGGTTGGCCCCTCTTGTGCTGCGATTTTATTAGAGGAATCGGCAGACTGCGTGAGGGTGTGCGCCCCGGTTACGTCTGCTGGCGTCCAGGGTAGTTCGATGGTAAATCGACTGCCCTTCCCAAGGGCGCTTTGAACATGGACTCGTCCGCCATGCAGCCGCGCCATTTGCGCCACCAGCGCTAGCCCTAAACCAGTGCCAGAACTGCTGCGCGATAATGCCGAGTCGATCTGAACGAATGGCCGGAACAGACGATCCAAATCGCTTTCGCTGATTCCCACCCCTTGATCCCATACAGCAATGGACACTTTTTGTTCCTGACGATTTGCCGTCACCTCCAGCCCCAGCTTTCCCCTTTCTGGCGTGAACTTAACGGCGTTACTCAACAGGTTGACGATCATTTGTTTCAGGCGGCGCTGATCTGCCCAGACAAGTCCAATCTCTACGTCCATTTCAAAGGAGACTTGCTGGTTCTTTTTCCGCGCAAGTTGTTGGATCATCCGCAAGCTTGCCTGGCAGATCGACAGAACATCCACCTTGGCTATGTCCAAATTCACCTGACCGGACTCAATTTTTGCCAGGTCTAGGATGTCATTGATCAAATTCAACAGGTGATGACCACTTTCGTAGATCGTGGTCAAGTATTTGAACTGCTTCTCATTAACCGTTCCCGCGGTGCCTTCTTGCAAGCTTTCCGTCAGACCCAGAATGGCATTCAAGGGCGTGCGAAGTTCGTGGCTCATATTGGCCAGAAATTCATCCTTAACTTTGAGCGCCCTTTCCAATTCAATCGTCCGTTCTATAACCCGCTGGTAACTACTCACCGAAGTTGGCAAGAGGGGGTGAAATTTGGTAAGATGGTCAAAT
>CAYOHX010000065.1:26032-26253 GCA_964403875.1 uncultured Anaerolinea sp. | reverse complement strand
CGCAGATGGCAATCACGATGATATCCATCAGTTGGTGTAGCTTTTGTCGATCCAGTCGTGGATCTTCGAGTTTTGAAAAATGTATCCGTATGCTTCCCGTCGGTTCTTCTGCCATGCCCTGCCTCCTTGGTCATGGCTCCATCTTATCACTTCCTCCTTTTAGTGCAATCGCCCTACAACAGACCCATCCTCGGCCTGGCGGGATTTGAGGAGAGGGTTGG
>CAYOHX010000065.1:0-25932 GCA_964403875.1 uncultured Anaerolinea sp. | reverse complement strand
CGGAGATTCCACCCTCATGCCCTGACGGGCACTTTCCCCACCTTCTCCCTTCCAGAGAGAAGGAGCAGAACCTTTTTTCCCTCTCCCTTTTAGGGAGAGGGTTAGGGTGAGGGTGGGACTCGGCCTTGGCACAATTTGAGGAGAGGGTTGGCGGAGATTCCACCCTCATGCCCTGACGGGCACTTTCCCCACCTTCTCCCTTCCAGGGAGAAGGAGCAGAGACAGAGGCGGTTCGCGTTATAATCAGGGCATGGATCTTTTTGACCACGCCCTGGATCAGAACATGAAGAACGAAGCGCCACTGGCGGCGCGGATGCGTCCGCGCACGCTGGACGAGGTGGTGGGGCAGGAGCATATCGTTGGGCAGGGACGGCTGCTGCGCCGGGCCATCGAGGCCGACCGGCTGTTCTCGTCGATCCTGTTGTTTGGACCGCCCGGCACAGGCAAGACCACCATCGCCCAACTGATTGCCCAGCACACCCGCGCGCACTTCGAGAGCATTTCGGCGGTGCTGGCGGGGGTGGCCGAGCTGCGCCGGGTGATTGGCGACGCGGAGGAGCGCCGCAAGCTGTACCGGCAGCGCACCATCCTGTTCGTGGACGAGGTGCACCGCTGGAACAAGGCCCAGCAGGATGCGCTCCTGCCGCACGTGGAAAACGGCATGGTCACCCTCATTGGGGCAACCACGGAGAATCCTTACTTTGAGGTGATTCGAGCGCTGGTGTCGCGCTCAAGAATTTTTGAGGTGAAGCCGCTGACCCCTGAGGACCTGGGCACGCTGCTGGATCGGGCCCTGGCGGACGCGGAGCGCGGCTATGGGGACAAGAACATCCTTCTGGACGCGGACGCCCGCCGCCACCTGGTGGAAGTGGCCGGGGGCGATGGGCGCAACGCGCTGAACGCGCTGGAGCTGGCGGTGGAATCGACGCCGCCGGATGAGAGCGGCTTGCAGCACATTACCCTGGAGGTGGCGCAGGAGTCGATCCAGCGGCGGGCCGTGCTGTATGACAAGGACGGCGACGCGCACTACGACACCATTTCAGCGTTCATCAAATCGGTGCGCGGCTCGGACCCCGACGCGGCCCTTTACTGGCTGGCCAAGATGCTGGCGGCGGGCGAGGACCCGCGCTTCATCCTACGCCGCCTGATCATCCTGGCCAGCGAGGACATCGGCCTGGCGGACCCAATGGGCATGGTGGTGGCCAGCGCGGCGGCCCAAAACTTCGAGTACATCGGCCTGCCGGAAGGGATGTACCCGATCGCCGAGGCAACCCTATACCTGGCGACCGCGCCGAAATCCAATTCGGCAGGGGCGTACTTTAAAGCATTGGAGTCGATTCAAAACGAGGGGGCGGGACCGGTACCCATTCACCTGATGGACGCCAGCCGCGACGCGCAAGGGCTGGGTCACGGTCAGGGTTACCAGTACCCGCACTCCTTCGACGGGCACTTCACGCCTCAGCAATACCTACCCACACGCCTGTTGGGCACGACGTTTTATAAACCTTCCGACCAGGGCTATGAAGCGCAAATCGCGGCGCGATTGGAAGCGTGGCGCAAGGCCCAGGCCGGGAAATTCAAACCACCCACCCCCGCGGAGGAACCCGATGACCACCCTGTTACTGATCCGCCACGGCGAGAATGAGTTTACCGCCACCGGCCGCCTGGCCGCGCGGCTGCCGGGCGTGCATTTAAACGAGCGCGGGCGCAGGCAAGCCGTTGCCCTGGCGGGTGTGTTGGGCAACGCGCCCATCCAGGCGATTTATTCCAGCCCCTTGGAGCGCGCGCTGGAGACTGCTGCGCCGCTGGCGGCGGTGCTTGGGCTGGAGGTACAAATTGAAGCGGGGCTGATCGAAATTGAGATGGGGGGTTGGACGGGCAGGCCGTTAAAGGAACTAGGCAAACTGAAGGCCTGGAAGACCCTGCAAGAGACGCCCAGCCGGTTTAGTTTCCCCGGCGGAGAAAGTTTTGTTGCGATACAGGCCCGCAGCGTGGCGGCGGTGGAGGGAATCGCGGCGCGGCATCCAGAGGGGTTGGTGGCGTGTTTTTCACACGGTGATATCATTCGCGTACTGGCGGCGTATTTCTTGAATGTGCCCCTGGATTCGTTCCAACGGTTGAACATCGATACCACCTCGATCACGCAGGTGAATCTGGGCAAGGATGGGCGGGTGTCCGTTCCGCGGGTCAACCAGGTGATGGATTTTGCCTGGCCGGGGAAGAGGGAGGAAGCGAAGAGGGCACCGCAGAGGCGCGAAGGGCGCAGAGAGACGCAGAGTGAAGCGGAGATAAAGAACGGAAAGCTGACAGCCGATAGCTGACAGCTTTCCCCATCCTACATCTTGATCAGCAGCGGCACGGGGGTGAAGACCAGCACAAACAGGATCAAGGCTGCCACGGCCATGACTTTGCGTTTGGGGTCGAGGGGGGTGATCTCATCCAGAGGCTCGGCGTTGACGCGGCCAAAAATACCAATCAACAGCGTCCACAGCCACCAGCTCGGCGAGACGAAGCCCAGGAGAAAGGTGATGGTGAGCACAAAGGGCAGCAAACGGCGAGCGCGTTTGCGACCGAGGAGCACATAGATGGCGTGGCCGCCATCCAATTGTCCGGCGGGGAGCAAATTCAGCGAGGTGACCAGCAAACCACCCCACCCGGCCAGCGCGACCGGGTGAATGGTCACATCCAGGCCGCCAAAGGGGAAGGGATGCCCGGTGAAGAAGTACATAACCCAGTACAGCAGCGGAGATAAACCGAAATAAGATGCGGGCTGGGGCAGGACCTGACCAAACACCAGGAACTTGAGCAGCAGGTAGAGCAGCGAGTTCCCTTCCATCTGCAAGTACATCCCGTCGGGAATGTCGGTTGGAACCGGTTGGACGGAGGAGAGCATCAGACCGAGGAGCAGGACGGGAATGGCTACCAACACTCCGGCAAAGGGGCCAGCCAGGCCGATATCCAGGAGCACCTTGCGATTCTTGGGCAGCTCTTTCATATTGATGAACGCGCCCATCGTCCCGAAAGGATTGAGGATGGGCATGGGGATGAAATAAGGCAGGGTGACATGCACACCGTGGGCGCGCCCCACCAGGTAGTGGCCGAATTCATGGGCGCCCAACACCGCCAGGATGGACACGGCAAAGGGCCAGCCCTCGCGGACCAGTTGGAACGCGGCCTGACCGAAATCCTTGGACAGTTCGCCTTGCAAGCTGAACAAAGCCCCGGTGACCATCACGCTGAAGAAGGTAATGATGAGCAGAACCAGGTTGACCCAAGGATTGGAAGGGGTGGGGGTGGGTTGGCCGGGCAGGAGCAAGATCATGTGGCGGCCTTCATCCCAGCGAAACAAAGGAGTCAGGTCGTAAGGTTTGAGCAACGATGATAGCTGGTCGTAGGAGGTCTCGCTATCGACGCCCAGCAGCCGCCCGCGGTAGCGCACAAGGAAGCCGTCCTTGCGCAAATCACCCAGGGTCATATCTTCGATCGAGAAAACTTGCCGCACCAGCGGTTCAAGTGTGGCGAAATCCAAGGTACTGTCCACTACTTTCTCCTGGCGGTTAAGAGGCGATTCTACAAATCGGATGAGACGCAATTTTGAGGTTTCAGCCTGTGCTTCGCACGGGCTAAAACCTCAAAATCAAAGGCGGGAACGGATGGGAGTCGAACCCACCGCGGCCCGCAACGCGACCCGCCAACGGTTTTGAAGACCGGGAAGCCCACCGGGACTCATCCATTCCCACGGGTAAGGATAACTCAGGCGGGAGAGAAAAGCAAGGAAAATCGGCCAGGAGACAACGCGTGAATTGCCCGCCCCACCCCGCTGCCAGGGTCATCCATCGCCCCGGCGCTTTGCCAGGGGAAAATTCGTAACTACTCAGAGGGCGGGAAGCGCAAGCAACGGTTGGGGGTGGGCGGGGTTGTCTGTGGAGGCAATTGAAAATTGCGTCTGGCAGAGTCTTTACATTTTCCGCGACGGTGATATAATGCGCCGCTTGGCGAAAAAATGTTATCGCTAGAATCGGTTTTAGTGTCAACAAGGAATGACCCATGGACCTCAATAAATTGTTTGAGCAAGAACAGGAGCAAGACTCCGAAAAGCCTCCCAGTCGTCGTCCGCGACCGGCGCGACCCTGGCGGGTTGCCGTAATCGCCAACGTGAAGGGGGAGACAGCGTTGCCGATCGATGCGCCCGCCGATGCCGGCGCGGAGTTTGACCGCAGAGAGACGATCCAGTCCATTCAGGACGCAATCGAATCCGACGGTCATACCACCCGTTTCCTTTCCGCCGACTATACCCTGCTCGATTCGATCCGCGAATATCATCCGGACATTTGCTTCAACATCGCCGAAGGCATTATGGGCGATGGGCGCGAAGCTCAGGTGCCTGCCCTGCTAGAAATGCTGCGCATCCCCTACACCGCCTCGCGGGTCCTCTCCAATGCCGTGGGTCTGGATAAAACCATGACCAAACGCATCTGGCGCGATCACGGCCTGCCCACCGCGCCCTTCCAGGAGTTCACCACCGGTCTCGAACCGCTGGACTCGGACTTGACCTTCCCGCTGTTCGTCAAGCCGGCCCGCGAGGGCACCGGCATGGGCATGGACAACGGTTCCATCGTCCACGACGAGGTGGAACTGCGCGCGCGCGTGCGCTGGACGATTGAATCTTACAAGCAGCCGGCCCTGGTCGAGACCTATCTTCCGGGGCGTGAATTCACCGTGGGCGTGATGGGCCGCAGCGACGCGCTGGCCTATGTGCGCCGCCCTGCCCTGTACCGCGCCGACGGCTTCCACCGCTTCCCGGTGTTGGAAGTGGACAACTTCAACACCATCACGCCCGGCGTGTACGGCCACAAAGCCAAAACCCTGCACACGGGCGACCAGGGTGTGCCGAATTTCCTTTGCCCGGCTCCCATCGACGAAACTTTGGCCGACGAGCTGCGCGAACTGGCCATCCGCGCCCACAACGCGCTGGGGGCATTGGACGTCTCGCGCGTGGATGTGCGCCTGGATGCCGAAGGCCGCCCGCGCCTGCTGGAGATCAACACGCTGCCAGGGCTGACCCCTGGTTTCAGCGACCTGTGCGTCATTGCCGGGGCGGAAGGTATCAGCTACCAGGACCTCATCCTGGAAATCCTCTACCTGGGCGCGTCACGCTTCAACCTACTCCAGGTTCCGCAAGAAGACATGCCCGTGCACCTGAACATTCCGGTTGGCAGTCTGCGCCATCCGCGATTACAATATAAATAGGCTATGAAAGAAATCGACGCTTTCCTGGATCAATCCCTGCTGGCGCGCATGGCGACCGCCGATCCGACGACCCACCAACCCCATGTGGTGCCGGTGTGGTACGGTTGGGACGGCGAAAGCTTGTGGATCAGCACTTTCCGTTCTACGCGCAAGGTGCGTGAATTGATCAAAAATCCGCTGATTTCCGTGGTCATCGACGTGGATCACGGCGAAGGCATTCGGGCCGTGCTGTTGGAAGGCCAGGCGGAGTTGTTCACCGAGCCCCGCCAGAAAATGGAAGAACTGACTGCCTGGATTTATGAGCGCTACCTGGGGGCGGAGGGTGTCAAGGCGGCGGAACCGCAGTCGTGGATCAAAGACCCCGAGGCCTTGCTGATTAAGCTGAAGCCCACGCGGGTAAAGAGTTGGAAGTAAGCGAAAACATTCGGCCCAAAGGGTTTCGGAAAACCCTTTGGGCCTTTTTCTTAGACGGAAAGGCGCAGCGAGAGAATTTCAAATGGCCGCAGGCGCAAATGCAAGGCGTCGCCCTGTAAAGTCAGGGCACGCAGGGGCTGCTCCATCAAGTCCACCTCAGCGGCCTTCTGCACGGGAAAACCAAAGCGTAAAACAGTCTCGGTCTCGATCCCGGCCGATTCGTATAAGCGGACGATCAGTTCCGCGCCGTCCTCGGCTCGCTTGACGGTCTCGACCACCCCATTAACCGCGTCGATTTGCATATAAGACCGCGCGCCGCGCGCCTGCGGGCCGGCCAGGGACACGCGCAGCGGCAGGTTGAACTCATAAGCCTGGCGCACTACCTGTCCTTCCACCAAATCACCCCGATGTGGGTAGAGCGCATAGCGGAAGCGGTGCTCGGCCTGATCGGTATATGCGCCGTGGTAATCGCCGGGGGCCACGTCCTCGTCGCGCACCACTCGCGTGCCCGGATAAGGGACGCTGCGCAGCAGATCCAGCTCCAGAGTGTGGCCTTTGATACGGTGACCGTACTTGCTATCGTTCAACAAAGCCAGGCCAAAGCCCCGCTCCGAGAGGTCGGCCCACTTGTGGGCGCAAACTTCGTCGCGGGCCTGGTCCCAAGTGGTGTTGGCGTGGGTGGGGCGGAAGAGATGCCCAAATTGCACCTCGTAAGCGGCTTGATCGGCGCGCACGGCAGCCGGGAACAAAACCCGCAGCATGGCGCGCGTCTCGCGCCAGTCCAGGCTGGCCGAAAACTCGAGGCGCGGGCAGCCCGCCGTAAGGCTGACCTCCAGCGCCAGCGTGGATTTTCCCAGGCGGTAGGTCTGCTCGAGGACGGCGCGGGGGCCATCGACACGCGCGGCGCAGGAAACCAACTCCATGCGGCGCGGTTGGCTTTGGGCGTAATCCATGGGAAAGTCCCAGGCATCGCCGTGATCGGTGAAAACCAGCAAGCGATTGGCGGCTTCACCCGCGGGAATGACCTCGCGCCCGCTGTGCCTCTCAACCAGCGAAGACAATGCCCCGCTGTCATCAAACACAGCCCGCAGCAAGTCATTTTCCAGACAAGTGGTCGTCGCGCTCACCGCGGGCAGGTCGGCGGCGGGTTCGCCCACCTCGGCCCAACCCAGCGAGGGCACGTTCACCTTGCGCCAGCCGGAATCCAACCGCAGCCACTCCGAGCGCGGCCAACTGAGTGAATTGAAGGCCACGGGCTGGCTGCCCGCCCCGCCGGTCAGAGCGGATTGGGCCTGACCGATCCAGGTCTCGACCTCCTCGAGCAAGGCCGCATAACGGGGCAGGCTCTCGTCGTAGACTCGCTTGATGGATGAGCCGGGGAGAATATCATGGAATTGATACAGCAGCACTTCTTTCCAGATGGCCTCCAGCCGGTCCACGGGATATTCAGCCCCGCTCAGGCTGGCCATCGCCGCCGTCCACTCCAACTCGCGCAGCGCTTGCTCCATGCGCCGGTTGTACCACTTGGAACGCGCGCTGGTGGTGAGGGTGCCTTCGTGACGCTCCAGGTACAGCTCGCCTACCCAGGTCTTGAAGCGCTCCGCCTCGGCGGCCCAATCGTCGAGGAAGGCGGCGGTCCACTCTTGCTTCACCGGGGGCAGCCCGGCGAAGTTTCGCAGGCGAGCCAACCGTTCCAGGTGCTCTTCGCCCGGCCCGCCGCCGCCATCGCCAATCCCATAAACCATCAAGGCGCGGGTCGAAACTCCCTTGTCGGTATAATTTTCCTCGATCTTGGCTAACGAGCGCGGGGCGGCTGGGCTGTTGTAGGTTTCTTCGGGGAGCATGTGCACCAGAACGCTCGATCCGTCGATGCCCTGCCAGTGGAAGGACTGGTGCGGGAAGCGGTTGATCAGGCTCCAGCTCAACTTTTGGGTAGAGAAATACTTCAACCCGGCCTTCTTCATGATTTGTGGCAGAGCCCCAGAATAACCAAAGGCATCCGGCAGCCAGATGTAGAGCGGGTCGACGCCAAATTCAGACTGGAAGAAGCGCCGCCCGTAGAGAATCTGGCGCACCAGCGACTCGCCGCCGGTCAGGTTGGTGTCACACTCTACCCACAAAGCCCCTTGCGGCTCGATGCGGCCTTCTTTGACCTTCTGGCGGATCTTTTCAAACAGCATGGGGTGGTCTTCCTTAATCCAGGCGAAGTATTGGGCCTGGCTGGCGGCAAAGACATAATCGGGATACAGTTCCAAGTTCGCCAGAGCGGTGGAGAAGGTGCGCGCGCCCTTACGATGCGTTTCGCGGATGGGCCACAACCAACCCAGGTCCATGTGGGCGTGGCCTACCGCGCTGACCTTGAGGGCCGGGTCGCCACCGCGTTGGGCCAGCAGAGGGGCCAGCCTGCGGCGCGCTGCCGCCACGGATTCGGGCGAGAAGCCCGACCAGAGCAGGTGGACGGCGTCATTGAGCCCTAGCAGAATTTGCTCGCGGCGGGCGGATTTTTCAGGCAGGGCTTTCAGGCTGTCGAGGAGCACTTCGTAGTCATAGAACAGGCGGCGGGTTTCCTCATGGCACACCGCCAGATAGGCTTCCTGGATGGCGCCGTTGTTGCGCACGCGGCCAAAGAGATCATTGCAACCCGCGTCGGCCCACACCTCCACTGTTTCGCCGCCCCTGGCGCAAGCCAGCAGCGGGAGCACGTGCTTGCCAGGCCGCCCCAGGCTGTAATCATATTCCGATGCCACGTTGGTCAACCCGCGCAGGGGCACGCCGCTTTCATCAAAGACGCACATCTCGCCGCTGACATCCAGCAAAGCCACCACCGACTGCCCGGCTGCCTCGGGAGGAACCTGTCCTGAAAAGCGGAACCAGGCGCAGTCGAACAATTCACCCCAACGGTCACCAACCTTCAAGGCCAGCTCCTCACCTTCCGTGCGGCGGGCATAAGGAACCGGCTCGCGGGTGCGCCAGGCGCGAATCTCGAGCGGGGCGATGACGGAATAGACAGCGCCCTGGAGCAAAGCCAGGGCGTGATCCAATTGGTGAAGGGTATAGGGAATAAAATCAGGCATGAGGGAATCCTTGTTCCGTAGAGAACGAAGTCAGAAGGCCGAGCAAGATGCTCAACCGGGCAATTCTGATTCTACCTTAAACGGGCCAATTCTTCCTCCAAAGCGCGCACCTGGCGCTGCAACGCTTCGAGGTCCGCAGCCGGCGGCGGTTCGGGTTCTGGCGGCGGGGCTCCGGCCGAGCGCATTTTCTCGAACATGGCGCGGGCTTCCTCGTTGGTCAGCTCGCCACGCGCCACCAGTTCGCCCAGGCGGCGGCGGAGTTCCTCTTCCAGGTGACCTTGCGGGTCAAAGGCTGCCAGCAGGCGTTCGCGGAACAAATCAAAGGTCTCGCCTCCGGCCTGAATCAAGCGGGTAAGGACTACCTGCGGAAGCAGTTCACCGATGCGCTTTTCCTCGCCCAACAAAATCTGAAAGAGGGTCAAAGAGGTCAAGTCGCGGCCACTGTCATGGTCCAACACCTGGACGTCCTGTCCCTGGCGGATCATGGCAGCCACCTCGCTCAACGACACATAGCGGCGCGCCTCGGTATCGTACAACTTACGGTTCGAATACCGTTTGATCACCATGTTGGGGGTTTATTTTTCCTGGGCTTTCTTTAGTTCCTCAACCTGGCGGGTCAGTTCGGCAATCCGCGCGGTGAGGGCTTCCAGGTCGGCTTTGGAGGCAGAACCGGCGGTCTTGCGGTCATGCTGCTTGCGGTCGCGTTCCAGTTTTTCACGGCGATCCATAATCTCGCGCACCAGCTTGCGCGCGTCGTTTTCGGCCATTTCGCCGCGCTCGACCAGCCGGTCGACAAACGAGCTCATTTCTTCCTGGGCCAGCGAGGCAGCGCCAACCGCCGCCAGCAGCACCATGCGGGTCGCATCATACAGCGTGCCGTGTTTGGTTTTTTCGGTTTCGTCTTTGTCAGTCATGGGAATTCTCCTTAGGATCAATATCTCGACATCACCAATATAACGCGGCGCGTCACAAAAGTCAAGCATATTTGTTTTGTAACCACTCAGGCTATGGTAGAAAAGCCTCGCTCTTTCGTGTGGGGGGTGGGGTTGACTTTGGAAAAGCCCTATTGCGAGTTGCCGTGGTAGGCCTCGCAATAGGGTTCTATGCTATACTCATTATCAGTTGATTTTTTAGTCTGGTCTGTAGGGAAGGCGAAATGCGCGCTTTACTGGAGAAGCTGGCCAGCATTGGGCTACACATGCGCGCCTCCTGGCTGGCGTTTGGGGGATCTGTTTTGATTCTGGCTGCCGCGTTGCTGCTGCATCTCCCAATGTCCCAGGCCGGACTGGCCGAAGCGCGCCGGGCCTTCCTCGAGGCCGACTTGACTGCCGCCCAGGCCATTCTCGACAGCTTGGATCCCCAAATCAACCCTTCCAATTGGGCCGAATCACTCCATGCGCCATCGGATAAACCAGGCGGGGCTTTCGCAACCCACCTGCTGCTGGTTACCGCTGATGGACAGGTGCTGGCAGAGGCGGGCGACCAACCGGCTGTCCCCGCCGGGCTGGCCGCATTGGCCGCGAAGGCCGCGGCGGGCGAGGAACAATCGTTGTGGCTTTCAGAGGAAGGCGTTTCTCTGGTCGCGCTGCCCGCGCGAGAAGGACTGGCTTTCGTGCGGCTGGTGGACCATCGGGAAGGCCTGGACGGAATCCGCCGCCAACAAAGCACGAACATGCTGCTGTACGCCCTGTTTGCCCTGGGGTTGACCACACTGGCAGGCGTGGCCTTGTGGTTTTTCTACTTCCGCCCGGTGAAGCTGCTGGGTGAATACGCGGAAAGCGTCGTTGAGCAAGGCGCGGTTTCGGAATTGCCCCCCCTGCCTACCGTGGAGTTGAACCAGGTTGGACAGTCCATTCACCAGATGATCGACAAGATCACCACGCAGCAGCGCGCCGTGGAAGACCTGAACCACCGTCTGGAAGAACGGGTGAAGCGGCGCACGGGCGAACTGCAAAACGCCACGCTGGCCTTGCAGCAGCGCGCAGCCGAGATGAACGCGCTGAATATCATGATGAACGCAGCCTTCAGCGCCGAGAGCCTGCCCGAGCTGGCCGACTATGCGGTACGGGATGCCGTGCGGTTGATGCAGGCCAATGCTGGAGAAATCATCCTGGGCGAGGTTCAGGCCAACTTCAACCTGCCCGGCGGAATGCCGCTCCTCTCCAGCATCTCAGCGGTGTACGGTGTGCAGCCTGCCCAGGAAATCCTCATTCACGACTGGCAATCTTTGACCTTGCCGCCCAAGCTGCTGGAGGTGGGCAATTCGCTGAAAACCGCGGGCATCTTCAGCACCATCAGCCTGCCCATCCTGGCGGGGCGCGAGCCGATTGGACGGCTGAGCCTGGCGGGGGCGCTGGCAAACCGCTGGCAAGAGCGCGACCTGGACCTGGCGCGGATCATTTGTCGCCAGTTGGGCGCGGCAGCGGAGCGCATCCGCGCTTTTGAAGATTCGCAGTTAAACAACCGCCTGATGGCCAAGATGATCATCCACAGCGAGCGGTTGAACCGGAACTATAACCTCTCCGACTTGGTGAAGGCCATTGGGAAGGCTGCCCAGGAGCTGACCGGCGTCCAGCAAGCAGCCATGTTCCTGCTGGAACAAAATAGCCAATATTCCTGTGCCTGGCATACGGGCATCAGCGCGCAGACCGTCGCGACCATCACGGCGCATCTACACGGCTCTCAAAAGCAGAACATTCTCTCGCTCAGGTCGCCCCTGCTGCTGGACGATCTCTCCAATCCGTCCGAGTCGCCGCCGTGGATCTATTGGAACGATGAACTGCAAGACCTGTCGGCGGCGGGCGTGTTGCCTTTGATCTTTGAGCAGCGGGTGAGCGCGGTGATTCTGGTGTTTTACCGCCAGCCGATCCAATGGAAGCGCATCGAGCTGGAAATGTTCCAGGCTTTCACGCGGCAAGCCGCCATCGCCCTGGAAAATTCCCGCCTGATGGAAGTAGAGCGGGATAACCGCAACCTGGCCGAAGCCCTGCGGGATGTTGCCTCAGCCATGAACAGCACCATGACGGTTGATCAGGTGAACGACCGCCTGTTGACCATTCTGGGGCGGGTGGTTCCCCATGACGCGGCGGATATCATGATGATCGATGGCGGCAAGGTAGATATCATCTCCGCGCACGGATACCCCGAAGGAACGCCATCCCTCAATGGACTGTGGCCGCAATCTCTGGAATCTTTCCACACCTACCCGCGCATCCTCGAATCCGGGCAAGTCATGGTGATTCCGGACACACACCGCAGTTCCAATTGGACGCGGCTGCCCAACGCCGACTGGATTCGTTCATGGGCCGCCGCGCCCATCCGTGTTCGCGGGCAGGTGGTGGGGTTCATCAATGTATGCAGCCGAAAAGTCGGTTTTTTCAACGCGCACCACGGGTTGAACCTGCAAACTTTCGCCGACCAGGCCTCCTCGGCCATTGAAAATGCACGCTTGTTTGCCGCTGCCCACCGTGAGATGAGCGAAACCAGCTCCATGTTCCGCGCGCTCACGCCGCTGCTCATTCCCGGCGGCAACCTGAACGCGCTGGCGGAACAATTCGTGCAGGCTGTGCGCCGCGAATTCGACGCCGGGCACTGCTCCATGCTCATCATGGACGAGGAAAGCGAGCGGTTGAACATCGTTCAGCAAGCCGGTTGGATTCTCAAGCCGCCGCACCCCTTGTTGATCGCGGGTGATGGGTTGACCGTGGCGGCGGCCCGTTCCGGGCGACCTGTGTACGCGCCGGATGTTTCTCAAGAGCCGCTGTATATCCCCGGAACCGAAGCCACGCGCAGCGAATACGCTATCCCCTTCAAATCCGGAAGCCGGGTACTGGGGGTACTCAACCTGGAATCAGATCAGGTAGATTTTTTCAATGACCAGACTCGCAAGGTGCTGGTCTCTCTGGTTGAGCAGGCCAGCCTGGTGTTGGAAAATCACTTCTTGCTCGAAAGCTCGCGTCGAAACGCTCGCCAAACCGAAATACTCAACCAGATTACGCAAATCTCATTGCAAGTCGGGCGGGCCGAACAGGCACTGCAAGGAATTGCCGAACGGGTGGGCGCGCTGCTGGCCGCCGATGGGTGTTATATCGCCGCGTGGGACGAATACTCCCGCGAATCGACCCCCTTGGCAAAATGGGGCATTGGGCTGGAAGGCTTTGAGAAGGTGTTGAGCGGCTCGGGCAACCACACCCTGACCGCCGCGTTGGTCGACGCCGGACGGCCGCTGGCGCTGGACGACATCCTCACCTCGAACCCAATCGACCTCGATCTGACCCTGGCCTTCCCGCTGCCATCCTTCCTCGGCGCGCCGCTCATCTCGGACGGCATTCCGCTGGGAGCCATTCTGGTGAGTTTCAACGGCCTGCACCACTTCACCCGCCGCGAGACCACATTATTAGAACAGGCCGCCGCTCAAATTGCGTTGGTGCTGGCAAAAATCCAATCCCTCGAATTGGCCCAGGCGCAACTGGCGCAGTCCGAAAAACTTCGCCAGGCCACCGCGGCCCTGACCACCACCCTGGATTACAACGAAGTCATTCGCCGGATCAAGCTGCACCTACCCACCCTGCTCAAATTCGACGACTTGGTGATTTTTGAGGTACACGAGCATACCCTCAAGCTCGTCGCTCAACACAACGCCCCTGGCGGGGATGACATCCTGGGGACGGAGTCTCCTGTCACCGACGAGTTCTTCCAATACATCAAGCGCATCAAACAGCCCGTGGCCGTGGACGACGCCCAGTTTGACGCGCGCATCCGACAATGGGACCGGCCCGAAAAAACACACAGTTTCCTCAGCCTGCCGCTGCTATCAGGTAACGAAATTTTGTGTCTGGTGAATGTGGGGCGACAAATTGTGCAGCCTTTCTCGGCGGAAGAAATCCTGGCGGCGAGGGTGTTTGCCAACCAGGCCGGTGTGGCGCTGCAGAATGCGCTTTTGCACTCCGAGTTGCATCAGTGGGCCACCACCGACCCGCTGACGGGACTGTATAACCGCCGGGGATTCTTTGGGCTGGCACGGCACGAGATCGAACGCAGCCGCCGCTTTACACGCCCGTTATCGGTGCTGGTCATGGATATTGACCGGTTTAAGCTGGTAAACGACACGTACGGTCACCCAGTTGGTGATGTGGTTTTACAACAAATGGCAGCGCGCTTTAGGAATGTGCTGCGGGAGATCGATTTGATCTGCCGCTACGGGGGAGAAGAGTTTTGCATATTGCTTTCTGAAAGCGACCAGGAAGGCGCATTTAGCGCCGCCGAGCGAATCCTGCACGAAGTGCGCAATCAGCCCTTCGAAACCCGGGTCGGACCGCTCCAGATCACCATCAGCATTGGGTTGGCCTCATTGGATGAGGCGGACGCCGGGCTGGAAGAACTCCTCGACCGGGCAGACAAGGCTCTGTTCCAGGCCAAGACCTCGGGACGCAATCGAGTGGCCGGCTACGAACCTTGAGAACAGCAAACCCGCGCAACTTTTCTCCATCCTTCGCGTATAGCATTATGAAACAAGATCACCGCCACCCGAGCGCGCAAATCGTTCGGGGTTCGCGGCAATGGTGAAGACTTATTGGATGGATAGAAAAGAAGGAGCGAAGGAATGTCCAACAATTCAACGGTAGTTGTAGAAACCCAACGCCAGCCCGGCTGTCTCTTGCAGCTCTTGTGGTTTGCTTTTATTGGGGTCTGGCTGGGACAGGCCTGGATGGTCATCGCCTGGATCCTGATGGTCACTATCATCGGCATCCCTCTGGGCGTGGCCATGCTGAACATGATCCCCAAGGTGGTGGCGCTGCGCGAGCCCACCCGCCAGGTGCGCGTGTACCGGCGCGAGGATGGCAACATGATGGAGCAGACCATCGAGCCGCGCCAGATCAACATTGTGCTGCGCGCCATCTACTTTATCTTGATTGGCTGGTGGTTCTCGGCCTTATGGATGGAAGTGGCGTATGCCCTGTGCGCGACGATCATCGGCCTGCCGGTCGGCTTCTGGATGTTTGACCGCGTGCCAGCAGTGCTGACTTTGCGTAAATAATCAACTTTCGAAATAATCCTACTCCGTTCCACAACAAAGGAATAGGAACTGGGGAACAAATAAACCAAAAACGGTGGATTCTGGCGTAAAAGCGCTCGAATCCACCGTTTTTGGTTTTTAACCCGTGTCAAGCGTTGGGTTTATTTAATTTGCAAGTAGCGGCTGCCGGGAGTGCCGCATACGGGGCATTTATCGGGAGCGTTACGCGGGTGCGTGTGGCCGCACACCGGGCAAACATAGTAGTCGTAGCTGTCTTCTTCCTTGCCCAGCGACTCAAGCGCGCCGCGATAGAGCGCCTCATGAACTTTTTCCACTTCCCAGGCCCACTTGAAGGTAATTTCGGCTTTCTTGTTGCCTTCGGCCACGGCAGCTTCAATGAAAGGCGGGTACATGCTGACAACTTCGTAGTTTTCTCCGCCAATGGCTTCCTGCAAATTCTCGGCGGTTGATTTTACGCCGCCCAAGGCCCGGAAATGATTCTGGGCGTGAATAAATTCGGCTTCAGCCGCGGCGCGGAACAAACGCGCGATCTGCGGGAGACCTTCCTCATCCGCCTTCTTAGCGAAGGCCATATACTTATTGCGAGCCATGGACTCGCCCGAAAAAGCTTCTTCGAGACCTTGCACAGCTTTGGACATGTGAACTTCCTCCAAATTTATCGATATTGTTGGATATGTCATTCTATCTTGCTTCGTTCGCTTGTACCTATCAAAACTGTCACCAAACCCACCTGACAATCTTCCGGTTTCTCCCGGCCTCAAACGCAAGGTTCGCGGATCGATTCATTGGGAAGGTCTCGCGTATTGCAAGCCCCAAGAAAGCTGGCAGGCAGTATAATCAGTGCGATGCGATTTCTGATTACCGGAGCGGCTGGATTTTTAGGCTCGGCCCTGGCCAACAGGCTGGTGGGCGAAGGCCACACTGTGCGCGGGCTGGACGATTTGTCCACTGGCAGCCCGGATGTGCTGCGCTCGGACGTATTCCTGACCCGCGGCGACATCAACGACCGGCCCAAGCTGTGGACTTTGCTGCAAGATGTGGACTGCGTATATCACCTGGCGGCGCGCGTCTCGGTGCCCGAATCGGTGCTCTACCCGCGCGAGTACAACCTGGTCAACGTGGGCGGCACGGTCACCCTGATGGAAGCCATGCGCGATGTAGGCGTCCGGCGGGTAGTGTTCATCTCCTCTGGCACGGTCTACGGCGACCAGAAAGACCAGCCCCTTTCCGAGGCGGTCCAACCCAACCCGCGCTCGCCTTACGCGGTTTCAAAGGTGGCGGCGGAATACTATGTGCGTTCCATCGGGCTGCTGTGGGGCATTGAATCCGTGTGCTTGCGGGTGTTCAACGCCTATGGGCCAGGGCAGCATTTGCCCCCCGTGCATGCGCCCATCATCCCGTACTTCTTGCGCCAGGCCTGGAACCAGGGAACCCTGGTAGTGCATGGCGATGGCAGCCAGACTCGCGATTACGTTTACGTGGACGACGTGGTGCAGGCGGCGGTATCGGCGGCAGCGGCCCCGGATGTCAATCAACTCATCATCAATGTAGGCAGCGGTGTGGAAACCTCGGTGCAAGAACTGGCCCGGCAGGTCATTGAGGCGACTGGCGGTTCGCCCGAGGTGATTTACAATCCGCGCAACGAAGGTGGGGTGCGGCGCATGTGCGCTGACCTGACCCTGGCGCAGCAATTCCTGAGCTATCGCCCAACGGTTTCGTTGGCCGATGGACTGCGCCTGACGCTGGAGCAAAATCCCCGCTTGCGGATGAAATGAAAACCGATTGATCTCGGTAGTTTAAATTCTACCTACGTCGTGCGAGCCGGATTCGGTCATCCCTGCCTGGGTCATCTGGATGAATTCCGCTTTATCCCACAACTCGGCGATGCTGGCGGCTCCGGCGTAGCTGAGCCCGGAGCGCAGCCCGCCCACCAATTGGTAGAGGATATCGGCGACAGCGCCGCGGTAAGGCACCATCGCCTCCACGCCCTCCGGAACCACCTCGGCGTAGTCCTCTTCGGAAACCTCGCCTTTGTCCACCACGCGGCGCTGAACATTGGCGCTGAGTGAAGCCATGCCGCGCACCACCTTGTACCGGCGGCCATCCTTGACCACCGGCGCCCCGGGGCTCTCATCGGTACCCGCCAACATGCTGCCCAGCATCACGGTGCTGGCTCCGGCTGCCAGGGCCTTGACCAAATCGCCCGAGGTGCGCACACCCCCGTCGGCGATGATGGGCACATTCAGGCGCTGCCCCTCCTCGGCGCACTCGGCAATGGTGGTGAGCTGGGGCACGCCGAAACCGGTCACGACGCGGGTGATACAGATGGAACCAGCCCCCACCCCCACCTTGACCGCGTCCGCCCCGGCGGCAGCCAGATCCAGGACTCCGGCGGGGGTAGCCACGTTTCCGGCAATCACCGGAGTGCTCAAACGCTTTTTGAGCTGGCGGACCATGTCCAGGGTATGTTCCGAATGGCCGTGGGCAATATCCAGCACCAACACATCAGCCCCGGCTTCCACGCAAGCCACGGCGCGGTCCAGGTCATCGGCGCGCACGCCCAGGGCCACGCCAACCATCAAGCGCCCCCGCGTATCTTTGGTGGCGTTGGGGTGGTCTTCGATTTTGACAATATCCTGAGCGGTAATCAAACCGGTCACGCGCCCGGTGGCATCCAACAAGGGCAGTTTTTCAATGCGGTGCTCGTGCAGCAGGGCGCGAGCCGATTCCAGCGTTTCGCCTTCTTGAGCAGTGACCAATTCTGCGGCGGGTGTCATCACCGAAGCGACGCTAGCTTCAGCGTCTGGCGCGAGCAGCACGTCACGGGTGGTAACCATGCCTAGCAGCTCGTTTTGGAGCCCCAACACAATCAGTCCCCCCACTTCGGCTTCCGCCATCATAGCCCGTGCCTCGCGCACGGTGGCAGCAGGTTGAATGGAAAGCGGCTCATCCACCACCATGCTTTCGGCCCGCTTCACCCGCGTGACCATTTCGACCTGGCGCTCAATGGACATGAAGCGGTGCAAGATGCCTATGCCACCGGCGCGAGCCATAGCAATAGCCATCCGTGTCTCGGTGACCGTGTCCATGTTGGCCGAGACGATGGGCATTTGCAGGGTGATGGTGGGGGTCAAACGAGCCGCCGTGGAAACATCTCTGCGGCTGCGGATATTGGAACGGCGCGGAACCAACAAAACATCATCAAACGTTAAACCGGGTTCTTTACGGATTTTCATGGAGTCTCCTGTGGGTATCACATCGATGGAGAGCAGTCTGTTCCAATCCGAGTGATACCGTCTGAATTGATTCTAATATAAAATATCGGTATGCGCTTAAACTGTTTGCCGCAATCCTTTTTTGCCCGGCCCACTCTGGACGTTGCCCGCGGTCTATTGGGGATGCGCCTGGTGCGCAGGCTGGATGGCGCGCGTCTGTCGGGTTGGATCGTGGAAACCGAGGCGTACATCGGCGAGACCGATCTGGCCTGCCATGCTCGCGCCGGAAAAACAGCGCGAACCGCCGTGATGTACGGGCCGCCTGGGCATGCCTACATCTACTTTACCTACGGGATGCACTGGCTGCTAAACGCTGTCACCCAAGCGGAGGGTTTCCCGGCGGCTGTGCTCCTGCGGGCCATCTTGCCGCAAGAAGGATTGGAAGTGATTGCCGCGCGGCGGGCGGGCGTGCCGCAGCCCCGTTGGACGGATGGGCCGGGAAAGTTGTGCAGGGCGCTGGCACTGGACGGAAAGTTAAACGGTCTGAGCCTGTTTGACGCAGGGAATGAATTATTTATTGAAGAAGGTCCCGGCGTGCCAGACACACAGGTAGTGACCGGGCCGCGCGTGGGCATCGAAAGCACGCCCGAGCCCTGGCGCAGTCTGCCCTGGAGATTCAGAACGCAATTCCGCCCCGGATGTGGTATAAACGGGTCTTGAAAGCGACTCCCAAACCAAGGCAAAGAAGGCCTACGTTATGTTCCGGAAACCACAATCACCATCTGCCGCAGCCGTTACCCCCACCGAGCGGGTCACGTCTGTTTTGGGTCCGGGCATTGTCTGGAAGGGCAATCTGCGCGGCAGCGGTGGCGTGCGCATTGAAGGCGCGTTTGAAGGAGATATCACCGTGCGCGGGTTAATCGTGATTGGCGAAACCGGGCGGGTGATTTGTGAAACGCTGAAAGCCAACACGGTGGTGGTGGCTGGCACGGTCAACGGCAGCATCACCGCCGAAAAACTGGAAATTCGGGGTACAGGACGTGTGTGGGGCGATGTGACCGTGGTGTCGCTGGCCACTGAGGAAGGCGCTTTCCTGCGCGGGCAGGTACGCATGGAAGAGCAAATCGAAGTGCAGGTGGAAAGCGACCTGGAACCCACCCAACCCGTTCAAACTCCCACTGAAGGAAACACCGAAGAATGATCGCTCAATATGCCCCTTATCTAGCCGAATGGCTGGGCGTGGTGGCGGTGGTGTGGCTGTTTTCGCTCAGCCCACAACTGCGCCAGCCTCGTTTGGGCTTCAAGTATCCTCGCCGCGACGGATTGGTGGCGCTTTCCCTGTACGCCTTGAGCGTAGTTTTTGCCTTCGCTGTCTATTCAGCGCAAGTGGGTGGACGATTTCTGGACACGCTGAACGTTCCCGAAAGCATCGAACCCCTGCTGCGCCCGCTGGTCCTGGCGGTGGTGTGTTTACTGCCCTTTGTCATTTCACTGATCATCCGCGGGCAACCCGTTCGCAGCATCGGCTGGGGTGCGCGCACCCTGCGTCCGGCGCTGTATATCGGCATTTTGCTAGCATTACTGACCATCTTCCTGCGCAACCGGGTGATGGACGTGTTGAGCGGACCCTCGACCGACCAGATCACCTATCTGCTGTTCGCGCTGGGCATTGCCCTGGCCGAAGAAACCCTCTTCAGGGGCTTCATCCAGCCCAGGCTGTCCTGGTGGCTGGGCGATATCCGGGGGTGGCTGCTCACCTCGGTCATGTTCGCGGTGTGGCGGTTCCCGGCTCTGCTGGGGGGCGACAATTTGCCCAGTATGTTGTTGGGATTAGTCTTTTTACTCATCCAAGGCTTGTTGGCTGGCTGGATTATGCGCCGGGCCAACCACGCGCTGGCCCCAGCTTTATACCGGGCCATCTCCATGTGGATGGACATCTTCATTTAAGTTATGCGCTTTGACCGGATTTTTACCCGCACCCAGCGTGAAACGCCCGCCGGACTGGATCTGCCCGGACAGCAATTTCTGGCGCGGGCGGGATACTTTCAGCCGTTAAGCGGGGGCCGGACGGCCCTGCTGCCGTTGGGCCAACGGGCCGTAGAGCAGTTGGCAGGGCAGATCACCACCGGACTGAAAGAGTTGGGCGGATTGGAAGTGCGCTTTGCGGGCGAAGGATTAGCCGGGCTGAGCGAATTGTGCCGCTCCCACCTGCGCTCGCACCGCCAATTGCCCACTGTGCTTTATCGCCGCGCCACGTTGGAGTTCGATGCCGCCCGCCGGGGAAACGGGCTACTTTCGGCTCGCTCACGCGAGGTGCTGGAGGTTTTCCATCTGAACAGCACCCCCGCAGAGATGGAACCTTTAAGCGAGAACCTCTCGATGGCCCTGCTGGGGCCGCTGGCGGCGCTGGGTGTGCCGCTGGAAACCGGCCTGGGCGATTTCGGTCCAGGCGGCGAGACGGCCAACGAGTGGCTTTGGGCACACCCTGCCGGAGAGGATCACCTTTTACAATGTGCCGAGTGCGGCTATACCGCGGTTCCCGCGGCGGCGGCTTTTGGCCGCCCACCCGCCGACCCCGAAGAAGCATTGCCGGTGGAGAAAGTCGCCACGCCGGAGTGCAAAACGATTGCCGAGTTGGCCCGCTTCTTGCAAATCTCTGAATCAAGAACCGCAAAAGCGGTCTTCCTAACCGCGCTCTTTAACAACCTGGACCAACCCCCGCGTGAAGAGTTGATCTTTGCTGTGGTGCGCGGCGACCGCGAGGTGAACGAAACGGCGCTGCGCAGACTGACCGGCTGTGACCGGCTGACACCCGCTTCAGAGGAAGCCATCCGGGCTTGCGGCGCCGTTCCCGGATATGCATCGCCGGTGGGACTGAAAGGTGTGCGAGTGATTGTGGACAGCGAAATTCCCGGCACGCCCAACCTGGTCTCTGGGGCAAACGAGGCGGGCTTTCACCTGCTTCATGTTAATTTCGGGCGCGACTACACCGCCGACCTCATCGCCGACATTGCCCTGGCCCAGCCGGGCGCGCCCTGCCCCGAGTGTGGCGGAACCCTATCGGCGCAGACCGGCTTTATCCTGGCCGGCAGCCGCCGGATGAGCACCGATGATTCCCGGGCCCGTGAACTGACCTTCCTGGACGAAACCAGCCACCCGCTTCCCGTCAGAATCGAAATGTACCGGCTGGACCTGTCCCGCACGCTGGGCTGCCTGGCTGAATTGAACCACGACACCTACGGCCTGCGCCTGCCCCCCGGCGCGGCGCCTTTCCCCGTGCAGTTGGTAATTTTACCCGGCAAAGACGGGTCTGCGCTGGCGGCTGGATTGAGCGTGGAAGCCGCGCTGCAAGCCGCCGGGCTGGAAACGCTGACCGATGAGCGAGCCGAAAGCCCTGGTGTCAAGTTCAACGATTCTGATTTGGTCGGCATGCCACTGCGCATTACGGTGGGCGAGCGCTCGCTCAAGCAAGGCGGCGTGGAGCTGCGCCGTCGCGGTGAAGCGCAAGGGCGCATCGTGCCGCTCGATGAAATCGCTGCCGCAGTAAAAAACGAACTCGTCGTGTAGGGCTGGTCCGGGCTACCCCGATGGTGGAGGAAAAGTATGATGAAACCCAAATTCCGGTTTTGGGCAGTGTTGGCTTTGGCGTTGATCGTTGGCCTGGGATGCAGTCAATCGGCCACCCCCGCGCCGAGCGCGCCTGGCGGCGAGCCAAGCGCGGCGGGCTTTGGCCTGGGCAGCGGATTGGACGACTTGAAGAGTTATCGCTCTAACCTGGTGCTGCGCCTGGAAGGGCAAAACTCAATGGGCGAAAGCACCTCAGCGCTTTTTCAACTTCTAGAAGAAAACGCCTCTGAGCAAAATGCCTATCACCTGCTGACCAAGCTGGAAGAACAGCACGTGCCGCCTGGCTCGCTTGAGTTGTACAAACTCCAAGAGGCGGTTTACCTGGTGAGCACCGAGTTCAGCGGCGGAGCGGGCTGCCTCAAGTTGAGCGGGGCCACAACAGCAGCCCAACAGATTGGCGAGATGGGCCCGACTGCCGCGTTCGAGAACCTCTCGCTCAGCGACCTGATTGGCGAAGGCGAGACCGTTAACGGCATCCTTACCGACCATTACAAAGTTGGCGGGGCGGATTTCAAACTGGGCGCGATCAACCAATTGAGCGGCGAAGTATGGGTGGCTCGGGAGGGACGTGCCATCGTGCGCTTCACCGGGCAAGCCTCGGGCACGCTGGATTTGCAGGGGGGGCCGGGACAAGGCACTTTGAATTGGGAATACAACCTGACGGATGTAAACGCCACGCAGGTGAACTTGCCGGCGGAGTGCGGGCAGGAAGCCCTGGCAGACGTGCCCTTGCCGGAAGGGGCCAGCGACCTGAGCCAGATGGGGGCGGGGTTGACCTTCCGCGTGCAACGCGCGCCGGAAGAAGTGGCCGAGTTCTTCCGCGAAGCGCTGCCCAACAATGGCTGGACGATCGAACGAGAGGCCAGCGATGGCAATGCCTACTCATTTGATCTAATCAAGGGCGAGCGGCGCGTTGGATTATTTGTCACGTTGAGTGAGGGCAGCAGCCAGGTGCTGATTATTGTGCGGTAAAACCTGTCGGGGCAATTCTTGAATTGCCCTTACAGGATATTGCCCCCAAGTTCGATTACAATTAGCCCATCATGGACCTACCCATCACCTTTCTCCCTCCCCGGCGGCGCGGTGTGTTGATTCATGCCGGGCTGGGCCTGGTATTGGCGGCGGCGGTGGGCGGGGCGCTGTTCTTCGCGATCCGCAGCGGGGTGGGCGGGCCCTTCGTGCTGTTGTTAATGCTGGCAGCGATCGCTGGGCTGGCGCTGGGATTGATCCTCTACCGCCTGTATGCCCTGCTCAATGCCGGCTACCTGATGGAACGCGACGGACTGCGCCTGCGCTGGGGACTGCGCGCCGAACACCTGCCCATTCACGACATCGAATGGGTGCGCCCGGCCTCAGACCTGGCCGCTCCGCTGCCGCTGCCACCCCTGAGCTTTCCCGGCGGGATTCTGGGGATGGTCACCACGGAGGACCTGGGCGAGGTGGAATTCCTCTCCTCCGAAAAGGAAACCATGCTCCTGGTGGCCACGCCGCATCGTATTTATGCCATCTCACCCGCCTCGCCGAACGTCTTCCTCAAAGCCTTCCGCAACACCATCGAGATGGGCAGCCTGGAGAGCATCCCGTCCTACTCGGCGCTGCCCGCGGCCTATCTGACGCGGGTATGGCAAGACCGCCTGGCGCGAATTTTGGTAGGGTTGGGGTTGGTTTTCACCCTGCTGTTGTTCGTGGCCGTCAGCCTGGCCATTCCGGGCACGCCACAGGTGAGCCTGGGATTTGACGCAGCCGGACAACCCATTGCGCCGGTCCCCGGCGAACAGCTTCTGCTCCTACCGGTATTGGCCGGGCTGGCCTGGCTGGCCGATGTGACTGGCGGACTGCTCCTGTACCGCCGTCCGGAAAATCGCCCCGCCGCTTACCTGCTGTGGAGCGCGGGAGCTGTGTCCTCGCTGACCCTGATCTTGGGCGCGGCTTACATTCTGAATATCCTCTAACCGCCTATGCTCCTCCAACTTCTGGCCGGATTCACCCTCGCTTGCATCATCGCCTTCGCCGCCCGCAAGGTCCGCGCGCTCAATCCATCGGGGGCCGTTGCCGCGGCTGTGTTGGGCACAATCATCTTTGGGCTGGGGGGAGTGGGATGGGCCATCCTGCTGCTGGCCTTCTTTGTATCCTCCAGTGGGCTATCCAGGCTGGCCAAACGCCGCAAGCGCAGCCTGGACGAAAAAGCCGCAAAAGGCAGCGAGCGCGATGCCGGACAGGTGTTGGCTAATGGGGGGATCGCGGGAATTTTTGCCTTGCTGCACGCCTTCTTCCCCGAGGCAGTCTGGCCGTGGGCGGGGTGCGCCGCCGCACTGGCCGCCGCCAACGCCGACACCTGGGCCACGGAACTAGGCGTACTCAGCAAGACCGCTCCCGTGCTCATCACCAGCGGTAAGCCGGTGGAGCCGGGCACGTCGGGAGGCATCTCTTGGGCAGGCACGCTGGCGGCGCTGTCGGGAGCGAGCTTGGTCGCCCTGTTTGGCGCGCTGTTCTGGCAGGGAACCACCGGCATTTTTTTGCCGCAAGGCACATCGCCCATTCTGGGCAACCTGTTGGGCGCGGGCCAACCGGCACTCACCTGGGGGCAGGGGCTGGTGGTCTTCGCCGGACTGGCCTTATGCGGGTTGGCGGGCAGCCTGATCGATTCGCTGCTGGGAGCGACCGTGCAAGCGGTTTACCATTGCCCGGCCTGCCAGAAGGAAACGGAACGCCACCCTTCGCATCTGTGCGACACGCCAACTACATGGGTGCGCGGATGGACATGGTTGGATAATGATTGGGTAAACGCGGCCTGCACCTTGAGCGCGGCCATCCTGGCGGTGTTGCTCGTGAGTGGAATGGGGTAATGGGGGCGACCGAACAGCACAATCGGCGCTCGATCCGGCTGAAAGACTCAGATGTTGCACGCACATCGCTGCGCCCCTACGGGTTGGTGGCGGGGTCGTTGGGGGCGATTGTGCGGGCGTTTAAATCGGCGGCGGCATTGCGCTTCAACCGGATGCGCTCCGCAACCGGCAAGCCGTTATGGCAGCGCAATTATTACGAGCACATTATCCGCGACGAAAAAGACCCGCAACGCATCCGCCAATACATCCACGACAACCCCCTCCGTTGGTCTCTTGATGAAAACAACCCCACCATCCGTAGGGGCGCAGCGCGGTTCGGGTTGATTTGTTTGTCTTTCTCATTTCGCTGCGCCCATCTTCTCACCATGCAATACTTCCCATGAACATTCGTGAAATTGTCCAAAAACAGATTGCTCCATCTCTGGGATTGTCCCCCAAAGACTTGATTCTATCGCAACGCCGGCCCCTCGAATTCCAGAGCAACAATCTGTATGATTTGCGCGCGGGCGATCTTCACTTCATTGTCAAAGAATATCTAAAGCCTTCGGAACTCGAAAGCGCTCCCCTAAACGAATACCGGGCGCTGCAAATGTTGTCGCCACTGGATGTAGCTCCTCAACCGATGTTTTACGACCCTACGCTTGGGCCGGTTGTCGTTTATGAATTCTTGCCCGGTGAAATGTGGGACCGCCAACCTCCCAGCGACCTTTCAGGGATGATCGACATCTGGCTGCGTATCCAAGACCTTCCCGTCGACTGGCCTTCGCACGGCTCTGACCGTCCATTAAACGAAGTAGAGAATAGCATCCATCAACAGGCGATGGACTATCTCGAGTGGACAGTCAGCGCTTATCCCCACGGCAGGAGAGCCGCCGAACTCTACCTGGAGCTATTGGAACGGCATCGCCCCGTCTTCAAAGAATGCGCCTCGCTGCCTGTTGTGACCTGCTTTTGCCGTTCCGATCCCCGCCTCGCCAACGTGATTCAACGACCAGATGGCCGCCTGGGGCTGGTGGACTGGGAGGACAGCGGCTTGCGCGACCCCGCCCGAGAGGTGGCCGATTTGATCACCCACCCCAACCAGGAGGATCTGCTTGGTTGGAGGGAGTGGCAGCGGGTCATCGATCCCTATCGCCGGGCGTGCAATCAATTAGATTCCTGGTTTGAGCGCCGTTTGCATCTCTACATGGCAATTTTTCCCCTGTGGTGGATGTCAATTATCATCAGCCGGGGGCGGTCCCAACCTGAGAAATTGCCCCCATGGTCCGTCAATGGGCTGCCTGTCAACGACCGCCTGCGCCGCTACCTGGCCCATACCATGGCCTGGCCGGAAATGGATTGCGAGAAGGCTTTGCGGCAGATAGAGTTGGTCAACTTTTTCCCTGGTTAATGCGCCGACCAAGATCATTGCTTGACCTTTTTCCTCCAACCGTCTATACTGCACTAAATAGATAAACTAAGTCATTATT
>CAYOHX010000064.1:0-26269 GCA_964403875.1 uncultured Anaerolinea sp. | reverse complement strand
ACCCCGCCTCCCCTTACGGGTACACCAACCTGCCCATTCAAACCATGAAGGCCGGAGCCCTGGGCACGCACAACACTCTGGGTGTGGCCCGCGCGCACAACGCACGTTACCTGCTGGCCTCCACCAGTGAAATCTACGGCGACCCGCTGGAACATCCCCAAAAAGAAACCTACTGGGGCCACGTCGATCCCATCGGCGTGCGTTCAGTCTATGACGAAGCCAAACGCTTCGCCGAAGCCCTCACCATGGCTTACCGCGGCTATCACGGCCTGGACACGCGCATCGTGCGCATTTTCAACACCTACGGTCCGCGCATGCGCCTGGATGATGGCCGCGTGGTGCCCAACTTCATCCAGCAAGCCATCCGCGGCGAGCCCCTCACGGTCTATGGTGACGGCCAGCAGACGCGCAGTTTCTGCTTCGTCAGCGACTTGATCGAGGGTATCTACCGCCTGCTCCTGTCGGATGAACACAATCCCGTGAACATTGGCAATCCCTCGGAAATCAGTATTCTCGAATTTGCCCAAACCATCAATCATATCGTTGGCAACCCTGCCGGAATCACATCAAAACCCGCTCTGCGCCTGGGCGATGACCCCCAGCGCCGCCGACCGGATATTACACGTGCGAAGGAATTATTACAATGGGAACCGAAAGTATCTCTCGAACAAGGAATCAGTCTGACAGTACCGTACTTCCGTCAAAAAATGGGCTTGGCATGATCATCTCCGATCCACAAGAACGTAGCCGTTTCATGCGTTTTGCCGTCGTAGGAGTCATCGGCGCGGTAGTTGATTTTGGAGCCTTCAACATCCTTACCGGAGTGTTCAAGCTGGTTGCCGTGGTCTCTTCCATCATCTCCTTCACGGCTGCCATCACCAGCAACTTCTTGTGGAACCGTTTCTGGACCTACCCAGATTCACGCAGCAAGAACGTTTCTCGCCAGGTCATTCAGTTCGTCCTGGTCAGTGTAATCGGTCTGGGCATCCGCACTCCTCTCTTCGCCTGGCTGGAGGGCGTTCTGATCAGTTTCTTTGAAAAGAACCTCCCCAAACCCTTTTTCCTCACCCCCGTCTTTGCCGGGCATAACATTGCCCTGGCCATCGCTGTATTGGTGGTGATGATGTGGAACTTCTTTGCCAATCGTTACTGGACTTATAACGACGTCAGCTAGTCTGCCTTTCGCCCGCAGGCCGTTTCGAAAGGAGCGTACACCATGACGGAGCAAATCGATCCTGCTCTGGGAGAAAAAGAAACCGGTTACGTCCGCACGGTTCGCTCATTGCGCGAACTGATCGACCTGGTCACCGGTCGCGCCTTCGATTCCAACCTGACCCACGAAGACGCCGGGCTGGCCGAAGTCATGCCCTTCCCCTTCCTGGCCCTGGTCGGTCAGCAGGAGATGAAACTGGCCCTGTTGTTGTCCATCATCAACCCCCTGGTCAGCGGAGTGCTGCTGGTGGGTCCCCGCGGAACCGGAAAAACCACCACCGCTCGTAGCCTGGTGGAACTACTGCCCCTGGTAGAGCGCAGCAACTGTTTTTACGGCTGCCTGCCCGAAGATATCCTTACCGGCGGTATGGACGCCGTCTGCCCCGATTGCGCCCGGAAGTACGGCGAGGGCCAGCCCCTCACCAGTTCCGACCGGGTGCGCCTGATCGAGCTGCCCCTCCATGCTCGCATCGAAGACGTGGTGGGTTGGTTGGATGATAAAGCCGAAGGCCCGCGCCGCTCTCGCTTGCAGCGTGGCATTCTGGCCAACGCCGACCTCAACGTGCTCTACGTGGACGAGGTCAACCTGCTCAACGATGACATCGTCAACGCCATCCTCGACGCCGCCGCCTCCGGGTTGTACACCATCCGCCGAGGAGCCATCTCAGCCTCCTACCGGGCCCGCTTCAACCTGATCGGCTCTATGAATCCCGAGGAAGGCAACCTTCGCCCCCAAATCATGGACCGCTTCGGCCTACGTGTCATCGTCCACGGGCTGGATGATCCTACCGAACGCGTCGAAGCCTATCACCGCTCGCGCGCCTATCGCCTCAATCCGCGCGCCGCCGTGACTCAATTCCAGCCCGACACCCTCCTGGCCCGCGAGGAGATCCAATCCGCGCGCGACATGCTCAGCCGCGTAGAAATCCCTCCCGCGGTCACCCAGGCTGGAACATCCATCACCCGCGGCATGCGGATCGACTCGCTTCGCGCCGAGATCACCCTCTTCGAGGCTGCTCGCGCTTGCGCCGCCGCCGATGCCCGTGCCCAGGTCACCCTGGACGACCTGCGGCTCGTCGCGCCCATGGCTTTACGCCTGCGCCGCTCTGACTTCATGGTCGAATACTTTGAGCGCCAGCATCAAGAAGACGAAGAGCTGAACAAGCTCATTCAAAAAATGTGAGCATCGCATGGCCAATCCCCGCATCATCTCCGGCAAAGCTCGCGGCATCCGCCTGAAAGACGTGCCCGGCGACACCACCCGCCCCATTACCGATATCGTCAAAGAAGCCCTCTTCAACATTCTTGGCAGCGATGTGACCGACGCCTCCTTTCTGGACCTGTTTGGTGGCACGGGTTCGGTGGGACTGGAAGCTCTCAGCCGAGGCGCTGCTTATTGCCGTTTCCTCGATCTGCACCGCGCCGCCGTAGACACCATCCGCGCCAACCTGGAAGCCACTCGCCTGAAAGAGTTCGGGCAGGTACATCTGGCTGACGCCTTTGCCTACCTGGGCCGCCAACCTGATCGAGATTTTGATTACATCTACATCGCCCCCCCCCAATATAAAGGCATGTGGGAAAAAGCGCTCAACCTCGTCGATGAGCACCCCGGCTGGATGAACGAATCAACCTGGGTCATCGTGCAAATCGACCCGGTCGAATATTCGCCCCAAACACTCCAGGAACTGGTTGAGTTCGAACAGCGCAAATACGGCAGCACCCTGCTGGTGTTTTACGAACGCACCCTGCCCGAAGAACCCCCTCCTACGCCCCCAGAATAGTCCGGTAAAAATCCATCCAGGCGTCCCGCGCCAACGGGTCCGCGCTCACTTTTGCAATCGTGCCTTCCACCTGTGGCAGAGTTACCACCACCTGACCCTTGCCCAGGTGATTCTTGAACACCACCGGCAGCCCGCGCTCATCGCTGGCCAGCACTTCCGCGTTCTCAGCCTGCACCTCCATGCGCAGCCCGCGCGGGAAGACATCCAACCCCCAGGTCTTTCCAGCCAATTCGATCGTCACCGGGCGGCTGCTGCGATATTGCAACGGTTTGGCGCCGGTCAACGTGATGTACGCCGGACCCCAGTTAAACGCGTCGGGGCCGTGCCAAAGCAGCGTTCCGCCCGCCCGCACCCACCCGATCAACACCTCGGCCTCGTCCACCCGCAGATGGGTCCCCGCGATCAGCACCCGCTTGATGTTCTCAGGCACGGGCTGGTTGCCATGAACAAAACCCACCCTGTGTCCCAAACGCCGCAGAAAATATCGCGCCAGCAAAATCCCACTAGATTCAACCACCGGTTCGTGACCAGGGCAGTCTTGATTCTCCCGATGGTAATATTGGCTGGAAACAAACAGTGCCGTATCCGCCGCTTCCAAATCCGGCGCGGAGCGTTTCTGCAGGCCCTGGGCAAACTCGAGGAAGGGCTGCAAACCCGGCTTAACCTGACCCTGATCATCCACCAGTCCCAAGGTGGCTTCAAAACCATTGGAGAGATAAGGGCGCACCCCGGCGCGAATATCTCGGAAGCACCACCACAGGAACCCGTTCGCTCCTGCCTCCCAGCAGGCCGGCAAAAGCCGCCGCAAGTAGCGCTCCTGCTGCTCCTGCCCAAAGGTCACAATCGTGCCAAACTCTTGCAGCAGCACCGGGCCAAAGCTCCTCGCCACGGCTGTATATCCCGAAAGTAAGTCCGCCGCCAACGGGTCGGTCATGCCGTCAAAACCCAGAGCATGCCAAGCGGGCACCGGGTAACCGTGCATTGAATACAAGTCCATGCCTGGCATATCGCCCAGCCGCCAGCCGGTATCCTGAATGACCTGGTTGTGGTCGCAACCCGAGATCAAGACGGCCTCTGCGTATTCCGAGCGTAAACCATCTGCCACGCGCCCTGACCAGGCCCGAATTGCCGACGGAGAAGCCTGCCGGCTTTCCTCCAGGCAGTCCAGTTCGTTGCCCAGGTCAATCGCCAGGAGGTCGTTCGCAGCTCTGGCAAAGATCGGGCTTAATTTTCGGCAGAACGCCTCGGCCCGCTCAATCAACACGGGGTCGGAGAACAGGTTGCGCCCCGCGAACCATTCCGGGCGGAAAGCCCCCCCGCTCATCCAGCCCACAAACACCGAGGGATGCGCATACAGGTTGAACGCCCGACACCAACCCAAAAACTGCTCCAGCCGCTCAAACATAAGCTCGTCGTAATGACCCAACTCCGCCTCAAAATCCTGCCAGCGCAAAAAGAAACGCACAGTGTTCAGGCCAAGCTCGGACATCCGCATCAGGTCATCGCGCATTTCCTTCTCGGGCCACTGCTGCCACATCTCCACGCCGCAGCTCCCCGGCCAATAATTGGCCCCTACCGGGATGAAGCGCTGCCCCTCTCGCTCGAAGGTCCCGCTTTTGGAATCCAACGTGATCTTTCCGCTCATACTCATTCTCCAAAGGTCACGGTCAGGCGGTCTTGCTCGTCATAAAACGAACGCGCCGAGAAAGGCGGGCCCTGCCGGGCTGCCAGAGCGCGGGGCAGGATGCTCACCAGGTCTTCCACCAGCGGCAGGCTGGACAATCCATCGATCGGAATCCACTCCGGGCAGCCCTCCGCCGACTCGATGATCGTGCCGCCGCTGTACTCACCCCAGAACACGAACAATCCGATGCCAGTCTGCTCTTCCACATCCACCAGCACGGTACCCACCAGGCGCAAGTCGCTCACCTGCAAACCGGTCTCCTCAGCCAGTTCCCGCCGCGCCGCACTGAGAACATCTTCACCACGCTCAACGTGCCCGCCGATACCGTTATATTTTCCAGCCCACAGTCGCTTGGTCGGCGCGCCCTGAATGAGCAGCACCGCGTTGTCTCGCGTCACAAAGATCAACGTACGCGGAATAATCTGATATCGTCTCTCTGAAAGTCCTTGCTCGGTTTTAGGCATATTGGGGATTTAAATAATCCAGGCGGGTTTTCACACCCGCCTGGATCACTGAGGAAAAACTTATTTGCTCAGCATCTCGCGCAGAGCCGCCAGTTGCCCGGCGCTGCCCAAGAACTCATTTTTCTGGGCAATGAACTTGGCGTACTCAGCCATGAACACCTTGCCAATCGGGCGCAGATCGAACTCTTCCGGTTTGGACAGGAAGTACTCGCGATGCACGCGGGTCCAAACCAGGCGTCCGTCGGTGTCGATGTTGATCTTGGTTACACCCAATTCCGCGGCGCGGCGGAACTGAGAAGCGTCCACGCCCTTAGCGCCCTTCAAATTGCCACCCGCGGCGTTGATGCGCGCCACTTCGTCCTGCGGCACAGAACTGGAACCGTGCATGACCAGCGGGAAGCCAGGCAGCTCTTTCTGGATCTCGCTCAACACGTCAAAGCGCAAACCCTGCGTGCCGCTGAATTTAAACGCGCCGTGGCTGGTGCCAATGGCCACCGCCAGCGAATCGCAGCCGGTGCGCTCGACGAATTCTTTGGCGTTCTTGGGATCGGTGAGCTTGGCATTGGATTCATCCACCGCCACGTGCTCTTCCACACCACCCAACTGGCCCAATTCCGCTTCCACCACGATGCCCTTGGCATGAGCCAGATCAACGATCTTCTTGGTGATCGCAATGTTAGTTTCGAAATCTTCATGCGAAGCGTCGATCATCACAGAGCTGTAGAATCCGCTCTCGATGCAGTCGATGCAGGTGGCCTCATCGCCATGATCCAGATGCACCGCAAAGATGGCCTCGGGGAAAATTTCATCCGCCGCGCGGATCATGGCTTCCAACATTCTCTTGTCGCTGTACTTGCGCGCGCCCTTGCTGATTTGGATGATGAATGGGGCCTGGCTGCTCACATTGCCCTGGAAAAGGCCCATGCACTGCTCGAGGTTGTTGATGTTGTAAGCGCCGATCGCATATTTGCCATAAGCAGCTTCAAACAGTTTTTTCGTGGTTACGATCATAGAAATCTCCTTTACATAAGTATCCCCCGCCGGGGTCTCCGGCAGGGGATCAAAATTTTAGCTCAAGAACATCGGTACGCCCATGAAGTCGCGAATCTTCGGGCGATAATGCTCAATATCATAGAAGCTGGTCACATCGACGCGCTTCTTACCAGCCAGCACCATTTCCACCGGGACGGTGGTGTACTTGCCGCCATGCAGGGCGCACATCTTGCCCGTCTCGTTGCGGCGGATCAATTGGATGGCCAGATTGCCGAAGGACATCGCCACCATGCGATCCAACGAATCGGGGGCTCCAGAGCGCATCAGGTAACCAAGCTGCTGGTACATGATATTTTGCCCAGTGATCTGCTTGATCTGTTCCGCCAGCATCTCGCCCACGCCGCCCAACTTGCGGTGACCGTAAGCATCGGCCTCGCCGGTCTCGATCACTTCGCCGCCTTCCATGATGCCGCCTTCGGAAATGGTCATGATGGCATAGTTGGAGGGGTTATTACGTTTGTCTTCCACCAGGAAGTTCGCCAGCCGGTGCACATCGAAAGGCACCTCGCTAATGACCGCCCGGTCCACGTAAGACAGGTACGCGCTGATCAGGCTGGTCTCGCCCGAATTGCGTCCGAACAGTTCCACGATACCAATGCGCTCGTGCGAACCCACCGAGGTGCGCATATTGGTGATGAATTCCACCGAACGCGTCACCGCCGTAGAGAAACCGATGCAGTAGTCGGTGCCAAAAACATCATTATCCATCGTCTTGGGCAGCGCCACCACCGGCACGCCCTCTCGATGCAGTCGAACGCCAAAGCTCAAGGTGTCATCGCCGCCAATCGGGCACAACACATCGATTCCCAAATGATCGATCACCTTCATCACATAATCGGTGTAGTCGGTCAGATTGGTATCCGGGATCGGCTTGCCCCACGAGGAGTTTTTCAAGAAATCAGGGGTCGCGCCAGGAGCAACCTTCTGCGGATTGGTGCGTGACGTGTGCAGGAAGGTGCCACCCGTGCGGTCAATGGTGCGCACCGTATCGCGGGTCAGCGGGCGAATATAGTAATCATGCGTGGAGGGCTCATCCAAATTGTAATTCAACAATCCGCCCCATCCTCGGCGAATGCCCACCACCCGGTAACCCATTTCCATTGCGCCCAACGATAAGGCTTTAATGGCCGGATTCAACCCTGGAACATCACCACCCCCGGTAAGAACACCAATCGTTTTTGTCATAAATGCCTCCTCGAGAGATTAAAAAGAAGAAACTAAGCTTGTGTCTCCAGAGCCGGCACCTGGAACGCAATCCGCGCTCCCCGCCCAACCCCCGAGTCAATTTCCATATAACCGCCCAACATTTCCACTCGCTCGCGAATGAGCTTCAAACCGATGTGCCCGCTCTGATCGACAACCTCGGGATCAAAGCCCTTGCCGTTGTCGTTCACCGTAACCCGGCACAAGTTATCATCCAACACAATATTTACATTCACTTGCACCTTGCTGATGTTTTCCATGTTATGCCGGAAAGCATTCCCGACCAATTCTTGCATGGCTCGGAACAACATCACTTCCAGGAAAGGTTGCAAGCGCCGCTCACTGCCCTTGACCGAGATGCTCACTTCGCAGCCGGTCTGCTCTTTGAAGCTTTCCACGTAGCGTTTGATCGTGGGGAACAAACCCAGGTCGTCCAACATCATCGGGCGCAGCTCAAAAATGAAGGTGCGCACCTCTTTGAACGTGTTCATCGCGGCGGTTTTCAGGCTGGCCATCTCTTCCTTCGCCCGAACCGGATCCAGATCCAACATACGCGCCGCGATCTCGGTTTGGACGATAAAATTCGACAGTGTTTGAGCCGGTCCATCGTGCATCTGCCTCGAAAGGCGCTGCCGTTCGGCTTCCTGGGCGTTAATCGTCATTTCCAGGGATGCGGATCCACCCGCGACCGGGCGCATCACCCCAGTACCTTTCGCGCCACCCGGCTTCTGAGCAATTTCGCGAACCTTTTCGATGATGGCCAGAACCCTGCGCAAGTTGTGCTCATCGGCTTGCAGTTTTTCTAACTGACCGCGCATCACCAATAAGCGCTGCTGCGCATCCAGAGCCGCCACATAGGCGGCCTTAATATCAGCCCGCGGGATCGATTCAAACTGCGCCTGCACCTGTTGTAACTGAGTGTTAATGGCTGTGTTCCGCTGAGTCAACTTATTCAATTCCGTCTGACTCTGGGTCAGCATCAAGCTAACCTCGTTCAACGCGCTTTGAGTCTGGCTATACTCGGCCTGCAATTCTTGATCGAATTGTGCCTTATCGTCTTCTGCTCCAGAACTGATTTGCAGGTCCATGGACACACTCCTGCCTCGAAAATTGGATAAAATAGCAGATGAAATATCTTAATACGGGAACTTAGCAAGTATACTATGAGAGTTTCCGCAAGGCAACCATTTTTCTCGTGAAGGTCTGCGATGCGCCATCTTCCTTTTCTCCCGTCTTCATCTGCACACCATGAATAAACGCCTCCTGGGAATATTTGGCTTCATTTTCTGGTCCTTGTTGGTTTTGGGCGGATATTATTATTTTCACAAACCCGTGACCATCGCCGAAACCGCCGCGCCACTCTCCGCAATGCTTAATCTGCTCGTCGCGGCTGCGCTCATCGCCCTTTGCGGTGGCCTGGGCCGGCTCCTGGCTCGCGCCCCTGGTTTAAACGGCCTGGCCCGCATGGCTTTCGAGGCCGCCCTGGGCATCGGCGTGGCCGCCACCCTCTGGCTCCTGCTGGGCGTGCTCGGCCTGTACCGGACCTGGTTGGCCTGGCTCCTCCTCATGGCCGGATTGTTCTTCCTGCGCAACTCCGTTCGGGATTGGTTCCGCGAATGGAGCGAACTGCGCGGTTGGTGGCGCGCGGCTGGCCGTTTTGAGCAGATCCTCCTCGCCATAGGATTGCTATTTGCGCTCAACCAACTGTGGATTGCCCTGTCGCCGCCCATCAAATACGACGCGCTTTCCTACCACCTGCAACTTCCCCGCCTGTACCTGGCTGCCGGTCGCTTGACCTTTGAACCACAACTCGTCTATTGGGGCCATCCCCAGATTGCCGAGATGCTCTACACCTGGGCCATGTCCCTGGCCTCCACCACGGCAGCCGCCGCCTTCGGTTGGATGGCCGGACTGCTGGCCGTACTCGGCGCCGCCAGCCTCGCCAGTTCCTTCTTTCCAGGTTCAAAACAGGATCGCAACGCGGCTGCGGTGTTTGCTGCGCTGGCCCTCCTGGCGGCCCCCACTGTGCGTGAAATGCTCGCCTGGAGCTACAACGATCTATTCTCCGCGCTCTTTGGCGTAGCAGCCTTCGGCGCGTTCTACGCCTGGCAATCCAGCGGACAGCGTTCCTGGTTGTACTGGCTGGGACTCTGCGTTGGCTTTGCCGTCGGCACCAAGTTCACCGCTGGGGTGCTGGCCCTGGCCCTTTACCCAGCCCTGCTGCTCATTCCGGGGCGGGCTCGCCCGGCTCTCAAGGATTGGCTGATCTCTGGTTTGTTCGCCTTGCTGGCCTTCGCGCCCTGGGCCGTGAAAAACCTGGTCTACACAGGTAATCCGGTCTTCCCCTATTTCATCCCCACGCTCTGGTACTCCGCCGAGCGGTTGGATATGGCCCACAGTCTGCCAGAACCCATCGGCTGGGCGCAAACCTTGCTCGCGCCCCTGTGGCTCACCTGGCAAGGCATCGACTCCGCTCCCGGCCCCGGCAGTGACATTGGCGCGTTGTTAATCCTCTTTGCCATCCCTGGCCTGTTCTTCTACCGGCGCAGCCGCGAGGGGAAACCCCTCGTCTTTGACTTCTTGCTTGCCTGGCTGATCATCGCCCTGGCTGGCGCGCGCATCGACCACCTCCGTCAGACCCGCCTCTACTTCGTCCTCTTCGTCCCCTTGCTAGGCATGGCCGCCGGGTGGGGCTGGGCTGCGCTCAAAGGCATCCACGCGCAAGGCGTCCGACTGGGGCGCGTCGCCGGAACGCTGATCCTCCTGGTGCTGTTTCTCAGCCTTTGGCAGGATACGCTCCGCCTGGCAAAAAACGGCGCCCCCCAGGTTCTTTTAGGGATCACCTCAGCCGAGCAGTACCTTGAGCAAAACACCGGCGCCTACATTGACGCCATGACCCGCCTGGAGCAGCTTCCCTCCGACAAGCGCGTGCTCATGTTGTGGGAAGCCCGCGGGCTGTACGCCCCTGTGGCTGCCACCGCCGATCCCTGGATCGACCGCTGGCGGGCCGATCTGCGCGACCTGGGCAGCGGCGAAGCCGTCCTCTCCGCCTGGCGATCCCAAGGCTATACGCATCTACTACTCTTCCGCTACGGTCTCGATCTCATCCGCGCTGATGACCCCATCCTTTCCCCTGCCGAATGGAAAGAGTTGGACGACCTTTTCGCCTCTCTGCCTCCCGCTCAACCCTTTCCCGGCGGTTTCTACGAACTGTATACCCTCTCCACCCCATAACCCTCATTACCTATCCTAAAAGTTATTGTGGAGGCTTGCGAATTTTCGGACTGGTACTTACGGAGTCTTCCACCGATACACGGTCATGTTCTCTCCGCCTGCTTCCGGCGAGTAACTTCCTTCGCTCTGCCACAAAACCTCTCGCCCGGCAGGCAGCCTGGTATACCAATCCGGAAAGGTCATCAGGTAGGCTGCCCCTCGTTCATCCAAATACGCCTCGATCTGGGCTTCATCCCGTATGAAAGGAATCACCTCCGGCGATACCAACCCTGCCAGATCCACCAAATCCCGCTGCGCGAAGTAACCCAGCGCGCCAATGTCGTGCGCTGCCATCAATGTGTCCGCGGGCGTATGCTGATCCACCCACTTCGCCGCCGCGACCATTTCGGTCTCAATGATGGCCACATCCTGACTGTAACGAGTCAGCCCCAGTCCATAGAAACCCGCCCACACCGCCGCGATTACCGCCCCCCAACCCAAGGCTCCCAGGCGACCCGCCCGGCTGGTCCGCATCTTCGCCAGCAACAGCGACACTCCCACCAGCCCGCAAAGAAAATACACCGGCATGGCGGGCATCAGATACCGCCCATATTGGTAGGTAGCGGGCAGTTTCCACGCGTATAGACCTGCATAGCCCAAAAACCACAGCGCCGCGCCCAGCCCGGCCCAACGTTTTTCCCGCAGACTCAGCCAGGCAAAGTAGATGAATCCAGGAACCAGCAGCAACCCGGCCCCAATCAACGGCAAGGACAGCTCGGTAAAGATCCGCTCGACCAACGGTGCGGTTTGCAAGGCCGCGTACTCGGCTTGTTTGGCGTAGAATGTGTTCGGCCACGGGCTGCCCTGCACCAGTTGGTTGAAGATCAAATATGGCACAAACAGGAGCGCCACGCCGCCTGTCAACCGAGCCGCGCCTTTCCATCGTTCTGTCCAGCTCCGCGAGCCAAACATCAACGCCAAAGCCGCTGGCCCCAACAGCGTAACACCATCCGGCCTCACCCACACCATCAGGCCAATCAACGCCCCCAGCATCTCCCAGCGCGGCCTCTCCGCCCCCACCAGCCACAAAGCCAGCAACACCAGCGCCCCCATCGCAACGGTCTCCATGCCCGAGCCCGCCGCCCAAACCAGGTGCCACTCGCCCACCAGGAATATCCCCGCCCAGGGCAGCCACCCGACCAGGCGCGTCTCGCGCCGGAAAATGCCTTCTCCGGCCAATCCCAGGCCCACCAGACCCATCCAACCCAACAGGTAGGTCCAGGCATAAGGCGTGCCAGCGCTCAGCAAGTGTCCCACCGCCAACAACGCCGACCATAGCGGCGCCGTAGACCCCCCCGAAGGTTTTCCCGGCACAAACGACCACTCCGCCCGCTCGGCCAGATTACGCGCATAGGTTTGATGAATCCAGGCATCATCCAATGGAAAGCCCGGCCCCTCTACTCCACCGCTGGCCAGCAGATACCCTCCCAGCGCCGCGGCGGCGACCAGTACGATCATCCAGAACCCCAGCCTTTCAGTCTTTGAATTCATAGATCAACGCCGTCCCAATCGTTGCCAGATAATCCAAACCCGCTCTGTCGGCGGGCTCAGCATATAACTCCGTTAAATGGCCCGCGTTCGCCGCCTCCAACACCAGATATTTCACCTGGTATTGTCTGGCCGCCGCCCGGAGCATCTGCTCGTCTCCATAGGGGATCACCACGCTCGCCCGGCCACCCGCCAAATAGTATCCCGGCGGGTTATTGACCATGACGCGATCTCCCGGTTGAGCCCCCAGGCGAACCAATTCCGTCTCGATGAGCGTGTAAGTCGCCGCGCTGTCGTTCCAGCCATTCCCAAGCTCCGCATCACCGGCCAGGCGGCTAAAGTACAACCCTACGGACATGAGCGCCAACACCCCTATCAGCATCCCTCCGGCGAACCGCTCGATCCGTTTTTCAGTCTCCAGTTTGCGCAAACGCGCATATCCTTGCGCCACGGGTTGAATGCCCAAGGCCGCCGCTGCCCAGATCAAGACCTGAAAGGCCGCGCCAGAATGAAAGTATGAGCCATTCGTCCCGGCATACGGAAAAACAACCGTCATCAGACCCAGGGTCAGCAACGCCATGAACAGGCTGAAGCGAACCAACGGCTCCCTCCGTCTGGACCACAACCCCACCACCGCGAAAGGCAGCAGCGCCACCTGTCCCTGGACTGCCAACAGGGTCTGCAAATTGGTGGTCAACGCCCGCCAGATGGCCGCCAGATGCGCCCCCCAACCCTGCGCCAGCCAACGTTCCGCGGTGATCATGCCCGCCGGGTAGACAAACGTATCTTCATACTGCGTCAGCCACAACGTTCGACTGTTCCCCGGCGGAAACAGCCCTCCCCACTCAAACCAGTTGCGCCCCAGCCACCCACTCATCGGCAGCAGGTAGCCGCCAATGCACAACCCGGCAAGCAGAGCCGTCTCCCGAAAGCCGCCTTTCCACAGCTTGCCCCGCCAGGCCGCCAGCAGCAGCCCGCCCCCCAGCCATAAGATTCCATCCGCCCGGGTCAGGTGCAATAGACCAGCCAGCAGCCCATACACCAACAGGCGGGCACGAAACCGGCCTTCTCCGCAGCCCACAACAGCCGCCAAAGCCCCCAAGAGCATGGTCAGGCCAAATGCGTCCGTAGTAGGCAGATAAGCCAGGTAGAAGCCCGGCACAAGGGCAAAAGCGCCAGCCAGCAGTTTTTGCCCGCTCAATCCGCCCAACCGGCCCGCCATCCACGCCGCCAAAGGCGGCACAGCCGCCACTGCCAACCACAAAGGCAGTCGTGCTGTCCACCACCCCCCGCCAAGCTTCAATCCAGCCGCCGCCAGCAGCGACACCAACGGCATCCAATACGTATGCGAGGGCTGCGGCAAGGCCGCGGGCTGGTCCAGGTAATTCCACAGGAAATTCTGCCAGAAGCCCTGCCCCTCCGCCAGTCCTTGCGCGGTGGCATAATAATAATCGGCGTCCATATACCCCGGCGCACGCTGCAATACTCCTGCCAACCCCACCAACAGCAGCCCCGCGGCGAACAACCCCAGGTACAGCTTAACGCTGGACGAAATGGTACACCTCCACATCCCGAAAAACATCCCGTCCTGCCAGTGTATAGCGTTCTTCCAACCAGGCCAAAGCCGGGTGCGTCTCCAAACCCATAGCCTGGTATTCGGCGGTGGTTCGGCTGTAGGCCACAAAATACACCCCCCGCGAATTTCCGACCGCGGTGGATAAATCCGGCTGAGGGAAAATGCCCATCGCCGCTTGCGAAGCCGGCGCAAAGGTGTCGTTTCCGCTGCCCGGCGCATCGGCCACAAACACCTGTGGCAGGTCCGGCGCGTAATAAGCCCCAGGGAAGTAACTTAGCTTGTTGTCGTGGACCACCAACTCGCCCGGTTGGATGTCCACGGCGATCGCTGCCACGGCTTTGTCCAACGGTGAACGGGGAAAACCGTCATAGAAGAACTGGTTCGGCAGGCCCAGGAGTGCCGCCAGGATAAATCCCCCCGCAACCAGCTTCCCTGCCCCGCTGCCCCAACCGCGAACAATTGCCAGCGCCGCCAGGCCGTAGTAAGCCATCGAAGCGGCAATAAAGCCGCGCGGCACAAAGATCGGTTTAACCAGGTAGGACAAGGCAAACGTCGCCACGGGCAGCCCCACCGCGAAACACGCCAGAAACAGTCCCCCGCCCTGAGTCTGCCCGCTTTCCGGGCGTTCCCGCGCCAAAACCAGCACCACCAGGGCCAGCGTTTCCACCGTCAGCAGGGCCGCGGCAGCCAGCCACACGCCTTCCAACGGCAGCCCAGTGGTCACCATTATCATCGCCTGAATCACATCCGCCAGACCCGGTTTCCACAGGCTCCAGGCGCGCTGCACTTTGGCGAGCTGTTCAGGCAGCAGCACCAACCAGGGCAGGTTGAGCAGCACGATCCCCACCTGGGCCAGAACCAACCTTCCAAAAAGCCGCCAACGGCGCTTGAGCAGCAAGAACAGGTTCGGCATTCCCAGAGCCAGCACAGCAATGTTATGAATATACAGACTGATCGCCCCACAGGCGATCAACCCAAACCAGTCCCAGCCTTCTTTCTTCCCAATCCATTGTCCCTGGTCGCGCAGCCACAAGCGCGCGGCAAACCAGGCAAACCCCAACTGCACAGCCAACAGCAGCGAGTAGTTGCGAATATCCTGGGCGTGGTAGTATTGGAAAGGGGAAATTGCCGCCAAGAAGGCCGCCCAGGCTGCCGTTTGCGCCCCAAACAACTGCCGAATCAGCCCATACAGCAGCGCCACCGCCGCCAGGCTAAAAATCACGCTCAGCAGGCGCAAAAACCACACTTCTTGCGAGATCATTTGCCAGAAATGCAGAATGAAATAAAACAGCGGCGGCATCGTGTCTGCTGCCGTCCCAGCAATGATTTCGCCCAGGCTGCGCCGCGAAAGGAAGAAACTGAACAAATCGTCATACTGCATCGGCCTGGATTGAATATTCACCAGCCGGATCAACAGCCCGCCGGCCAGGATCGCCCAGAGTGGGCGCTGCCGTATCCAACCCCACAAGCGTTTCATCCCATCCACGGTTAAATATCCACTTGCTCCGACCAGAACTTCATTGGCCGCACCGCCCAATAGCGGACCCAATACAGGAAGATCAGCAGGAAAGTGGGCAGGGGGAAGAACAGGATTGGATTTTGCTGGGGTTGATCACCGTAATCGATCGTGTTTAAGAAGATGACCCACAACCCCACCATCAAAATCAACAACACGATGGGGACAATGACCGCAGCTCCGCGGGGTGAGCGCTCGGCCAGCAAAGCGAACACGACCACCAACGGCAGGAACAGAACCACCAGGTTGCCCGGATCGGTCTGAATGCCGATCCAGGGCGAAACCACCAGCGTCAGGGCGGTTGTCCACAGAAAGGCTCGCACATCTCGCTTGCGGTTCGTCCACCATTCGCCTAACAGGACCAATCCTACCACCCCCGAGAGGGCCCAACCCAGGCGCTCGCCGAAATTCGGCCACCATTGCGCAAAGACAGCCGCCGGGTTGCCCGGTGGATTGTACTCCGGGTAGCGCATGATCTCTCCCAGGTTTTGCAAAATCCAATCCGGCATAATCAACATAGCGCTGACCGTGAGCAGCGCCACAGTCCCAACCAACCAACCCACCATCCGCCAGCGGCGTTGAATGACACTCCAAATCACGATCCAGACCAAAGCCACCAGCACCACTTGAGGCTTGATGGTCGAAAAGGCAAACAACACCCCAGCCAATTCGTCATGCCCCCCGCGCATGGCCAGCAAACCGCCCGCCAGGAACAATCCCACCAGGATGACCGCGTTCCCGTTGATTAACGCCCGCAAGCCAAAATACCAGAGCAGCGAGAAGATGACCAGCAGGGCCATCATCCACGGCGCGGGCCGCCAGCGCATCAATCGCGGGCTCAGCACGGCCAACCCAACCAGCGCCGCCTCCAACACGGTCATCCACAACGCGCGGGCTAGCGTGAAATCTTTAGCCAGGGTGAAAGGCGCGAACAGAGCTACCGAATACAGTGGATAGGCCATGCCCATTTCATTTTCACCCGGTCGGGCCGCGCGCCCATAGGCGAACTCTTGCACCCGCAGCCTGGATTCGGGGCTGTAAGGACTGAGACCTTCTTCAAGAATATTTCGCGCAGCCATCCAATGCGCCAAAAAATCATTCCCTCCCGGGTTTTCTTGCGCATATCGGTAATTGGCCCAGGTCATCCCCACCGCCAATCCGATCAAAAGAATCACCAAAACAATCGAAATAATGAGTGCTTGTTGCTGTTTCCTCATGTCCCTTCCTATACGGGAGTAGGTTTCAAATTCGGTTCTTTCGGCGTTGCCCCGGTCCGTCCTACAGGTTGGGATGCGAACGAAGTGAAACCGGACACGCTCCCCAAATTGCGGATTTACCCACGCGAGTTTGCGCCGGGCTTTAACTGCTTCAATCGGGCAATTAAAACACCATATCGCCAAATCGTGCGAACGAATTTCATTTTACTCTTCCCTGACTTTAAATCATACCGCAGCACCAGCGGCGCTTCGCCTACCCTGGCTCCAGCCAGGCTCAATTTGATGAGCAGCTCCGCCATGCAGGTGAACCCCCGCTCCTCGATCAACTCATCCTTCCCATACAGCTCAAAAGCCCGCCGTAGAAATTCCACCCGGTAGGCGCGATACCCGCAGGTATAATCCAGCGCCCCCTGAATTGGAAAGAACAACCGCAGCAGGAAACTGGCCCCCCGACTCAACAGCCTGCGGATGGGCGTCAATCCAATCTCCTCCCCGCCTGGGGCGTAGCGCGACGCGATGACCACATCCTTCCCCGCGAAAATTTGCTGTGCCATGCGCAGAGTCAGGGCCGGGTCGTGTGTATTGTCCGCATCCATCGCTACCACCAGGTCATCCGGCCCGGCCACCTCGACCGCGTGGCTCAACCCGGTGAGCATAGCCTGTCCCAGTCCCTTGTTCACCCCATGATCCAGCACCGTCAGCGGCATCTGCTCGGCCCAGGCCCGCGCAATCGAGAGGGTTTGATCCTGGCTGCCATCATTGACTACCAACACTTGATATTCCTGGCCTGCCAGCGCCGCTTTTACCCGCTTCAGCAGGGGCGGAAGATCTTTTTCTTCGTTATAAGCCGGTAGTAAAATATAGATCATGGATCACTTCCTGCATTTATTATAGCCAAAAGTGCCCGGACCATTCCTTACGGAGACTCGATGAAATACTCGATTGCATTAGCCCAAACTCACATCCAGATCGGTGACGTCTCTGCCAACCTGCGGATCGCGCTCCAAATGATAGCCGAAGCAGCCCGGCGCGGAAGCAAACTCGTCCTGCTCCCCGAACTGTGGCCGTGCGGTTACGATCTGCCCCAGGCCGCCCGCCACGCTTCTGCCACCCCCGAAATCCTGGCCGAACTCAATCACCAGGCTCGCCAGTTAAACATCACCATCGGTGGATCCCTGTTGGAAGCCTCTCCCACGGGCATCTACAACGCCTTTGCCTGGGTTGCCCCCGATCTGCCCGAGCCTGTCTTCTACCGCAAGATTCATCTCTTCTGCCCGATGGATGAAGACCGTTATCTGCTGCCCGGCCAGCAGCGCGTCACCGTTTCCCCGCCCTGGGGTCCCACCGGCCTTGCCGTATGCTATGATTTGCGCTTCCCCGAGCTGTTTCGCCGCTACGCCCTGGATGGCGCCGTGGCCCTGGCGCTCAGCGCCGAGTGGCCCGCCCGCCGCGCCGTACACTGGCAGACCCTCCTGCGGGCGCGAGCCATCGAGAATTTATGCTTCGCTTTTGCCTGCAACTGCGTTGGCCCCAGCGGAGACGCCCTCTTCGGGGGAGCCAGCGCCATCATCAGTCCCTGGGGTGAATGTCTGGCTGAAGCCTCAGGCATTGACGAAGAACTGCTCATTGCCGAGATTGACACCGACCAGATCGAGCGAGCTCGCCGCGCGCTGCCAGTCTTTGCCGACCGCCGGCCCGAATTTTATTAATCATTCCGTGCGCCGGAAGATAACAGCCGTATCGTCTCGGTACAGTTCCACCCAATCCGCTTGCGCCGATAACACCCACGCCAGCCGTGTATCGGGCGGCATGAGCACCCAGGCTACGCCGTAAGTATCCAGCACAGACTCCCAACCCGCTGCGGCAGTCAGGACAGTTTCGTATTCGCGGGTCAATTCGGCCCCATAAAAGTCGGTTTGCCCATCAATGAACACCAGCCGCTCCGGCCAGGCCTCATGAAGCATATACCCACCCCACGGGAAGTAGTTGAACATCTCCCCTGCTTGTGGGTGATCTTGCAGCCATCCCGCCGCCGCCACGGGGAAAACCTTGGGATCAAATCGGTTGCCCGATCGAGAAAAGTCCAACCTGGCCCCGCTGGAAAAACCCGCGACCACCAGCATAACCGCCACAAACGGCCACAGATACCCTGGCAACTTGGCTTCGGTCACCAACAGGCGACCATCCAACCGGTGCAGGTTGTCGGCCCAGCGCAGTCGTTTGCCCAAATCTCGCAGCCAACTCGTGGCCGTCACGGCCAGCAGCGGCGCAGCCGCCAGCGCAAACAAAGGCACATTGCGCACCGAGTATAACGCCATCGCCGCCCATCCGGTCAGCACCAGCGCATCGGTCATCTTCCAGCGTTTCCCGCCAAAGCCTGCCAGGGCCAGCGCCAGCAACAGCATGAGCAAGAAAGGCCAGGTGCTGGCATCGTGGAAATCCGGCGACAGATATTCCGCGGTATGATCCACCAGGTATCGGTTGCCCAGGTAGCCCACGCTGGTCGTCCACAGTTTGATCCCCGCCGGGTTGATTAGCGTAATCAGCCCCGAAAATCCTCCTACTGCCAGCCAGCGCCATCCAACCCCCTGAGGACCGGGCTGTTTCTCCACCCAGCGCTCCCAGGCATAGCCCGCGCCGTACATCAACCAAAGCATGAATCCGGCAATGAACGCCCCGTGCAGGTTCGCCCACAGCAGCATCATCAGCGGCATCCACACCAGCGCGCCGTGTTTGCCCTGGCGCAAAGCCTGCAATCCGTCCAACCACAGCGCCGTCATCAGGAAGGTGAACACGTGCGGACGGGTCAGCCAATGCAGGCTGGAGGCCGCTAACGCCAGAATAAACACCATCAACGCCGGAAGCATCCCGCTGCCCTCGCGCAGCGCCCGCCGCAGCGCCACAACAAAAGCCGTGGCAACCAGCAGGGCCGTCACCAACACCACGCCGTTCAATCCCAGCACCCGTTCCGCCAGCGCAAAAATCGCCTGCGCCAGCCACTCGTGCGGGGTCAGTTCCATACCGGTCATGGTATGCGAGAACAAATCCTTCAGCGGCACGCTGCCCGAATCCAAAATATACCCGCCTATGGTCAGGTGCCGGCCCAGGTCTCCATCGATATTCATCATCCGCGGCCCCAGACCGATCGCCCCAAGAAAAGCGCTGATCCATAATACATTTTTCAGGCTGGGTAACACCATTGCCGCAATTCGTTCCAGCGGTTCACGTCTCATTGGCTGGCCTCACCCAGGTTCAATTCTTCAGGCCGCACCGCGCGCGACAGGCGGTAAAAAATATGGTAATCGCCAATGACCCTCTCCTCATACATGACCCCCAACGCCTGGAAGCCCACCCGCAGCCGCTCAATGAGCGCGGGCGTATCCCCGGTGATATAAGCCACCTTACTGCTGGTTTGGACGGCTTCGGCGTACTCGGGCATGCGTGAGTCAACTCGCGTGTAGCGCAAATCCTGGTGATACGGCAGGCGCGCCTCAAAAATGATCTCCTCCCCGGTTTTGAATGCCAGCGGGAAAGACAGCCAGTAATTACTGTAACCGCGCAGTTCGCCTTCACTGCGCAGAAAAGTGATCAATTCTTCATCGTAACGGTGATCCACGCCTGCTTTCAGGTCAAACTGTGGGGTGATTCCGGGTGGATTACGCAGCGCACAGTCCACATTGCCCCACACATGGAACCCAATGACCAGCGCCACCAGAGCAAAGCGCGCCCAACGCGGCATCGGTCGTTCCAAAATGAAATGCGCCGCGAACAAAGCCAACGGAACCGTGAATGGCAGCAGGTACCGTCCGCTGGGATCGGCCCCAAAGGGACTGAACACAAACGCCAAAGAAAGCCCCAACACCACCGTCCACAAAAGCCAGTACGCCGGGCGGCTGGGCGTGTCTTTTCCGGCTTGCTTCCAGGCGTAAATCAACACCGCCCCCCAAAACATCAGAATCAGGGGAATCAATGGCAGCGCCAGCCAGCGCACCTCCCACGTGGGCCGCAGCCCCAACGCCGCCGGCAAGCCCAGCAGCAGGAAGTTGACCAGGTGCAGCCCTGCTCGGGTGAAGAAAGACGCATCTTCATACAATCCGCCCTGGATCATCGTATCGAACAGCAATCCCGCCACGCCATGCTTCAGCGCGTAGACCCACCAGGGCAACGCTCCCAGCAGAAGCCCCACGCCCCCCACGAGCAAAGTCTGGGCCACCGCCCGAGAATCCTTCTTTTTCAACAGAGCCCAAATCAGATACAGACCTGCCGGCCCACTGAAGATCAGTGACATGTCCATCGTCCACAAGCCCAAGCCAGCGAATACACCCCACAACAACATCCAACGCCAGTCGAAGCGCCTGCCTAGTTGAAGGGCCAACAGCAGCACCAGATTGCCCAGTAATAAAGTTTCCCCATACCCGCCCAATGTAACGGTAGTGTACAGGGTCACATTGACCGTAGGAATAGCCAACAACCCCGCAGCCAGCAGTCCGCTCCGCCAGGTGTCGAACACCGCGCGCCCCAGCAGCGCCGTCGTCACCAACGTGCCCATATACAGCAGCCCTTGCGCCAGCCGGACCACCCACACCTGCTCGCCAAACAAGGCAAACCCGCCAGCAATCAGGTACGCGTCCAGGCTGCCCATGTAATGCTGCCCGTAGAACCAGGTCATGTGCTGCCCTTGCAGGATGTGCCGCGCCATCAACGCCACAATGGCTTCGTCGGAATTGAATGGAGCCACATCCCACACATACAGCAGTGCTTTCCAGGCAGCGGATATCAACAGTATCGCTGCCAGCGTCAGAATGAACCCGCGTTTCGCCTGCGTCAAGGTTGGCTCCTTTCAAACACCAGCATCCCATCACTCCCATACATATCCGTCTCGACCTTCGTTCGCAATCGATATTGATCAGCAAACCAGGGCTCCTGAAGCAGCCCCAGCCGCCCATAGACCTCCAGGATCACCACCATGTCAGGCTGTTGATCCTTGATTAGATCTGGCGCGACCGCATAGTTTATCTCATACATCGATTCGTCCAGCGGGTAATACTTGAGCGACTCGGGCGAATTGAGCCCTACCGTGTCCAAAATTCGCGCTCGGGTGTAAAAACCCAGTACGCCCACGTCCCCTGCCGCCAGGACGCTGAGGTTGTCCAAATCGGGCGCTACTTCGTCGGCCACCTGCCGGTAAAGCAATTCCAATTGAATATAAGCCATATCCGGCGCCGGACGGTCCGCGCCGTGATCCGGGTGCAGCCGCCACTCGCTCATGGTCAGGCCCAGGGGCCAGGCTGCCAGCAGCGCCACGACCACCCCCGCCCGCCAGCCAGACAGCGCCGTCCCTCGCTTCAACCTGAGACTCAAAACACCGCTCAAAACGCGATCCAGGCCGATTAAGATGAACAGGAAGTAAGCCGGAAGCGGCGGGGTCAAATACCAACGAAAGATCAAGGGGTTGGGAATGGCAAAAGCCAGCAGGTACAGCCAGGGATAAATGATCCAAGGCAGGCTGCGCGGCTCGCTGCGAACCGCCCCAATGGCCCCCAGGGCAAACAAGAAAGGATACAGTACCAGTCCCAACCCGGTTCCCAGAGCTCCGAAAACGTTGTACTCAAAAAATGGGTTGGCGTAATGTTGCACCAAACGAATTAAGGAGGCATATTCTTCCAAGCGATAAGTAACTAGCTTGGCCGAGACCGAATGGGGAAAGGGGCTGCCAAAGTACAGCGTGGCAAACCCATACCACGCCACCACCGGCAAGAGAAATGCCAGCCACACCTTCCAGGTTGGCCAGGGTTCTTTCTTGCGCAGAATTTGCGCCAGCCAGACCAGACCCAGCGGCGCGAAGAGGATGAGCGCATCAACCCGCGTGAGCAATGCCAACGCCGCCGCCAGCGCCGTCCACACATAGCGCTTCTCCGTATAGAAGTAAGCCGTAGTGGTGATTAATAACACGTACACGCTGGTTTCCAACCCGCCAATGGCGAAGGTGACCGAGAAAGGAGCCACCGCCCACAAAACCCCCGCCACCCCGCCCGCTCGTGAAGAACCAAACCGTTTGCCCAACCGCCACAAAAGCAGGCAAGTCAGCGCGTCCGCAGCCGCGTTCAACCCCAGCGCCAATGCCGGGAAGTTCGCCTCAGGGCCGCCCGTCAGCAATCCTAATCCCGCCATTAGGAAGGTATACAGCGGCGTGGTCGTGCCCATCACCCGCTGCCCAGAGTTATACACAAACCCTTCCCCATTCAGCAGGTTCCTGGCATAGCGAAACGTAATGAACGAGTCGTCAATCGTGCGCGGGCCGGGGATGATCCGCGCCGCCAGAGCCAGGAGGATGAGCCCAATCGCAAACCAGGTGGAAAATCTCTTCATAGGAATGATTATACTCAGGCCGTGTGATTGTAGAATTTTCAGATTCATAACAAAAGGCGGCTTCCGAGAAAGCCGCCTGTTTGTCGTTCAAATCGATCTCTTTCTTCTATACGGTCCTTGTGTAAATGCGGTGGTTCTTCCAGGGCACGGCCCCATAAGTCACCAGCTCGATGCGTACCTCTTTAGCCGTTTCCGCCATTTGAGTCAATTCGCCCTCTCCGAAAGGCGACTCTTGCAGCACCTTGGACATCTCATCGTACAGCAGCGCCACCACGCCGCGGCCCTTGTATTCGGGCAATACGCCCAGGCCGTTCAACGATATGAAGCGCGTCCGGTTGAACTCCATCAACATGTCCGCGATCCCCCAGGGCGTGATCCGCCCCCCTTGCCGCTGGAGCGCCGCCGAAATATCCGGGAAGCCCAGCAAGAAGCCCACCAACTCATCGCCGTGAGCAATGAACTTGATGTATTCCGGAACAGCTACAGTCAGCACAGTATCCACCGCGAATTTGATCTCATTCTCACTCAGCGGATAGTACTCCCAATTGTTCACAAAGGTCTTGTTATACGTCTCGCCAAACTTCACCCCAAACCGTTTCAGTTCCGCCTTAGACTTAAAACTGACCACCCGGAAGTTTCCCTTCTCGCGAATGCGCCGCGCCACTTCCTTGGCCTTTTCAGGAATGTCAAACTTTTCTCTGGCCAGGTAGCAAGACACAAAATCGACCTCTTTTGCAAAACCCATTTGCTCCATCAAGCGAGGGTAGTAGGGGTAGTTGTACAACATCATGGTCATCATCTGGCGATGTTCAAACCCCTCCACCTGGATGCCGTAACCATCAAACCCGCTCAATCCCTTGGGCCCCACCAGGGTGTCCAACCCCCGCGCCTTGCACCACTCCATCGCCCGGTCAAACAACGCGTTGGAAACTTCCAGGTCATCTACCGTATCGAACAGGTAGAATTGAGCTTTCCGCGTGCCGTGATATTTATTGAACGGATTGTTCACCAGCACGCCCAACCGTCCAACCACCTCTTTGCCGCGCATGGCAATGAAAAAATCCCCCTCCGAATGCTCATAAAACGGGTGTTTCTGGGGATTCAGCATCATGCGAATGTCGGTATAAAAAGGTGGCACCCATTGCGGAGTTCCTTTATACAGATCGTAATGAAATTGGATAAAGCGGTTCACCTCCGCCCTGTTGGATAGATCCACCTTCTGAATAGTTAACATGAGAACCTCCCAAACCTGGAATGATTTAAAGAGTATACACCGAAACCCCCTCAACGATACGTTCAAAGGCAACGGGTCATTGGGAATTGGCGTGATGAATCCCGGCGACACCCAAGAGACCAAAAACTGGAAATCTCCTCCTCGCCCAGATATAATCGTCTCAGAAATCCGATACTTTTACTCGAGTTTTGACCCATCGTGGCTCAGACTCGCGCTTGAGAAAGAGAGAAAACCGCATGGCCAACCATTTGATCCACCAAACCTCCCCCTACCTGCTCCAACACGCCCACAATCCCGTGGACTGGTACCCTTGGGGTCCAGAAGCCCTGGCCAAAGCCCAGCAAGAACAAAAGCCCATCTTCCTCTCCATTGGCTATGCTGCCTGCCACTGGTGTCACGTCATGGAGCACGAATCCTTCTCTGACCCCGAAACCGCCGCCATTCTCAATGAACACTTCGTGAGCATTAAGGTAGATCGCGAAGAACGTCCCGACCTGGACGGCATTTACATGAACGCCATCGTCACCATGACCGGACAGGGCGGTTGGCCCATGAGCGTTTTCCTCACCCCCACCGGTGAGCCGTTCTACGGCGGCACCTACTTTCCTCCTGTTCGCCGTCACGGCATGCCCGCCTTCCGCGAAGTTCTCCTCTCCGCTGCCCGCGCCTGGAAAGATGATCGAGCCGAAATTCTGCGCGCCGGAGAAAGCCTGGCCAAGCACATTGCTAACCTCACTCGCTGGACCACCGACCCCGCGAACACCCTTCGGCCCGGCCTGCTCGACCAGCTCGCCCAATCCCTGCTCGGTTCCTACGATTGGCAACAAGGCGGCTGGGGTAGAGCCCCGCGCTTCCCCCAACCTATGTCCATCGAGTTTCTCTTGCAGCGAGCCGTCCAGGGAGATCAACGCGCGCTGGACGCCGCTCGTCACAACCTGCGCGTCATGTCCCGCGGTGGCATGTTTGATGTGATTGGAGGCGGATTTCACCGTTACAGCACCGATGACCGCTGGCTGGCCCCTCACTTCGAAAAGATGCTCTACGATAACGCCCAATTGGCCCGGGTCTACCTGCACGCTTACCAGATCACTGGCGACGAGGATTTCCGTGACACCTGCATCGAAACCCTCGATTTCATCCTGCGTGAGTTGACTGATCCACAAGGCGGGTTTTACTCCAGCCTGGACGCGGACTCCGAAGGCCACGAAGGTCTGTTTTACATTTGGTCAGCCGATGAACTGGAGCAAGCGCTTGCCCCACAAGGACTTTGGGAAAGTTTCCAGCAAGTATATGATTTGCCACAGGGCGGGAACTTTGGCCCGCGCTATATCCTCCAGCGCCGCGCCGACATCCCCGACCTGGCCGCCGCGTTGAATCTGGACCCCTCCGAACTACGCCGCGATTTGCGCCGCGCCCACCAGGCTCTTCTGGAGGCCCGCTCGCCCCGCCTCCGTCCCGCCACCGACGACAAGGTTCTGGTCTCGTGGAACGCCCTGGCTCTGATTGCTTTCGCCGAGGCCGCCCGCGCCCTTCACCGGCCCGACTACCTGGCCACGGCCCAAAAGAACGCCAGTTTTCTTCTCTCCGCGCTGCGCCCCGGCGAGCGTTTACTGCGCTCATGGCGCGCCGGACAGGCCCATTTGGATGCTTACCTGGAAGATTACGCCGCCTTGATTCAAGGTCTCCTGGCCCTGTACCAATCCGACTCCGATCCACGCTGGTACGCCGCAGCCCTCTCCTTGATGGACGAAATGCAGGCCGGATATGCCGACCCGAATGGCGGGTTCTTCGACACTCGCGCCGATGCCGCCCCACTCATCTCCCGCCCCAAAGATTATCAGGATAACGCCACTCCTTCGGGCAACGCCCTGGCCGCGCAGGCCTTGCTGCTCCTCTCCGAATTCTCAGGACGGTCCGATCTACGCGAACACGCCGAGGCTGCCCTGGCGGCCTTGCAAGAAGCCTTTGTCCGCCATCCCACCGCCTTCGGCCAATGGCTCAGCGCCGCTCACCTGGCCCTGGAGCCTGTCCGTCAGGTGGCGCTGGTGGGCGACCCAGACGATCCTACGCTGCAAGCCATGCGAGACGCACTCTGGTCCACCTACCGTCCCCATCTCATAGCAGCCATTTCCGCCCTCCCCCCCGCCCCCCCCGCCCCCGCCCCGCGGTGCGCCCCGGCGCCGGGGGGGCCGCAGGGGC
>CAYOHX010000063.1:0-26425 GCA_964403875.1 uncultured Anaerolinea sp. | reverse complement strand
CACCACAAATTCGGGCCTTTTCTACTACAGCCTGAGTAGTTACAAGATGGGAAACTACTCAGCCAGAGCTAGCTGAGCAGTAACAAAGATAGGGCTATTTTCGGCCGTTTGACAAGTTCTCATACAACTGCCGCAATTCTGCCTGCGGCTCTACCCCCAGCTCATTTCGCAAGGCTTTGCATAGGCGAACATAAATCTTCCGCGCGCCAGACGGGTTCCCCAATGCGACATACGCCTGCATTGCAACGGCCGCCGCTTCTTCGTGCCAGGGGTCCCGCGCAATCAACCGGGTTGCCAGATCCAGGGAATCATCCCAATTCTCCCGGCGCAATTCTTCCCGCCCCCATTCCAACAAACACCTGGCATAAAGATCTGACAGCCTCTCTCTCCAGGTCACCGCCCAGTCGGTCGAGCGATAATCCGCAAGGAAGTCGCCCCGATAGTATCCAACAGCTCGCTCCCATTCCTTATTCGAGACTGCTTCCTCGAACAACAGGCTGTCAATCGATGAGCCAGCCGGCAAGAATAGACGCAGGCAGCCGTCCGCCATGGCCAGATAGCGCGAGGGAAAGCGGCGGTCGGGCAATTCGGCCTCCAACACCCGCCTTAAGGTAGACGAAGCATGGTACACCAGATTCCGCGCCGCTTCCGGGTCGCATTCCGGGGCCATAGCCTCCGCGGCAGCCTCATCGGTCAGCACGTGTTCCGGCGCGAGGGCCAGCAGCGCCAGCAGTTCTCCCGCTCGGCGTTGGCGCAGGTCGCGTGCAGGCAGCAGCCGTTCACCGCGCCACACCTGCATGCCCCCCAGCAGGTGAACGCGCAGCGGCTCAGCAGGCGCCCGTCCCAATTGGTCGATCAGGGCTTCCCCCACTGCCACCAAAACCTTATCACCGCTATCCAGGCAGGCATTCACCAACGGATAGGTCCAGGCTCGCTCCAATTCAAAAAGAAAGCCATAACCGTTCTTCTGAATAAAAGTTATGTTCGCCAGCAATTTGGCCCGGCTGCCCTCGTCCAGGCAAACCCGTTCCGCTTCACCTTGGGCGCAGTGCTCTACCAGCAATGCTGCCAAACCCAACCGGGCGCGGGCCAGGTCAAAATCTAATTCCAACGGAGCCAGGATTTCTTCGGCAGCCAAAAGATTCGTTTCTGCCGCGGTCCAATCACCGCAGGTCCATTCCGCGCGCCCCAATTCGATCAAGGCCATGCCTTTCATGTGATGGTATCCGACCCGATTGGCGACGGTCAGCGCATCCTGCGCCCAATGTCGAGCCGAAGGCCCGTCCCCCATCAAGCGGCTCAACCGGCTCAGCGCGGTTCGAACGCTCATGGTCAGGCTGGGGTCGCCACAGTCCTCGGCAATCGAGCGGCTCTTTTCATAATAAGCCGCCGCTTCCTGAAACCGCTCCTGGTCCGTCGCCAGGTTTGCCAGGGTGTGGTAGTAATACCCCTCGCCAACCGAACCTGGCTGCATCACCGGTCGCAGCTGTTCCAGGGTCGCGTAAGCATTTGCTCGCTGGTTGGTCAGCCAATATACCCAGGCCATCGTCACCAGCGGCCCCCACCGATACTCAACCAACCCTTGCGCATCCATAATCCGCAATGCTTCTTGATCGGTCGCCAGAGCCAGGTTGAACTGACCGCGGGGCATATAGATCCCGGCGGACAAGTTATGCAACGCACGCACCCGCAGCGTAAAGCGGCCCAGTTCGCGGCACAATTCCACCGTTCGGCGCAGGTAATCTTCGCCTGCCACCAGGTTATCCGTTTCATTTGCGCAAATTCCCAGGATATGCAAAGCCTCTGCGTAAACCGGGGATTTTTCGGGCGCAAACGACAAGACCGAATCCGCCAGCCGGATCGCATCCGTGTATTGCCCCAACCCGAAACGGAGCTGCGCCTCCACATTTGTCACGGACGCTTGCCACAACAGGTCACCCTCTGCCCGCGCCAACTCGTGCGCCTCCGCGGTCTTCTTGAAAGCCGCGCCTGTGTTGCCGGATTGGGCCAGCGACTTGATTTCTGCAATGAGCGCTTCAATGGGGTGTGGAAAGACCATTGACCCATTATAAATTGAATTCAAACAAAACTCGCTGACGATCCGAAAATCGGAACGACTCAAGCCCTGGTAGAAAAGTCCCGAATATGTGGTAATACCTTCTTTCCCCAAAAAGCTGAGCAGCAAGCTAAAATCTATAGAATTGATAGGGTTTTTCCAAAGTCATTTGACTTTTGCAAAAGCCTCGCTCTTTCGTATGGGGGTTGACTTTGGAAAAGCCATAATAGAATTTATCAAAACCGTTGTCTAGACGAGTTATATAGGATATACTACGCAGAATTTAAATCCATCCATAGACTATTCGTAGAGATCATATGAACACCGCAACCCTGGCCCTTGAAGACGGCGCCATCCTCCACGGGGATGGCTTTGGCGCGCAAACCAGCGCAGTTTTCGAACTGGTGTTTAACACCAGCATGACTGGTTATCAGGAAATCCTCTCCGATCCCTCCTACCGAGGGCAAGGCGTGTTGTTCACTACTTCACACATCGGGAATGTGGGCATCAACCTGGAAGACGACGAATCGCCTCGCCCGCAGGCCTCTGCTGCGCTGGTCCGAGAAGTTAGCCCGGTCATCTCCAACTGGCGCTCGCGCCTTTCTCTCCATGATTGGCTGTCCCAGGCCGGCGTGCCGGGCATCAGCGGCATCGACACGCGCTACCTCACCCGCAAACTGCGCGACCAGGGCGTGATGAAAGCAGCTCTCTCGACCAACGGAGAAAGCCCCGCTGCCTTGCTCGACATGGCCCGCGCCTGGCCCGGCCTGGATGGGCGCGACATGGTCGCCGAGGCCACCTGTCCCGAGCCCTGGCAATGGAGCGGTGACCCAGGCAACGCCTGGGTTGAACCGCAACCCGGCCCACACGGCGCCTCCCTGGGAAGAATCGTTCTCTACGACTTCGGCGCCAAGCACAACATCATTCGCCACCTGGCCGCCTTCGGATACCAGGTCACGGTCGTCCCGGCCTATACTCCTTGCGCAGAGGTCATGCGCCTCAATCCCGCTGGCATCTTGCTTTCCAACGGGCCCGGAGATCCCGCCGGGCTGCCCGGCATCGTGAACATCGTCCGCGACCTGCTCCAAACAGACACTCCCGTTTTTGGCATTTGTCTCGGGCACCAGCTCATCGGGCGCGCCTTGGGCGGCAGCACCCTCAAGCTCAAATTCGGCCATCACTCCGGCAACCACCCCGTGCAAGATCTGCGCACCCGGAAGGTGCAGGTGACCTCGCAAAACCACAACTACGCCGTGGCCCTCGAATCTCTCGATCCTGAGCAGGTCGAGCTGACTCACATCAGCCTGAACGATCACACGGTCGAGGGTCTGCGCCACAAACACCTGCCAGTGTTCAGCGTGCAGTACCACCCCGAAGCCGCTCCGGGCCCCCATGATGCCCACGGCCTATTCAACGAATTCCACCAACTCATCTGCCAGCATCACAGCAGGTAACGCCATGCCAAAACGCACCGATATCCACTCCATTCTCATTCCCGGTTCCGGTCCTATCGTCATCGGGCAAGCTGCCGAATTCGATTATTCCGGCACTCAGGCGGTAAAAGCGTTACGCGCGCAAGGTTATCGCATCATCCTGATCAACTCAAACCCTGCCACCGTGATGACCGACCCCGAATTGGCCGACGCCACCTACATCGAGCCACTGCTCCCCGAGACCCTGGAAGCGATCATTGCCCAGGAGAAGCCCGACGCCATGCTGCCCACCGTGGGCGGTCAAACCGGCCTGAACCTGGCCCTGGCCCTCACCGAAAACGGCGCGCTCCAAAGGCACAACGTTCAACTCATCGGCGCCACACTCGATTCCATCCGCATCGCCGAGGATCGCAACCTGTTCCGGGAGACCATGCTTCAAGCCGGCCTGCCCGTGCCCAAAGGCGGTCCCGTCCACAACCAGGCTGAAGCCCAGACCGTCGCCCAAGAAGCGGGGTACCCTCTGCTGGTGCGGGCTTCATTTGCGCTGGGTGGGTCCGGCGCATCTTGGGTGTACCGGCCCGAGGAACTGCCCGAGGCGGTTGAAAAAGCCATCGCCGAATCGCCCATCGGCCAGGCCTGGATCGAAGAATCCGTTCTCGGCTGGAAAGAGTACGAGTTGGAAGTCATGCGAGACTCGGCGGACAATTTCGTGGTGGTCTGCTCCATCGAAAACCTCGACCCGATGGGCATCCACACCGGCGACAGCATCACCGTGGCCCCCGCCCAAACCCTCACTGATCGGGAGTATCAGGTGCTGCGCGACCTGGCCCGTCAGGTGATGAGCGCCGTGGGCGTGGAAACGGGCGGCGCCAACGTCCAATTCTGCGTGGACCCCAAAACCGGCCGGGTTCTGATCATCGAAATGAATCCGCGCGTCTCGCGTTCCTCGGCATTGGCTTCCAAAGCCACCGGCTTTCCCATTGCCAAAATTGCCGCTCTGGTGGCCGCCGGTTACACTCTGGATGAAATCCCCAACGACATCACCGGCCAAACTGTGGCCGCCTTTGAACCCTCCCTCGATTATGTGGTGGTCAAGATCCCACGCTGGTCGTTTGAAAAATTCCCCGGAGTCGATTCAACGCTCGGCCCGCAGATGAAATCCGTGGGTGAGGTGATGGCTCTGGGCAGCACCTTCAAGCAAGCCCTGCTCAAAGCCGTCCAATCATTGGAAATCGGCGTCGATGCCCCGGATGGCTCTGGGCCCAGCAAAGCTCAATGGATGGACGCCCCAGGCAGCCTGGAAGAGATCGAGCGCCCCACCGCCACCCGCCTGTTTGCCGTCTACCGCGCGCTGCGCAGCGGTTCCAGCGTCGATGAAGTCGCCGCGCGCACGGGTATGGACCCCTGGTTCCTGTCCCAACTGGCCGAGATCGCCCAGATGGAAGTCGATTTGCGCCGGCAGACTCTCTCCAGCCTGAACCCCTCCGATCTGCGCCGCGCCAAACGGGTGGGCTTTGCCGACAGCCACCTGGCCCGCCTGCTTTCGCGGCCCGGTCAGCCGGTCACTTTCCACGACGTTCGCCGCCAACGCAAAGCGCTGGGCGTACTGCCCACCTTCCAACGCGTGGACACCTGCGCCGCCGAGTTCGCCTCGCAGACCCCTTACCTATACAGCGCTTACGAAATGGAAGACGAGTCCACCCCAACCGATCGCCGCAAAATTCTTATTCTGGGCGGCGGCCCCAACCGCATCGGGCAGGGCATCGAGTTTGATTACTGCTGCTGTCAGGCTGCCTATGCGCTCTCGGCCCGCGGGTTCGAGATCATCATGCTCAACTGCAACCCCGAGACCGTCTCTACCGATTACGACACATCCGATCGCCTGTACTTCGAACCAATGACCCTCGAGCACGTTCTTAACGTGGTCGATCAAGAGCAGCCCGAAGGGGTCATCTTGCAATTAGGCGGGCAAACCCCTCTGAATCTGGCCGAAGGATTGGAACAGGCCGGCGTTCCCATTCTGGGCACCTCCCCTGCCTCCATCCGCCTGGCGGAAGACCGCGAGGAATTCGCCGCGCTTCTCGACCAGCTCGATATCTCCCGCCCCGATTACGGCATTGCCGACTCGCTCGAATCGGCCCACACGGTGGCCCAGCAGATCGGTTACCCGGTGCTGGTGCGGCCCTCGTTTGTTTTGGGTGGCCGGGCAATGGCTGTGGTGGGTGATGACTCTCAGTTGGATGGCTTCGTTCAGGCCGCCCTGGATGCTGTCCCTGGGCAGCCGCTATTGATCGACCGCTTCATGGAAGACGCCTTCGAAGTAGATACCGACGCGCTGGCCGATGGCGAGCGCGTGGTCATTGGGGCAATCATGGAGCATATCGAGGAAGCAGGTGTCCATTCCGGCGACTCGGCTTGCATCTTACCTCCCTACAAAGTCAGCGAGTATCACCTCAACATCATTCGCGAGTACACCACCCGTCTGGGACTGGCGTTAGGGGTCAAAGGCATCCTGAATGTGCAGTTTGCCATCAAGGGAGAAATCGTCTACGTGCTGGAGGTTAACCCCCGCGCATCGCGCACTGTGCCCTATGCCTCCAAAGCCACCGGCCTGCCCCTGGCACGCATCGCTGCCCAGGTGATGGCGGGTGTCTCCCTGGCCGAATTGGACATACTGGAAGAGCCCAAAGTAGACGGCTTTTTCGTCAAAGAGGCCGTGCTGCCCTTCAAAAAGCTGCCCAGCGACGTAACCGTGCTGGGGCCAGAAATGCGCTCCACCGGCGAGGTCATGGGCCACGCCTCTCACTTTGGGCATGCCTTTGCCAAATCACAACTTGCCGCTGGCAGTGACCTGCCCATTAGCGGCGGGGTACTCATCAGCGTGAATGATTTTGATAAAGGCGCCGCGCTCAAAATCGCCCGCGACCTCAACCGGCTGGGCTTCTCGCTTTTCGCCACACACGGAACAGCCGAGTTCTTCCGCCGGGTGGGGCTGCCCGTTCAGGGCGTCAACAAGGTCAGCCAGGGCTCTCCCCACGTGGTAGACCTGATTCACAGCCGTCAGGTGAATTTGATTCTGAACACCCCCCTCGGCCCGATCACCCACTCGGATGGAGCCTTTATCCGCAACGCCGCCACGCGCATGAACGTTCTTCTGCTCACCACCCTCTCCGCTGCCGCCGCGGCGGTAGCGGCCATCCAGGCCTTACAAAAGAAAGAACTCAGCTACCGCAGTCTGCAAGTGCACTACACCAACCGGACCAAGCAGTAGCCGGGCCTGAGGCTTCCTGCGTTCTGCCCTCTTCAAAGCGGCACGGGGTTTGCGCAAGACGGCTTCATCGTCTGCCAAACCCCGTGCCGTTCTTCATCGCTGACCATCCAAAGACAGCAATTAATCCAACGCCTGGTACACCAGGTTTTGAAAATCCATTCGCGCTGGGACAGCGTCAAAGGGCATGATCTGTACCAACTCGATCCCGATCATCTCCTCCACCGGATCCACCCAGAAATGGGTCGTCGCCGCGCCGCTCCAACCAAAATTCCCCACAGAGCCCAGGCCTTTGATCACACTCAGATCGGTTACCACGTCCACGCCCAACCCGTAACAGCAATTAGGAATGTTGTCTCGCCACACGCCAGCCGGAAGCGCATTACTGGTCATCAGTTCAACCGTCTTGCGTCCCAAAATGCGCTCCCCTTCCAACTCACCGTTGTTGAGCATCATCTGCGCAAAGCGCCAATAATCTAACGCGGTGGAAACCAACCCGCCCCCACCCATTGGGGCGCGCGGCTTGTATTTGAACTGCGGCGAATCGGTAGCCGGGTCCACTTTCAGCCCACCGTTCTCGTCCGGCGTATACACTGCCGCCAGGCGGTCCCATTTCTCTTCTGGCGCATAGAAGCCCGTATCCGTCATACCCAGCGGATCGAAGAGGACCGATTTCAGGTAGTCACCGAAGCTCTGACCGCTAACCACTTCCACCAGGCAGCCCAACACATCGTTCGCCAGGCTGTAGCGCCACGCCGTTCCTGGTTGAAATGCCAGTGGAATCTTGGAAATTGCCTCCACCAGTTCCAACAGGCTGACATCGCCCTGTTTTTCATCAAATTGCTTCCACACCCGATCGCGGTACAACGCATCGATCATATTATGATCATCAAAGCCATAACTCAACCCGGCAGTATGAGTCAGCAAATCGTGGATGGTGATCTCGCGGTTGGGCGGCAGGGTCTGTGTTACCCCCTGCGTACTGGGGTCCACCACCCGAACCTGCTTAAAGGCTGGAATATAAGCCGAAACCGGATCGGTCAGTCTGAAGCAACCTTTCTCGAAAAGGGTCATCACTGCCGCTGCCGTGATGGGCTTGGTCATCGAGTAAATGCGGAAGATCGTATCGGTTGTCATGGGTCGCGGCGGATCGATGACCGCCTGTCCAAGCGCGTCCAGTTGCGCGATTTGCCCGCGGCGGGCCACAAGGGTCACCGCGCCAGCCAGTTTGCCCTGGTCAATATAAGCTTGTAATTGGCGGTTAGCGCGCGAAAGGCGCTCAGGATGAAAACCAAGAGTTTGCGCAGAGACAATTTGCATGGTCAACCTTTCAACAAGAAGGGAATCAACTGCCAAAATTATAAACGTTTTCAAGAACCGCACAGACGTAAAATCTCTGGTTCTTTAGGAGTTGCCGTGGCAGGTCACGCCAATTCCCAATGACCCAAATCTCTGGCTCGTTTGAATCCATCGCAGTTAAAACGCTTCATTCCAATCAACCTGGGGTTATGCCTTCGGATACTTGCTTTCGCCACCGCGACAAACCTGCGACACTTTCTTGACAGGCATTCGACGGATTTTGGGTATCATTGCCACAACAAACCGCCCCGCAAGGAACCCCGCTATGGAAGTCTTTTTGATCCGCGCCATCACCATCTTACTCATCGTGGCTGTCCTGCTGGGAATCTTTGGACTTGTCCTGGATTTACAGCTTTACCTCAAACCCCTCCCAGCCGACCTGGATGAAGCAGTCGAACAACAAATGAAAGCCGCCAAACTGCCCGGCGTGGCTCTCACAGCCGTCAAAGACGGTCGAATCGCCTTCTCCCAGGGCTACGGTCTCGCCAATATCGAAGAAAACCGCCCCGTCACCCCCGACACGGTTTTCCAGATTGCATCTGTCTCCAAGCTGGTCACCGCCACCACCCTCATGCGATTGAACGAACAAGGCAAGTTCCACCTGGATGACGACATCAACGCCTACCTGCCCTTCAACGTGCGCAACCCGGCCTTCCCGGACTCCCCCATAACGTTTCGCATGTTGCTGGCCCACACTTCCAGCATCACCGACGGCCCTGCCTACAACCAATCGTATACCACCGGCAAGAGCAAAGACCCAGTCGTGGCTCTGGGCGACTTCCTCAGCGGTTACCTTTTCCCGGAAGGCGAAACCTACAACCCCCAAAAGAACTTTTCCAAAAATGTCCCCGGCACAAGATACGAGTACAGCAATGTCGGCTTTGGCCTGCTCGGCTACCTTGCGGAACGGATCGCGGGCAAGCCTTTTGCCCAGGTCTGCCAGGAGGAAGTGTTCGCGCCATTGGGCATGACTCATTCCGCCTGGTATCACCGCGATGTGGACCCATCCATGTGGGCCATGCCTTATTCCTATAACATCTTGCGCCGTTCGTATTCTCCCACCGGCGCGTACAGTTTTCCAACGATCCCGGATGGCGCGCTTAAAACCAGCGCCAACGACTTCGCTCGCTTTCTAACCCCCTTCATCAACGACGGCAAAACGATGGAAGGTCAGCCTTACCTGGCTCCCGAGACGGTGGCCGAAATGCTGCGCGTACAATACCCTGATAGCGGTGAGACCAATGGTCTGGCCTGGGCCGCCCACCCCACCAAGAACAACTATGATCACTCCGGAAGCGACCCCGGAATCTCCACCTTCGTGGTCATATCACCGGCCAAGCGCCTTGCGGCGATTGTATTCACCAATGGCGGCGGCGCCGAGTCCTTAGGGGGGTTGCGCAGCACCTTTGGATTCTTGCGCTTTGTAAAGAACATCTTCCCCATCCTGCTCAAACACATTGGCTAACGTATCGCGCCCCCTATGAAAACATCTCCTACCCCCATCCAACAAGCCCTACGGATCGTCGCGGTGTTCATCGGCTTGTATGCTGCCATCTTCGTCGTGAATCTCATCCTGGGTGTCATCCCCAACCAGGTGATGAAATGGCTAAATTTCTCACCCGACCTGCGCACCTATCTTGGATCCACCCTCACCTACGGCTTGCGTCTGATGGCTTACCTCCTCCTCCCGGCGCTGGCCTTGCGCTACGCCCTGCGCCTGAAGGAGCGCCCGCGCTTCTTTTCATCCCTGCGCAAGGGTGGCGGGCAGGTCTTGGCGGGCATCCTTCTCGTCGCAAGCGTACTAGGTTTGACCTTTATCTTGATGACCCGCCTGGGCTGGTTGGCCCTGGATGGCTGGCAGTGGCAGGAGCTTTCCACGCAAGAATGGCTGCGCACACTATGGACGAGTCTCTTGGTCAATGTTTGCGTGGCAGTAGGCGAAGAAACCCTATTCCGCGGGTACCTCCTCAACGGATTGAGGGCTGTTTGGGGGCGCGGTTGGGCTTTACTGGCGATGATGGTCGCCTTTGGCTTGATCCACATTGTGGCCTACAGCGAAAGCGGGATGCAGCCGTCCACCTTGGCCCTGTCTCTCACCCTGGCAGCATTATTCGGCGGCTTGTTTGGCCTGGTCTATTTTCGCACCGGTTCGTTGTGGCTGCCAGTAACGCTCCACTTCGCCTGGAACTTCATCGAAAACGATGTCCTGAACCTGACCGGTTTAAACGCCAACATCAACCTGGTTGGGGCGCTCACTCGCCTGCAAGCCCCGCTCACCACGACCGGATTCACGCTGACGAATATCGTCTATATTGAAGCAGCCGCTTTTATCATCATCGCCTTGGGAGCGGCAGCGTGGCTTGCTCGCCGCCCCGCGCCTCAGCCATATTAATTCTTGGCCGGGTTGGCAGTCGGGCTGAACAACCGCCTCCAGGTCACAGGCCCTACATACCCATCGACGTCCAGAGCATTCCGTTCTTGAAAATGAATTACCGCTTGCTCGGTCATGCGCCCAAAAATGCCATCCCGCGCGCCCACCTCGGTATACCCCAACTCATACAACCGCTCTTGCAGTCGGAGTACATCCTCCCCTTGCATGGCCGGGCTGGCCAGGTACAACGCGCGGGTAAGCGTGGGCACGGGGGCAACCGTCGGCGTAGGCGTGGCCGATGGCGTCAGGGTGGGTAGATTCGCCGGAGTCGGGTAAACCCCATTGGGAGGCAGACAAACTGCTTGCGGCTGAAGATTAGTCGTTTTTACCGCGAAAGTTGTCTCTTTCAGTGGTCCTGCGGTGCTGGAAAGAATTTCATCTCTTTTCAGCGTATTGGGGCGAGCGCCCAGGCTTGAAATCGCGGTGAACTTTCCCGACACCAGGCTCAGCAATCCCAGCTTCTGCCCGCTATCTGGAATCTGCGCAATCCAGGCCGAGAAATTCGTATCCTGGCGAGCGCCCAACTGATTGGTCAGTCCACCTAGCAAGATTTGCTTATTCGACAGCCCTACCATTGCCATCACTTCACTATCAGCGGCCCCCTGCAAATCGTACCCCAGGGTCTTCTCCCACAACAGGTTCCCCTTGGAATCCAACTTCGCCAGCCAGTAGAGACTTGTTTTCTCCCAGGTCTGCCCAGCCAACAGCAGCCCGCCATCGGCCGTAGGAGCCGCGGCGTTCACTCGCACCGGCCCCCGACTAGAAGTGATCACCTTTTGCCAATACAGGCCTCCGTTGGGCTTGAGGTACACCCACACCGGGTCCAGGCTGTCCATCGTTTCCACCATAACCAGGTAGCCGCTCTTCAGGAGGAGGATATCGCTCAGGTATTCGCCGTTCGGGGCCAGTTTGAGGGTCGTTTGCCACGACATGGAACCGCCGGCATTGATCTTCATCAGCCAGATGTCCGCGTCGCCCCCCAACATATCGTAATAGTGTGTTCCCACCAACAGCGCTCCCCCATCCGGCGTGCGGAACATGCGCTCCAGGTTCTCATCTCCCACCAACCGTCCGTAAACGCGCTGTGTCGCCTGCCCATCCGGGCTCACTTTGATCACCTTAATGTCTGTATACACCGGGGCAGTGTACACCGATGTATCCACATATGTGCCCGTATAGGCATACAACCCGCCGCCGTCGGTTGTGGTCGTAAAGTACCCCGCGTAATCCTTGATCTCAACCTGCCACAAAGGCGTTTGGGGATCTTTGTAGCGAGCCAGCTTGTTCCCATCGCCCACGGTGAAACTGCCGTCTGCGTTAGGCCAATACCACGGCGCGTTGACCGCCCGGACAACTTTTCCATCCAGATCGATCTCCACCTGGGTGCGGCTGAACTCCAGCAAAATATGCTCGTTCGGAGTCAGGCTCAGACTTGCTCCCGAAGCGCCATACAGATTTTGCCACAGCAGGTTACCGGCAGTATCCATTCTTGCCAGCCAAATGCCCTCTGTATTATCCAGCACACCCCGCAGCAAGGTGCTGCCATCCGTCAGCGGAAACATGTCGTTTATAAAAGCCGAACCGGGCAAATAGGCCACGGAAAGCGGCGCGTTGTCGCCACAAACAGACACAGGTATCGGGGGCGTTGTGGCAGCACGGGTAGGCGTGGCTGTCGCAGCCGCCGATGCCGCCTGGGCAGTTGGCGAAACCCACGATAAGCCCAGAAACATTGTCCCGAGCAGCAGAACCAGAATCCATCGTCGATTGGGTCTCATTCTTGCTCCATCCAAAAGGCCGTCAGAAAAGCCGATCCGCCGAACCCATCGGCTACATAGATGAAGTTTCCAGCATCAGTCACCGCAATGGCGCGCGGGTCCATGAACACGCCCGCTTCCCATTCCTCCAGGTCCCCAGCCAGGCGGCCAAAGCGGGCCACCAGGTTGCCTTGCCGGTCCAATTTGTGAATCGCCACCTGGCCGGTGTTCGTCTGGAAAAGGATGTAAACATACCCGTTGCCATCAATCGCCAAATCCCGGGCCACAATTTCTCCCAGGTTCGAGCGCAGCAATGGAATGGCGTTCAGTTCTTCCCCGCTGAATGGGTCGAGTTCCGCCACGACCGGCGCCCAATTGAAATCGCGCAGCGAATACAGCCTACCCTGCGAATCAAAAGCCAGGCCCGCGTAAAGATGGGACTCATCCAGCGGAATCTGGCGCAGCGCTTCGGCAGTATCGGTTGTGAACACATCGATTCCGTCTCTCCCAAGCAGGTATAAGTTGCCGTCCGCCGGGCTCACCGCCGCGCTGAGCAACGAATCAGTATTCCCGAAGGCTAACACTGCTTCATCAGGGCCAATCACTAAAAACCGGCCCAGGCCCGATTCTGTGACCATCACATTCCCGAACCCATCCGCCGCCACGCTGGTCAAAACAGCCTCATCCAGCACGGAGTACTGCTTGAATGGATTCCCCTCCACATCAAACGCGAACAAACCTTGCGGCTCGGTGACCGCGTAGACCATGCTGTTTTGGCCGGTTGCCAAATCCACCGGAGTGTCCGCCAGCGGAGCCCGCCAGAAAACGGGCACATCCACATAAGCCTCCAGCCTGCCCCACAGTTCCACTGCCGCCAACTCCGCGACCGCGGCAGGATTCGCAAAGGAAAGGATCAGCGTATCAACTTCAAAATCCGTATTGCCCACCAGTACGAGCCGTTCGGAACATGCGCCTTCTGTCAGCCGCTCGCGCTGAACCCCATCACCCTGCTGGAAAAGCTGCTTTCCCAACCCAGAAAGAGAATTGAGCGCTTCCACCCGCCGCAGATCTTCGATCTTACCCCCAGTGAAAATTTCGATCCGCTCCGGCAGGACCGGCGTGGTGTAGGTGAGGGTAAGGAATATTTCGCCGCTCTGCTCTTCCAGGGTTTCCAGATATGGCTCCCCGCATGAAGGATAGTCCCGGTTATACCTGCCCACTGCCACATCCTCAATACCATAAGGCGCCAGGCTCCCAAAACGCGCCCCCTGGCGCAAGAGTGTGGGATCAGTATGATCAACAGGCGGCATCTCCGGCGCCGAAACCACCGTCAGGGTGGGCGACTGTGTCGCGGTGGGCATAGATTCTGCCAACAATGTGGCATCCGGCGTAGGTTCATGCAAGCAGCAAGCATCCGTCTCAACCGGCGTCGGCGTGCCCCCCGTCCCCGCGCTTTGTTTGCAGGCGCAGGCAAACAGCGCCACAATCCAGATGAACATCAGCAGGCTGACTTTTCTCATAAACGGGTCTCCCCCATGAACATAAAAATGAGGCCTTCTTGCGTTCTTTATAGCATAACACCGTCAAAAGAGTGTCAAAAAATGGGTTCATTGTGAATTCCCGGAATAATCCAGATGATGAGGTATACGCGCCTCAAGATACCGCGCTTTCCCTGGTCACACCTGAAACCCCATCCTTTGGTTCTTCCAATTCTTCTGGATTACAATAGACTTACCCGTTCTCCGATCCTTCTCCAAGTTTCTCCACCGCCCGTTTGAAAGGATTCCAACCATGTTCCCCTCTTTTTCCACCCCGCCCGAAGAAGTCACGCCTGAATTCCACAACCCTGAATGGCTCGAAAAGGCCATCATCTACGAAATCTACCCTCAATCCTTCTATGACACCAACGGCGACGGCATTGGCGATCTGCCTGGCGTAACAGCCAAACTGGACTACATCCAATCCCTGGGAGCCAACACGATCTGGCTCAACCCCTGCTTCGAATCTCCCTTCGGGGATGCCGGGTATGACATATCCAATTTTTACAAGGTCGCCCCGCGCTACGGGACCAACGAAGATCTCCGCCATCTGTTCAACGAGGCTCAAAAACGAGGTATGCGCGTGGTGCTCGATCTGGTCGCCGGGCATTCTTCTGTGGAGTGCGAATGGTTCAAGCAATCAGCCAAACACGAGCGCAACGAATACTCCGACTGGTATATTTGGACACCCAATCTGTTCAGCTTCTTCTCCAGCGGCTCGCGCCATCAGTTCATTGCTGGAACCACAGAACGCATGGGCGGCTACATGCCCAACTTCTTCCCCTTCCAGCCCGCCCTCAACTACGGTTTCGCCAATCCCGACCCCGACCAACCCTGGCAGCAGCCCGTAGACGCGCCCGGCCCCAAAGCCGTCCGCGCCGAACTGCGCAAGATCATGGCCTTCTGGATGGACATGGGCGCGGCCGGTTTCCGCGTCGATATGGCTGCCTCTTTGGTCAAAGACGATCCCGGTTCGCGAGCCACCATCCAACTGTGGCGTGAAATTCGTGCCTGGCTCGACAAAGACTACCCCGAAGCCGTGTTGATCTCGGAATGGGGCCGCCCCGATCGGGCCATCAAGGCAGGCTTCCACGTAGATTTCTATCTGGGCTTTGCCGGGGCCGGGCTGACCTCCTTGTTCCGAAAAAATGCCGGGATGATGCGTTTCGGTCCGGGGGGCTTCAGCTTCTTCGATCGCGAAGGCCTGGGCAACATCATGGAATTTGTAGATGAGCACACCCAACGCTATCATGCCACGCGCAATGCCGGATACATCTGCATGTTCTCCGGAAATCATGATACACCGCCCCGCCTGGCGAAAGGCCGCACCCCCGAAGATTTGAAGCTGGCCTATGCCTTCTTGCTGACAATGCCCGGCGTCCCCAAAATTTACTACGGAGACGAAATCGGCATGGTCGGGGTGCAGGGCCTGCCCAGCAAAGAAGGTGGCTACATGCGTACCGAAGTGCGCACCCCCATGCAATGGAGCTCTGCCGCCAACGCTGGCTTCTCCACGGCCGCACCGGACAAACTCTACTTGCCCGTCGAGTCTGACCTGGACGGACGTACGGTCGCTGATCAAGAAAAAAATCCCGACTCGCTGCTCAACGCCATTCGTCAGCTCTCCCAGCTTCGCCTTTCTCACCCCGCCTTGGGTAACGCTAGCGATTACCGCGTGGTTTATGCGAAAGCGGGACGCTACCCCTTCGCCTTCCTGCGCGAAGCGCAAGGTGAGCGTATCCTGGTCATTCTCAACCCTGCGGGGCATAGCGTAAATATGGACTTGCCTGCCGACGCCTTGCCCGCAGGAGATAATTCCTACACAACCCTCTGGGGCTTCGCCGGGGGACTGAGCCGTACCACAGATGGTTGGAAGATCAACCTGCCCGCGGCCAGCGGCGGCATCTACCAATTATCCTCGTGATGAATTTGGCGTCCCGCGACTCGATCCCTATGATCGAGTCGCGGGACATATCTGAAGAGAGGGGCTATGCAAATTGATCGCGAAGCGCTGCTGTCCTGCCAACCTGAAGAGGCCGCGGCGCAACTCCACCAGGCAGGAAAAACGCTGGAAGGCGCGAATTTGCGACGTTCCAGTTGGCTGTTGATCGCCTCCGCGCTGCATGTCCAACGGATCGCTGAGATCCTCTTGCAGCGCTTGCAAGCAGCCACCACGCGCCAGGATGTGCTGCGCGTGCTGCGCATCGCCCGTAAGAATGTCCGAGAACGCAAAAAATCCAGCGGAGGCGTTCATCGCAAAGGCTCGCAAGAAGATCCTCAAAAAATCGCCGCCGAAACCAGCCCAATGGCTTACCAGCATGACGACAACTGGATATTTTTTGAAATGGTCATGGATATGGAGGATGAGGGCGGGAACTTTGATGAGTGGCTGGCCCAGGAAAGCATCTCTGCTCCCAAACGGTGCGAGCGTCTCCCAGACATTCTGCCCGTGTCGGCGCTCGATGAAACCATTCGCCGTTACGCTTGGGACCGGTGGAAACCTCCCCTACCCGCAGCGGAACAACTCCGCGCCCGTCTGGATGATGAAACCTATGAAAAGGTATTAGCCATTGCCAGTTCCCAACCAACGGGGCTCTCGCTTTCAGAATCCGAGCGCAAGTACCTGAGCGATAACCGCCTGGATCAACTCTTACAGTACGCCAACAATCCCGAGTCTTACGCGGCCTCGGACCCCATCCGAGACGGGGTAGCGCTGGCGGGAGTATGTATCCTGGAGGATCATATAGGTATACGCCAACATCCCTTCTCTATCGATTGGCAGTCGATTCATTCCTGGCTAACAGAGCGATTACCCCATCCTCCTCAACCCGAAATCGTCCATGCGGTGATAGCCAGTGCATACGCCTTCCTCCGTGACGCCCCCGCTGCGCTCATCGTTGAGTTTATTCGCTCATCGGAAGGTCACCATAAGAACTGGGCTCGTTTACTCGGATATGCGGCGCAACGTGCTTTTGAAATACTACCCGCCCAGCCGGACGTGAACCACCCGGAAGGTTTTTGGAACAACGGTGTTCCAGAACCTTCCTGGATATCGGGCTGGGAACGCGGACTGGATGCGGGTAGCGGTTCAAAATTGGTGCGCCACCACCTGCAAATGAACTTCAGAGATCTTTTGGAAAATCCTGCACCCTTGTCGGGGCACTATTGGAACATCGCCAGGCAACTTCTTGTGGCAGGCGGAGGAACTTTGCGGCGCATGGATTATCCAGCCTTCACGCTGGTTTGCCGCCCCACCGTTGCCATGATCCAAGTGGAGACTTTTCAGGAACTCTGTTTGATGGCCCTGAAACTGCTCAATATCCACCGCTGGATCGTTGCCCTCCACAAAGAATCTTTAACAAATTGGATCCGGTACGTTTTTTCTCAACATTCTCCCTCCCCACTTCCAGAAAACATCCCACAAGAGATCGCCTGCATCCTGGAAGACCACGCGGTCGCCTACCTGATGCTGAGAGAGCGCGTACTGCGAGATGCCTACCAGGCTGCTCCTTTCCGCATCCGCCGCAAGCATATTCAACGCTTCTGGAACGAGACACGCACGGCCCTTTCTTCCCCCCAAACGAACGCACCCTCCACCACGCCCGCCGGATTGCAAGCCCTGGCAGGGCAATTTGGAGAGGAAGCGATGAAGGAAGCCCTCGCCCACGCGCTCTACGACCATATCAAGGACGATTGGGAGGTTCCCGAAGAACAGGTTGCGCCGCTCAAAGAAACGCTCATTTCTTTATTGCGGCATACAGCCATCACCTACCACTTGCAGTTTCCCGAGATGACAGATCCGGATTATGTCGATGAAGAGGATCTCGTGCACACCCAGGAAGTGGTCAATTTTCTCATCCAGCAAACCGAGCATGCCCCAATGGAATTATGCCAGGCGCTGATGATCGAAGCCCGCCAGGGCTTGCCCCTGTTGGCCGGAGGTGGGCGCACAGCCGAGGAACGAGACAGCCGCATGTTGATCAAAAAAATCGCCGGGGTCGCGCAGGAAAAAATCGGCGGCACGGCGCGAACCTTTCAATGTCAGCCACTCTCAAAACCTTCTGCCCTCGATCGGGGCAACCTGGCAGGTGACTGCTCCTCGGGCAGTGTTCCTTTGCGCGCGCTTTCTCCTCACCATGTCTACTACGGAGTCTTTGAAAACGGCGAACAGCAGCGTGGTTACATGACCGTCTATGAGGCCTGGGCCGAAGTCTGGGAGAAACAGGAGCATCTACAACCGGGCCAGCGTGTGCCCGTGCTGTGCTTAGAAACGATCAACGTGCCTCTGCGAATCTTCAACGCGATTCAACAAGACCTGCTAGTGATCTTCGAAGCCATCGCCTGGAGCCGCGGGTTGGTGGGAGGGCTGGTATTGATCACCGAAATCAACACCTGGAACTATCAAAATGGGGCCATCTTGCGCCAATCAAGACGCTTCCGCCAGGGCATCCCCGTGCGCCTTTCCCCAGCTGACCCGGTCAGTTGGAATGTATACCAAAAGCTTGCGCCAGAATCTCAACATTACACTGCCTTTTTCGAGGGATATGAGGCGAACCAGCACAAAAACGATTTCCGCCTGCTGGCGCCATTCAAACCGAAACTGGATCCCATTGAACCCGAGAACCTGGCCGAAGCACAGCGCATTGCCTCATTACCGCCCAAACGGCTGCGCCTCACCGCCCGCGACGAGGCCGGCCCAAGGGGCTTCATCTCGGAGTTCCCAGAAATCCTTTGAACCAGGTTGTCTGACCTTTCTCTGAATTGTCTAGACAATCTCGAATACCCTTGACAGATCTTCGATTCTGCGTAGAATTGGCCCGATATGAAATTCCTGCGGCCAATTCCAACTCACATCCATGACCACGAGCGCGTGGTTCAAGCGGTTTTCATTTTTCATTATTCCTTTTTTTAGAGGGAGCCCCCAAAAGGCTCCCTCTTTTTTTGCCTGCTTCCAGGAGGTCCATTCATGCTGCGTTTGCCCGGACTGATCGACCCACACGTTCACATGCGCGAACCCGGCGCTGCCCATAAAGAAGATTGGGACAGCGGTACCCAGGCGGCCCTGGCTGGCGGGTTCACCACCCTCCTGGCCATGCCCAACACCACCCCGCCCGTAACCGATCCAATTACGCTTGACCTGGCCCTCGGATGCGCCCGCGAAAAAGCCCGCTGTGACTACGCCCAGTATCTTGGCGCCGGCCCAGACAACGCCACCTCGGCAGCCCAAATTGCCCCACGCGCCGCCGGGCTGAAAATGTATCTCGATCAAACCTTCGGACCGCTGCGCCTGGATGATATGACCCTGTGGATGGAACATTTCGAACACTGGCCTGCCGAAATGCCCATCGTTGCCCATGCCGAAGGGCGCTCCATCGCCGCCGTGATCCTGCTGGCCCAGATTTTCGATCGCCCGGTGCACATTGCCCACGTGGCCCGGCGGGAGGAAATTCTCCTCATCCGCGCCGCCAAGGAAAAGCACCTCCAGGTGACCTGTGAAGTGGCTCCCCATCACCTCTTTCTGTCCGCCGCCGATCTCTCGGGAGGCCGCGGCGAAGTCCGCCCACGGTTGGCATCCCCCGCTGACCAGCAAGCCCTGTGGGATAATCTGGAATTCATCGACTGCTTTGCCACCGACCACGCCCCCCACACCGCGGCAGAAAAAGACGGACCCAACCCGCCTCCCGGCTTTCCCGGTCTAGAAACAGCCCTTCCACTGCTCCTCACCGCCGTTCATGAAGGCCGCCTGACCTTGGAGGATATTCTTCTGCGCTGCCACGCCAACCCCCGTCGGATTTTCAATCTACCCGATCAGCCCGACACCTGGGTAGAAGTGAATCCTGACACCCAATGGACCCTCAACGCCGCGCAAACCTTCACCCGCTGCGCCTGGACGCCCTTTGAAGGCCGCCCCGTGCGTGGAAAAGTCACCCGCGTGGTGCTGCGCGGACAGGTGGCATACGATAACGGTCAAGTTCTCGCGCCCGCTGGCTCGGGTCGCGATGTTCGTAACAACCCATCTCTTTAACCGTCCTTAGGAGGATCAAATTATGGCGCTTCACACCCCTCGAACCATCAAACAAAGTCCCCACTTGCCTTTTGGCGACAAGCAGGACACCAACTACTACGGCAAGGATATTCTATCGGTCAAGCAGTTCTCGCGCGCCGACCTGACCTTCATCTTCGGCGTAGCTCGCGAAATGGAAGAAATGGTCCGCCGGGTGGGCAGCTTTGACCTGCTCAAAGGCAAAATCCTCGCCAACCTCTTTTACGAACCTTCTACCCGTACCTCATCCTCCTTCACCTCGGCCATGGAACGGCTCGGCGGCAGCGTCATCCCCATCAACGAAGTGCGCTACTCGTCCGTTTCCAAAGGCGAATCCTTGCCCGATACCATCCGCACCCTGGAAGCATATGCCGACGTGATTGTTCTGCGTCACCCCGAAATTGGCTCAGCCGAGTTGGCCGCCAAGTACGCTCGCAAGCCCATCATTAACGCCGGTGATGGCATCGGTGAACACCCCACCCAGGCCCTGCTCGACTTGTTCACCATCCAACAGGAGATGGATCACATCGACGGCCTCACCATCACCATGGTTGGCGACCTGAAATACGGTCGCACCGTCCACTCGTTGGCCCGCCTGCTCACCCTCTACGATGTGCGTCTCAACTACGTCTCCCCAGACGTACTGCGCATGCCTGGGCATATTCTGGACGAAGTCAACGACACCAACATTCCGCAGGCCGAATTCAACAGCCTCGACCCGGTGATCGCCGAGAGCGATGTACTCTACGTGACCCGCGTGCAAAAAGAGCGCTTCAGCGATGAGAACGAGTACGAGAGCGTCAAGGGCGCCTTCGTCATCACCCCCGAAACGATGGCCCAGGCCAAGGATGACATGATCATCATGCACCCGCTCCCCCGTGTCGGAGAGATCAGCATGGATGTCGATGACGATCCCCGCGCTGCTTACTTCCGCCAGATGGAGTACGGCCTGTACGTCCGCATGGCCCTGCTCGCAATGGTTCTAGGGAAAGCCTGATCGATGACAACGCCTTTCTTCTCACTTCTGGAAGAGCGAGCCCGGGCGATAGGATCACTGGTTTGTGTGGGTCTCGACCCACACCCCGCTGACCTGCCCGAGCCTACCGCCGAGGCCGCCAAGGCCTTCTGCCTGCGCCTCATCGAGCAAACCGCCCCTGTGGCAGCCGCCTTCAAGCCCAACGCGGCTTTCTTTGAAGCCTTCGGCCCCGCCGGCTGGCAGGCCTTGCGCGATGTCATCGCCGCCGTGCCCGCCCATATTCCCGTCATTCTGGATGCCAAGCGTGGCGACATTGCCTCCACAGCCGAAGCATACGCTCGCTCCACCTTCGCCGGGTTGGGGGCGGGGGCTATCACCCTCAGCCCATACCTGGGCCGCGACTCGTTGGAGCCTTTTCTCGCCAACCCGGCCCACGGCTGCTTCATCCTGTGTAAAACCTCCAACCCCGGCGCCGAGGATTTCCAAGACCTGTCCGTAGGCGGTAATGGCGAAACGCTCTATGAAACCGTCGCCCGCCAGGTCCAATCCTGGAATAAGAACCACAATGCCGGCCTGGTCGTGGGTGCGACCCAACCAGAAGCTTTGCGCCGAGTTCGGGCAGCCGCCCCAGATTTGTGGTTCCTGGCTCCCGGCGTGGGCGCGCAGGGCGGTGACCTGAATCTTGCGCTGCAAAACGGCTTGCGCGCCGACGGCCTGGGCTTGCTGCTCAACGTCTCGCGCTCGGTAGCCCGTGCCGCCGACCCCCGCCAGGCTGTGGAAGAGATCAACGCTGCCGTCCGCGCCGAGCAAGCTCGCCTTCAGGCGCAGTCTACGCCCAACCCGGTACGGCCTGTGTCGCCCGCGCTGGCCGAAGGGCTGCTGTGCGCTGGCTGCGTGCGCTTTGGCGAATTCACCCTGAAATCGGGATTGAAATCGCCCATCTACATCGACCTGCGCCAACTCGTCAGCCACCCCAACCTGTTAGCCGAGGTTGGCCGGGCTTACTTGCCCGTGCTGAAGCAGCTCTCCTTTCAACGCCTGGCTGCCCTGCCGTATGCCGCCTTGCCCATCGCCACATCCATCAGTCTACAATCTGGCTGGCCGATGATTTACCCGCGCAAGGAAAGCAAAGAATACGGCACGCGCGCTGAAATCGAAGGCGAGTTCCATCCCAAAGAGCGCGCCGTTATCATTGACGACCTGGCCACCACCGGCGGCAGCAAATTCGAAGCCATCGACAAGCTCGCCGCAGCGGGACTGGAAATCCAGGATGTGGTCGTCCTCATCGATCGCCAGTCTGGGGCCGCCCAAGCATTGGCCCAGGCCGGGTATCGTTTACACGCCGTCGTGACCCTCACCGACCTCCTGGACACTTGGGAATCATCAGGGCGCATTCCTGCCGATCAAATCGCTGCCGCGCGAGCTTTTCTCGCTTCATAAAAATGTATAAAACGCTTCGCCCCCTCATCTACAAACTCACGCCCGACCAAGCCCACCACATCACCATCGCCCTGCTGCGCCTGGCCGGTGGGTTACCCCCCGCTGCCGCGCTGCTGCGTGCGGTGTTCAAGCCCCGCGTCACTGGCCCAGCCGTAACTGCCTTTGGCGTTTCCTTCGCCAACCCCATCGGCATGGCCGCCGGTTACGACAAAGATGGGTTGGGCTGGAAAGGGTTAGCCTGCCTGGGCTTCGGTCACATCGAACTCGGCACGGTCACCCCCAAAGCCCAACCTGGCAATCCTCAGCCGCGCCTATTCCGCCTGGTCGAAGATCACGCTGTCATCAACCGCATGGGGTTTAATAATCAAGGCGCTGAATTCCTCGCCCGGCGGATGCGGAACCGTAAACCCAACGGGCTCGTTCTGGGTGTCAACATCGGCAAGAACAAAGTCACCCCGCTGGAAGAAGCCCCTAACGACTACCTGTTCCTCCTCCATGTTTTTGCTCCCCTGGCCGACTACCTGGCGGTGAATGTCAGTTCACCCAACACACCCGGCCTGCGCAGCCTACAAACTCGGGCCGCGCTCGAAGCCATTCTGCGTCCTTTGGCTGCCGAACGATCCATTCAGGCTCAGCAAACCGGGAAGACCGTACCCATCCTGGTCAAGCTGGCCCCTGATCTCTCGGAGGAAGAACTCGAATCCGCCCTGGAGGCCATTGTTGATTGCGGCATGGATGGGGTCATCGTCACCAACACCACCATCTCTCGCCCGCCGCTGCGCTCCAAACTCTCCGCCGAAACCGGCGGCTTGAGCGGCGCGCCGCTCACAGCGTTGAGCCTGCGAATGACCGCTCGCGCGGTCGAGCTGCTCGGCGGGCGGCTGCCAGTGGTCTCCAGTGGCGGCATCATGAACGCCCAAGACGCTCAGCGCCGCCTCGATGTGGGGGCAAGCCTCATCCAGCTTTACTCCGGGTTGATTTACTCCGGACCTGGGCTGGTGAAAGAAATCCTCGACGCAGGAATGCAGGTTCCTCGCTCTTCATAAATGGGATATTAAACCAACCCGTGAGCAAATTCCCAATTGCTCCGCAAGGTTAATCCCCCGGCGGCCCCTGTTGAATCCGGCGCAGCACCTCTTCTTGCGCAGGCGCTTCCCACAGCGCTTCGATCCACCAGGTAGCCCCCGCTTCCTCCCACCGCCGCATCAGTTCGGCGTTGGCCGCTTTGTCTTCGCCGGAAGTTGTGCCCTCGACCACAATGTCATAAGGGCTGTTCTCTGCGCGATGCCGAATCACATAATCGCGTATCGTAGCAACTTGCTCTGGCGTCAGCGGCTGCATTGATATCTTTCCATCCGGACCCAACACAGCGGGCAGCAAGCCATCGAAGCGCAGGGCGCGGCGCATCGATTTTTCACTCGGGTAAGCGCCAACCACCCAGATCGGAATGCGGGGCTGCTGCACAGGCGATGGGGGCACCAGGAAATCGGTCGGTTTGACCTGGTAGTGCTTACCATGATATTCGAAGGGTTGCCCGTGCCATAACCCGGTCAGAATATCCAACCCCTCATCCAGCAGCTCCGCGCGCGCTCTACGATCGGTAACCTCTCCAAACTGCTCGAAGGCTGTATCCACCGCCCCCAGACCCACGCTCACAATGACCCGCCCACCGGAGAGATTATCGAGCGTTGCTGTCTCGGAAGCCAACTTCCAGGGTCGCATGCGCGAAACCGGCGTGATCATTGTGCCCAACCGGATGCGTTCGGTGACCATCGCCGCGGCGGTCAACGACACCCAGGCATCCACGCCCCATACTGGTTCCCAGACAAAGAACCCATCCCACCCCGCTTCTTCAGCCGCGCGGGAAAAATCAGCAGCCGTGCGGGCGTCACCCCGCGGGAGAACAAATCCGTATTTCATGGATCAATTATATCTCAGATTTGTCCTACTCGCGTTTTTGTTGATATACCCTGCGTGTCTCGGCGCGAGCAGCCTGCTCCCTGGATTCCAGCCATCCCCCTGCCACCATTGCCTGGGTCACGGCATCGCGCGCAGATTCTGGAGTATCGGCAATCACCAGCAAATCCAGGTCAGCCGGAGAGATCTTCCCTTCGGCCAACATCGTTTCTTTCAGCCATGTCAAAAGCCCAGACCAATATGTCGAGCCAAACAGGATAATCGGAAAGTTGGATACTTTTCCGGTTTGCACCAAAGTCAGCGCCTCGAACATCTCATCCAGTGTGCCGAATCCTCCGGGGAAAATCACAAAAGCTTGCGCATACTTCAAGAACATCACCTTTCGGGCAAAGAAATAACGAAAATCAATAGGAATATCCAGATAAGGATTGTGGTGCTGCTCGAAAGGCAGTTCAATGTTCAAACCCACGCTAACCGCGCCTCCCAGGCGCGCCCCCTTGTTGCCCGCTTCCATAATACCTGGCCCGCCTCCAGTAATAATCGCCAACCCTTCCATCGCCAGCAGGCGCGCAGTTTCCACAGCCGCCTGGTAGAATGGGTCGCTTTCGGGAGTCCGTGCCGAGCCAAAAATGGTCACCGCCGGACCTAACCCCGCCAGGGCTTCAAAGCCTTCCACAAATTCACCTTGAATGCGCAGCACCCGCCAGGGGTCAGTCTCGGTAAAACGAGCCTCCCCCTGAGAAGGAGTTTTCAACAGTTTTTCGTCCTGCGTGGGTTTGCTCATCCCGGTCTTGTTGCTCATTTTTTATCCTCCTTGCGTCCGTTTAAGCCACTAACCACCTAACGACACGCCAATCAAGCGGCCAATGCCAAAGGTCAATCCCGCCGCAACCAACCCGAAGATCACCTGGCGGAAACCCGAATACCACACGCTGCGCCCGGTCATTAAGGTGATTGCTGCGCCAATGCCAAACAAACCCAGTCCGCTGATCGCCAGGCTGCTGTATACCGCGACCATCCCGCTGGCGAAGAAGAACGGGATGACCGGGATGATCGCCCCGATGGCAAACAACACAAACGAGGTGATCGCGGCTTCCCAGGCCGAACCACCCAATTCTTTGGGATCAATACCCAATTCTTCTCGCGCCAGGGTATCCAGAGCCGTGTCTTTGTTCTTGAGCAAGCTGTGCGCCAGCTCGCGGGCACGATCTTCAGACAGCCCCTTGGCCTGATAGATCAAGGCCAGTTCTTCCTCTTCTTCTTCCGGATTCGCTTCCAGTTCTTCCTTTTCAATCCGAATCTGCCGCTCATACAATTCGCGTGAGCTTTGCACCGAAAGCCACTCCCCCAACGCCATCGATCCAGCCCCCGCCAGCAGCCCGGCCAAGCCGGTGATAAGAATGCCCTGCCCGGCCAGTTCCGCGCCCGCCACCCCCATGACCAGGCTCAGATTAGAAACCAGCCCATCATTTGCGCCCAGCACCGCCGCGCGCAAGGCGTTGCCCCCGGATGATCGGTGCCGTCCTTCCATTTCTGCCACGGTGGCCCCTGAAACCCCGCCTGTGGCACCCGCGCTGGCAGCCGAAAGCAAGCGGGCATGCGCTTGTTCGTCCGCCGCCATAACCGCGGCCTCCGCTTCCGGCTGGTTCGCGTACGCGTTGCTGTCGGCTTTTTCGGCGTTGGTGATGGTGGGCAAAACAAACTGCACGCCAAAACGGCGCGCAAGCCAGATGAGGGTTTTGGCCTGGCCGCTCACCTGATCAGTCGAAACAGTCACGCCTGCGGCAACCAGTTTTTCACGCCAAAATTGAGCGTGTTTCTGCTCGCTTTCCGCCAGCTTCCGGTACACGGCTTGCATTTCCGGGCGGGTCTCTTTTTCAGCCAGCACCCCATACAGCGCCGCGCCGTCCAATTCTTTTTGCAAATTACCCCGGTAGCGTTGAATATCCTGATTGCTGATTTCCATGATTGCTTCCTTTAATTTTGATGTTACTCAGTCATCAGTGTATCATAAGCAAGGCCCCGCCGAAACCCGCGGTACAAAGATTCACGGAGCTCATCGCGGGGAGTCGACACAAATTCACCATCCCTAGACCCCATAAGACGGATTTCACCACGCCGATTCTCAATACCTATGGCTTTTCCAAAGTCACTTGACTTTTACAAAATCCTCGCTCTTTCGTATGGGGGTGTGGGGGTTTGTGGCGCAG